>NZ_FOQW01000005.1:0-394914 GCF_900113845.1 Methylobacterium brachiatum | reverse complement strand
GGTCTCATGCCCGAACTCGGCCGCATCGACCGCCGTCAGACCGCCGCCCTGGCCGGCGTCGCCCCCCACCCCAACCAGAGCGGCGCCACCGACGCCTATCGCCGAACCCGCGGCGGCAGGCCCGAGGTCAAGCGCACCCTGTTCATGGCCGCGATGGCGGCCAGCCGCCACAACCCCATCCTCCGGGACGCCTACCGGCGCCTGCGCGACGCCGGAAAGAAGCCCATCGTCGCCATCACAGCCCTCATGCGACGCCTCATCGTCATCGCAAACGCACGCCTGCGCGACGCATACGTTCAAGCCGCCGCCAACTGAGTTGATGACGGGGTGAAGGCTTATGCGGCGATGCAAGGCCTGGGATTTTGGCGGATCGTATGTCCCGATACGATTCTCCTGATTGAATGCATCGAGCGCGCTCAGTTGGCGGGAGCGATACGGAGACCATCCGGCCCGGCATCGACCGTCAGCGCCCGATAATCGGGAATCGTCGCGTGCGCCGTCTCGATCGGCGCGTGGTGGGTCGCCGTGACCACAACGACGGTGGCGCCCGCCGCCGCGCCGGCTTGGATGCCGGCCGGGGCATCCTCGAACACCAGGCAATCCGCGGCCGCGACGCCCAGGCGCTCGGCGGCCAGCAGGAAACAATCCGGCGCGGGCTTGCCCTGATCGATGTCCTCGGCGGCGACGAGCAGGGCCGGCACCGGCATGCCGGCGGCGTCCAGGCGGCGCAGGGCGAGCTCCCGGGGCGCCGAGGTGACGATCGCCCAGCGCTCGGGCGGCAGAGCTTGCAGGAACGCGCGGGCGCCCGGGATCTCGGCGATGTCGCCGACATCCTCGATCTCAGCCCGGGTGATTGCGGCGGCCTCGGCCTCCGGATCGACACCGGGCAGGCCGAGCCGGCGGATCGTGTCCACGGACCGGACCCCGTGGATCGTCGGCAGGAAACGCGCCACGTCGAGGCCGTGGCTCTGTGCCCAACGGGTCCAGGCCCGCTCCGCCGAGGCGATCGAGCTGATGATCGTCCCATCCATGTCGAACAGGAAGGCGGCGAAGCGGCGCGTCGGGAGGTCTTGGGTCGTCATGCCCGAGGGCTACGCGGGCCGGGGCGGGCGGGCAACCGCACCGCGTGCACGGCCGCTGCCCGCCGGTCCCCGTTGACCGGCCTCAGGACTCCTTCGTCTCGAAGCCGGGCGCCTGCCGGTTGGCCGCGTGGTCCTGGTACTGCTCGGTCTGGACCGCCTTGCCGTCGAGCCCGCGCTCGTCGCTGTGCCTGGACTTGTCCCGGTTGCTCAGGACCTCGTTCTCGCCGAGCACGCCGTCCGGCAGATCGGTCATGCCGCCGCTGCCCGAGCCCTTGCCGTGACCGCCCGGGCCCATGTGGTGCTTGTCGGCCTTCGCCATGTCGCGCTCCTCATCATCCTGGGGGTGTGGACGCCGGGAGATGGAGTCCGCGATCGGCAGGACAAGGCGGGGCGGCCGTCCCCGTGGCCGCAGGGGCGAGCGCTTCACGGGCCGACGCCGATGGTGTAGCGCGGAGATAATCCTGGGCCGGATCCGGTCCCGACGCCGCGAAAACCCGTATCAGATCCATGCCGAGCCGCATCGACGCCACTTTCGCCCGCGCCCGCGCGAAGAACCGGGCCGTCCTGGTCACCTACGTGATGGCGGGCGATCCCGACCCGGAGACCTCCCTGGAGATCCTGAAGGCGCTCCCCGGCGCCGGCGCCGACATCCTGGAATTCGGCCTGCCCTTCACCGACCCGATGGCCGACGGCCCGGCGATCCAGGCCGCGGGCCTGCGCGCCCTTAAGGCCGGCCAGGGCGTGGCCGGCACGCTGGACCTCGTGCGCCGCTTCCGCGCCGAGAACGACGGCACGCCGATCGTGCTGATGGGCTATTTCAACCCGATCCACACCTACGGGGTCGATCGGTTCCTCGACGACGCGGTCGCGGCCGGGGTCGATGGGCTGATCGTGGTCGACCTGCCGCCGGAGGAGGATTCGGAGCTCTGCCTGCCGGCGCTTGCGAAGGGGCTGGCCTTCATCCGGCTCGCCACGCCGACCACCGACGAGCGCCGCCTGCCGGCCGTGCTCGCGAACACCGCGGGCTTCGTCTACTACGTGTCGATCACCGGCATCACCGGCACGGCGACACCGGATTTCGGCAAGGTCTCGGAGGCGGTCGCCCGCATCCGCCGCCACACCGACCTGCCCGTGGTGGTCGGCTTCGGGGTGAAGACCGGCGCCCACGCGACGGCGATCGCCAAGGGCGCCGACGGGGTCGTGGTCGGCTCGGCGTTGGTGGACACCCTGGTCCGCTCGCTGGATTCCGAGGGGCGGCCGCAGGCCGGTACGGTCCCGGCCGTGGCGGAGCTGGTCCGGGAGCTGGCCGCCGGCGTCCGCGCGGGCGGGGTCGAGCGGGCCGCCTGAACCGCGCGCCCTGGCGGAAGGGGCCACACCACCTGATATCAGCGCGAGCTTGAAGCGAACGGACGCAAGTCGATGGTCGAACCGATGAACTGGATCTCGGAGGTGGTGCGCCCCCGGATCAAGACCCTGTTCAAGCGCGAGACGCCCGAGAACCTCTGGGTCAAGTGCCCGGATACCGGCCAGATGGTGTTCCACAAGGAGGTGGAGGCCAATCACTGGGTGATTCCGGGCTCCGAGCATCACCTGAAGATGAGCGCCACCGCGCGCCTCAAGATGATGTTCGACGAGGGCACCTGGATCGACGTGGCGCTGCCCGAGGTCGCCACCGACCCGCTGAAGTTCCGCGACGAGAAGCGCTACGTCGACCGCCTCAAGGAGGCCCGCGCCAAGACCGGGTTGCAGGACGCGTTCAAGATCGGCTTCGGCCGGGTCGGCGGCCTGCCCATGACCCTGGCGGCGCAGGAATTCGGCTTCATGGCCGGCTCCCTCGGCATGGCGGCCGGCGAGGCCTTCGTGCGCGGCGCCGAGACCGCCCTGGAGAAGCGCACCCCCTACGTGCTGTTCTCGGCCTCCGGCGGGGCACGCATGCAGGAGGGCATCCTGTCCCTGATGCAGATGCCCCGGACCACCGTGGCGGTGCGCCGGCTCAACGCCGCGCGTCTGCCCTACATCGTGGTGCTGACCAACCCGACCACCGGCGGCGTCACCGCCTCTTACGCGATGCTCGGCGACGTGCACCTGGCCGAGCCGGGCGCGCTGATCTGCTTCGCCGGCCCCCGGGTGATCGAGCAGACCATCCGCGAGAAGCTGCCGGACGGATTCCAGCGGGCGGAATACCTGCGCGAGCACGGCATGGTCGATCAGGTGGTCCACCGTCACGCCCTGAAGGAGACGATCACGCGCCTCTGCGGCCTGCTGACCAACGCCGCTACGAGCGATGCGCCGGTCCCCGCCCAGGCAGCGGCCTAGCCGGCCGCGATGGCATCCTCCGACGCCCTCATGGCGCGATTCCTCGCGCTCCATCCGCGCACCATCGACCTGTCGCTGGGGCGGATCGAGCGGTTGCTGTCCCGGCTGAACCATCCGGAGCGGCGCCTGCCGCCGGTGATCCACGTCGCCGGGACCAACGGCAAGGGCTCGACCATCGCGTTCATGCGGGCGATCCTGGAGGCCGGGGGCCTGGCCGCGCATGTCTACACCTCGCCCCATCTCGTCCGGTTCCACGAGCGGATCCGGCTCGGCGGGATCGGCGGCGGCCAGTTCGTGGACGAGGACCGGCTGGCCGACGCGTTCTCGCGCTGCGAGGCCGCCAATGCCGGCGAGCCGATCACCATGTTCGAGATCACCACGGCGGCGGCTCTGCTGCTGTTCTCGGCGAGCCCGGCCGACGTGCTGCTCCTCGAGGTCGGGCTGGGCGGGCGGCTCGATGCCACCAACGTCATCGCCCAGCCGGCCTGCGCGGTCGTGACCCCGATCGGCCGCGACCATGCCGAGTATCTCGGCGACACGGTCGAATCGGTGGCCGCCGAGAAGGCCGGGATCTTCAAGCGCGGTTGCCCGGCGGTGATCGCCGCCCAGGACTATGCCGAGGCCGACGCCGTCCTCTGCCGGCACGCCGAGGCCGTGGGGGCGGGCCCGATCCTGATCGGAAACCAGGATTTCTCCGTCCACGAGGAGCGCGGCCGCCTCGTCTACCAAGACGAGACCGACCTGTTCGATCTGCCGCGGCCGCGCCTGGCCGGACGCCATCAACTGGTCAATGCCGGCACGGCGATCACGGCTCTGCGGGCGGCCGGGTTCGGCGATATCGGCAACGCCGCCCTGGAGCGCGGCCTCACCGAGGTCGACTGGCCCGGGCGGCTGCAGCGGCTCGGCCGCGGGCGGCTGGCCGCGCAGCTCGATCCCGGCGCCGAGCTGTGGCTCGACGGCGGCCATAACATCGACGGCGGCCGGATCCTCGCCGCCGCCATGGCCGATCTCGGCGAGCGCAGCGACGTGCCGCTGGTCCTGATCGTCGGTCTCCTCAGCACCAAGGATGCCGACGGGTTCCTGCGCAACTTCGTCGGTCTGGCCCGGGCGCTCATCGCGGTCCCGATCACCACCTCGATGGCGGCGCGGCCGGCCGAAGAGGTGGCGCGAATCGGCGAGGATGTCGGCCTGTCGACCCGGACGGCGCCGAGCATCGAGGCGGCGCTGGCCCAGGTGAAGGACATCGCCTTCGAGCAGCCCCCGCGAATCCTGATCTGCGGCTCGCTCTACCTGGCCGGGCTGGTCCTGGCGGCCAACGACACGCCGCCTGTGTGAGGCGCGTCATGCCTCAGTCTTGGGCACTGGCTTTTTCGCGAAGGTTTGGTTAGCGCCCGGTAATCGCCGTCGATTCGCCGCATTCGACGCCGCGAAATCGTTCCCACGGCCACGCTTTCCCCCGGCTGTGGCCGCGAAGCTACATCCTGCATAGGTTTGATCCCCTAGCTTCGGGTTCGATCGGGCTTGTGATGGGGATCACAGACATGAAGACGCTTCTCACCTCTCTCGCGGCGTTCACCGCGCTCACCGCGGCGGCCTCCGCTGCCGACCTGCCGCGTCGCGCCGCGCCGCCGCCGGTGTTCACCCCCGTTCCGGTGTTCACCTGGACCGGCTTCTACTTCGGTATCAACGCCGGCTACGCTTTCGATGCCAGCGACACCGACAGCAACCGCGGCTTCGTCCAGACCGCCGGTAGCCCGGCCGTTCTCGGCGCCAACGGCCTCGTGCCCTACCGCGCCCTCGCGCCGCTCGGCTCGTCGCTGATCTACAACAAGAACAACCGCGAAGGCTTCTCCGGCGGTGGCCAGATCGGCTACAACTACCAGTTCACCCCGGGCTCGGGCGTCGTGATCGGCTTCGAGGCCGACGCGCAGTACCTCGATTTCGGTGGCCGTCCGCGCTACGCCACGAACGCCGCCGCCATCAACCCGGGCTTCATCCCGGTCAACGGCACCCTGAACACGCTGGACTTCTTCGGCACCGTGCGCGGCCGTCTCGGCTACGCCTTCGACAAGACCCTCGTGTACGCCACCGGCGGTTTCGCTTACGCCACCGGCGACCAGGGCACCCAGGGCGTCGCCTTCCAGAACTTCGCTGGCCGTCGCGACGACTTCAAGACCGGCTACACCGTCGGCGGCGGCGCCGAGTTCGCGCTCCCCACCGACTCGTTCCTGAACTTCTTCCGGTCGTCGGCTGTGACGTTCAAGGTCGAAGGTCTGTACGTGAGCCTGGACCGCAACCGCACCGGCCTGCCGCTGGTCGGTGCTGCCCTGAACACCGGCACCGTGCTGCCGGTCTACGCCGTGACCGGCAACACCAGCCGCAACACGAACGACTTCGCCGTCGTCCGCGCCGGCCTGAACTACAAGTTCGGCTCGTACTAAGACCGGACGATCGGTCCCGGGCGCCAAGCCTGGGACCAAGGGATTGGGTCCCGAAACCGAGAAAGCCCGGCCTTGCGGCCGGGCTTTCTTTTTGTCGTCGCGTCGAAGGGGGCAGCGGCTCAGGCGACCTGTGCGCCGATCCAGCGGGAGAGGTCGCCCTTGGGGGCGGCGCCGACCTTCTGATCGACCCGCTCGCCGTTCTTGAACAGCAGCAGCGTCGGGATCGAGCGGATGCCGTACTGGGCGGCGATCTGCGGGTTCTCGTCGACGTTGACCTTGGCGATCTTCACCTTGCCCTGGAGATCGGTGGCGATCTCCTCGAGCGCCGGGCCGATCTGGCGGCAGGGGCCGCACCACTCCGCCCAGAAATCCACCACGACGGGCTCGGCGGACTTGAGAACGTCCTGCTCGAAGCTCGCGTCGGTTACTTTCACCGTCGCCATAACGTCACCTTTCGCAACCGGCCGCCGGTGGGGCGGCCTCGGACGGGCAGGGGCCCGCGCGGTTCGACCAGAATTGGCGACGGCCCACCGCCCGGTCAAGCAGTCCGCCCGCCGATGCATGGGGGCGCCTCGAGGGGCGCATTGCGATGTGCGCTGGCGCATGTCGGCCGGGGAGGGCCGGGGGAGAAGGCCCTTCCACAGGATGGAGCCGCGTTGCTGCTTCCTTCGTCGAAAACCGCTTCCCGCCGTCAGTGCGAGCGCAGCGAAGCGATCCAGGGAAACACCACATTCGGAGAACGCGCGCCGCACCGGGTTGCTTCGCTGCGCTCGCCATGACGGTGCGCGCCCGTCAGCCCGCGATTCCCGCCTGGTCCAAAGCCGCCCGGATGTCGTCGCCGCTTAAGGGCCGGATCACCGGCCCCGAGGTCCAGATCAGCATCGGGCGAATCGTCCGGTCCGGATAGATCTGGCCCAGCAGCTCTGCGTAGAGCGCGATCTGTCCAGCTTCGGCGGGGGGCAGGGGCTCGTCCTCGGCCGGGGGGCGCCCGGTCTTGAAATCGGCGATCCGGATCGTGTTGGCGGAGACGGCGAGGCGATCGACGCGGCCCTGCACCACCCGCTCGGCCCCGCCGGCCCGGACGCGGCCCGTAAGGTTCACCTCGGCGCGGGCGTCGGGGGCGAACAGGGGGGCGAGGTCGGGATCGTCGATCAGGCGCAGGACTGAGCGGACGATGCCGTAGGTCGCCGGGCGCGGCAGGCCGGGGGCCCGGGCCCGCACGAAGGCGAGGCCGGCCGATTCCCGGCGCTCCGTCTCGATCCGGGGCAGGTGTTGCAACAGGGAATGGATCAGGATGCCGCGACGGCGCGCCTGGGCATCCGCCAGGCGGGGCGGCGGCACCCGCGAGCCGTCGGCTGCCTGGAGGGCACCGGACGGGTTGAGGACCGGGATCTCCGGCTCCGGCGGGACCGGGCTGCGCAGCCAGACCGGCTCGGCCATGCAGGCCGCTGCCGCCGCGGCCGGGATCTCCGGCGGGCGCAGCGTCTCGGTGCCGTCCCGCCACAGGGTCGCGGGACCGTAGGGCAGCTCCAGGGCTTGGCCGGCGCCGAGGGCGGCTTCCAGGCCGGCCCGGACCATCCGGCACCAGGCCGCCTCGCTCTCGCGCTCGTGGCCCCGGAACGGTGCCACGATGAGCCGGTCGGCCGCCCGGGTCATCGCGACGTAGAGCAGGCGGTTGTGCTCCTGCCGGGCCCGGGCGAGCAGGGCCGCGCGGGCCTCGCCGGTGGCCGCGCAATCCTGCGTCTTCCCGCTCGACCAGACCGGCGGCAGCGCCGCGCCATTGGCGGCGAGCGGCAGGAGCGGCGGGTCATTGCGCCCCAGCGGCTCGCAGCCATCCAGGACCACGACCACCGGCGCCTCGAGGCCCTTGGCCCCGTGCACGGTCATCACCCGCACCTCGTCGCGGCCGGATTCCATGTCGCGCTTGACCGTGTGGCCGGCCTCGGTGCCGACATAGCGGGCCAGGAAGCCGCCGAGCGAGGGCGCGTCCTCGCCGGTCTCGGCCTGGGCGGCGGCGGCGAGAAACACGTCGATGGCGTCCCCCGCCTCGCCGCCCAGCCGGGCGACCAGCTTCGCTCGCCCGCCCTGCGGCCCGAGGAGCCGCGCGTAGAAGCCGAACGGGCCGTGGAGCCCCGCGAGCGCGATCCAGTCCGAGAGCGCGGAGAGGCCGCGGATCGCCGCCGGATCGCCGGCCGCGGCGTGGCGGTGCAGGGCATCCTCCAGGGTCTCCGACAGGTCGCGGCGGGCGGCGAGCCGCACCAGATCCTCGTCCGTGAGCCCGACCAGCGGCGTCTTGAGCGCGGTGGCGAGGGTCAAATCGTCAGCCGGCAGCAGCCCGGCCCGTCCGGCGGCGACGAGGTCGGCCACCGCGATATGGGCGGAGACTTCCAGCCGGTCCTGGCCGGCAACCGGCACGCCGAGATTCTTCAGGGCGCGGATCACCTCCTCGAAGGCCGGCCCGCGCTTGCGCACCAGGATCAGCACGTCGCCCGGGCGCCAGACCCGGCCGGTGGCGTCGCCCTGGCTCGTCCAGGTCCGCACCGCCTGCGCCACCCGTCGGGCCGTGACGATCGCCGGGGCGCTGGTCTCGGGGGCGTCCACCGGCGCCGTCCAGGCATCGGGCTCCGGTGTCGGCTCGGGCTCGGCGATCGGCCACAGCTCCACCGCCCCGGGGGCGCCGGGCCGGGCACTGGCATGGACCGTCCGCCGCGCGGAATCCTCGAAGGACAGGCCCTCGTTATGCGCGTCGAGGGCGAAGACCGCGTCGACCGCCTGGAGGACCAGGCCGGTCGAGCGGAACGACAGGGTCAGCGGCACGTCCTCGAAGGTGAGGCCGGCCGCGCGCGATTCCTGGATCCAGGCCGCCCGGGTGAGGGCGAATTCCCGCGGCTCGGCGCCCTGGAAGCCGTAGATCGACTGCTTCGGGTCGCCCACGGCGAAGCGGGTCCGGGTCCCGGCCCGGGCGCCCTCGCCGGCGGCGAATTCCTGGGTGATCGCCCGCAGGATCTCCCACTGCTCCGGGTTGGTATCCTGCGCCTCATCGACCAGCACATGGTCGATGCCGCGGTCGAGCTTGTACAGCACCCAGCCGGCCCCGACCCGGGCCAGCAGGTCCAGCGCCTTGTGGATCAGGTCGTCGAAATCGAGTGCCCCGAGCCGCGCCTTCTGAGCCTCGACCCGGCGGTGGATCTCGGCGGCGAGCTGGAACAGCGCCTGCGTCCGGGCATGGGCCCGGGCAGCGCGCAGGCGGTCGAACAGCGGCGCTAGCCGGTCGCGCTCGGCGATCAGGCATTCCTTCACTGCGGCCGGGACGCTCTTGGTGCCGAGGCTGCTGTCGGCCTTGGGCTCGTCCTTCTGGGTGAAGAACACCCCACGGTAGAGATCGAGCGCCTCGGACCGGTCCGGCAGCCCCTCCGACTGCGCCCGCTCGGCCTCGGCCGCCGCCAGAGCCTCGGCGAGCTTCTCGTCATTGGCCTTGCCGGTGCGCAAAGCCTCGATCAACGCCGCTCGATCCTCGGGGCGGCAGCCCGGGCCGCCCTCCAGGATCGCGGCCTCGAGCGCCTCCGCGTTCTCTTCGGCGGCAAGCCCCAAAGCCCCGTGCAAGTCTTCGAAGGACCGGTCCATCCGGGCCCGGTCGCCGATCAGACTCCGCGCGCGCAACGCGGAGCGGATCGCCGCCCGCAGGGTGTCGCCGGTGGCCTCCGGGGTGACCCGCGCCAGGGCGGCGCTGAGCGGCGTGTCGCCGTTCGAGACCGCGTCGGCCAGCACGTTGGCCATCTCGATGTCGAAGATCTCCCGGGCCTTGGTCTCGTCCAGCACCACGAAGCGGGCGGGCACATTCGCCTCGAACGGGAACATGTGCAGGAGCCGCTCGCACAGGGCGTGCAGAGTCTCGATCTTGAGGCCCCCCGGCGTCTCCACCGCCCGGGCGAACAGGCGCCGGGCCATGCGCAGCCGCTCCGCGTCGGCCCGCTCCCCGGTCAGCGCCTCCAGCTCGGCGGCGAGCGCGGAATCGTCCAGGGTCACCCAACGGCCAAGCAGGCGGAACACCCGGATCGCCATGTTGGCGGCCGCCGCCTTGGTGAAGGTCAGGCACAGGATCCGGCCCGGAGGCGCGCCGTCGAGGAGCAGCCGCACCACCCGGTCGGTGAGCACCTTGGTCTTGCCGGCCCCGGCATTGGCCGAGACCCAGGCCGAGGCCCGCGGATCGGCCGCCCGGCGCTGGTTGGCCTGGGTCAGATCGTCGACGACGAAGGGTCTGGGCGCGTGTACGCTGCTCAACGGTCTCGTCCGGATTGGGCTGGCCGACCTCTCTACAACAGAAATGCACCGGCGGGCCGAGCAAGGCGTCACACTGCGCCGAGCGGGATTGCCCCGGGCGCAGCCGCGCCGCATGGATGCGTCAGACATTCTCACGCCACCGAAAACGCCCGTGACCCAGCCGACATCCGAGCCGGCGCGCCCGCCGATCCGCTTCCGCGGCCGCTCCTTCATGGCCACCGTGCTGGCCCCGATACCGCCCGTGGCCGAGTGGTTCGGCGACCTCGACGCCCTGAACCGGCGCGCACCCAACTTCTTCGCCGGCCGGCCGGTGATCCTCGACCTCGCCGGGCTGAAGCTTACTCGGGAGGATCTCGACGGCCTGCTCGCGGAACTCGCAGCCCGCAGGATCGCGATCCTGGGCATCGAGGGCGCGCCGCCGTCGATCCTCACCCCGGATCTGCCGCCGGCCCTGTCGGGCGGTCGCCCGGCCGGCGAGGTCGCCACACCGGGCGAGGAGACGCCGCCCGAGCCGGCGCCCAAGGAGAACGCCGCGCGTTCGCTGATCCTCGATGCGCCGGTGCGCTCCGGCCAGACCGTGCTGCATCTCGAAGGCGACGTGACCGTGCTCGGCGCCGTCGCCTCGGGCGCCGAGGTGATCGCCGGCGGCTCGATCCACGTCTACGGCGCCCTGCGCGGCCGGGCGGTGGCGGGCGCCGCCGGCAACCCGGGCGCGCGGATCTGGTGCCGCCGCTTCGAGCCGGAACTGGTGGCGATCGACGGCCTCTACCGCGCCGCCGACGACCTCGACCCGGCCTTCCGCGGTCAGGCCGTCGAGGTTCGGCTGGTCGAGGATGCGATCAAGCTGGGGTTGTTCGAACGGGGGTGAGGAAAGCAGACGGCGCGGACTCGCGTTCGCCGCTGAGCCAACGCCACGCGCGGACGCAGGGGCAGAGCCTGAAGGGCGGAAAACCGGCCCGGGATATTGATGAATACGCGAAGGATCGCGCGAAGCTGCGCCGGGATCGCATTGGCGTCCAACCGCGGTAAGCGGCGCGCGCGGTGATGTTCAGCGTGCCGCGAATATCGCGCACTACAGATGCACCGTGCAGGTCCGAGCAATCGCGTCGCATCGGCAAATGCGATCTGCGCTAAGAGCTTAGCCAGGATCGACCCTGCGCGGTCGCGAGGTACTATCGGACTGCGTCAGCCGGAAACCAGGCGGTGGTCGGGCCCCCTCTGACCACGGGCCGCACCGACCCCTCGGTCCATCGATCCCAGGATCCCGGCAGAATTTGCCGACCGGATCCAAAACTTAACCCTTCGGTAACCATGCCCGCCGTCAATGGTCCGGTAAGGACTCTTAACGGGCCGACATGAGCGAAACCCTCCCCGAGCCGATCGACGACCCGGAGACCGCCCCAGCGGCGGCTCCTGCGCCCCGGCCGCTCAGCCTTCGCGGGCGGGCGTTCAAGGGCCTGGCCCTCACCCCCGAGCCGCCGCTTCCGGAGTGGCTCGCGGGCCTCGACGCGGCGCTCAAGCGCTCGCCGACCCTGCTGAAAGGCCGGGCCGTGATCCTGGACTGCGCCCAGCTCAAGCCCGAGCCGGACGCGCTCGAAACGTTAATGGCCGAGCTCAAGGCCCGCGGCATCGCGGTCCTGGGGATCGAGGGGATCGACGCCGTCGCGTCCGGATTGCCGCCGCTGCTGGTGCAGGGGCGTCCGTCGGACACGGTCGAGATGCCGGCCGCCCCCGCCGAGCCGGAGCCGCAGGTGGTCACCTCGATCACCGTCGAGGGCTCGGTCCGCTCCGGACAGAGCGTGATCAACCCGACCGGCGACGTCACCGTGATGGGCTCCGTCTCCTCCGGCGCCGAAATCCTCGCGGGCGGCTCGATCCACGTCTACGGCGCCCTGCGGGGCCGCGCGATCGCCGGTGCGGCGCGCAACCCGCGAGCACGAATCTACTGCCGCAAATTCGAGCCCGAGTTGCTGGGGATCGACCGCCTCGTGCGGACGGCGGAGGACATGGGCACGGCCCTGCGCGGCAAGGCCGCTCAGGTCTGGCTCGATGGCGGCAACATCCGAATGGCAAGCTTAGACTAGTAAGCTCAGGATCAAGGGAGATCGACGCGTGGCAAAGGTTCTCGTCGTCACATCGGGCAAGGGCGGCGTCGGCAAGACGACGACGACCGCGGCCCTCGGAGCGGCCCTGGCGCAGGGTGGGCAGAGCGTGTGCGTTGTCGACTTCGACGTCGGCCTGCGTAACCTCGACCTCGTCATGGGTGCCGAGCGCCGGGTGGTCTACGACCTCATCAACGTGGTCAACGGCGACGCCAAGCTGCCGCAGGCCCTGATCAAGGACAAGCGGCTCGACACCCTGCACCTGCTGCCGGCCTCGCAGACCCGCGACAAGGACGCGCTCACCGATGCCGGCGTCGCCCGGGTGATGGAAGAGCTGCGCGAGCGGTTCGACTGGGTGGTGTGCGACTCGCCGGCCGGCATCGAGCGCGGCGCCCAGCTCGCCATGCACCACGCCGACGTGGCCGTGGTGGTGACCAACCCCGAGGTCTCCTCGGTGCGCGACTCCGACCGGATCATCGGCCTCCTCGATTCCAAGACCGCCAAGGCGGAGAAGGGCGAGGAGATGGAGAAGCACCTGATCCTCACCCGCTACGACCCAATGCGGGCCGACCGCGGCGACATGCTCAAGACCGAGGACGTGCTCGACATCCTGTCGATCCCGCTGCTGGCGATCATTCCCGAGAGCCAGGAGGTGCTGCGCGCCTCGAACCTCGGCTGCCCGGTCACCCTCAACAACCCCCTCTGCGCCCCGGCGCGGGCCTACGCCGATGCGGCGCGCCGGCTGAAGGGCGAGGACGTGCCGATGAGCATGCCGACCGAGCGGAAGTCCTTCCTCGACAAGCTGTTCATGCGGAGGGCGGCATGAGCATCCTCGGTATCTTCCAGAAGCGCAATTCCGGCGCGGTCGCCCGCGACCGCCTGCAGCTGATTCTCGCCCATGAGCGCGCCGAGTCGGGTCGCCCCGACCTGGTGATCCAGCTCCGCGAGGAGATCCTGGCGGTGATCGCCAACCATGTCTCGGTCGAGCCGGACAAGGTGAAGGTCACCCTGGAGCGCGGCGAGGGCGTCTCGACGCTGGGCCTCGACATCGAGCTTCCGCTCGGTGCCTCGGCCAAGCTCGATGCGAAGCTGGCGGCCAAGCTCGCCGAGGTCGCGGCGAACAAGGTCGGACGCAAGCCGGCCGCCAAGAAGGCCGCTTGAGCCCGGCCGCACGCGCCACCGCCGACACGAACCTGCGCGAGCCGCGCCCGCTGAGCCGGGTGCGGCTTCGCTTTTTTTGGAACGCCTCCGCGGCACGGTCCGGGGGGCCGGTGTCCGGGTAAGGCGAGGGGTCAATCGCGCGGGATCAGCCGGAACTTGGCGAAACGCTGCGGCTGTGTGGTGACCACCGCGTGCGGCAGGATCGGCTCGCGATCCTCCAGCACCAGCCGGAAGCGGGCGAGCAGCCGCGCCAACGACAGGACCGTCTCGATCAGCGCGAATTGCGCACCGATGCAGACGCGCGGGCCCGCCCCGAACGGCAGGTAGGAGAAGCGGGCCGGCGGTTTCGCTCCCGGCAGGAAGCGGCTGGGGTCGAAGGCCTCCGGATCGGACCAGAGCGTCCGGTGCCGGTGGAGCACCCACGGGCTCACCATGACGATGTCGCTCTTCTTGACCGGGTGACCCGCGATCGTGTCGGGGCCCAGCGCCCGGCGGACGATGACGAAGGCCGCCGGGTAGAGACGCAGCGTCTCGTCCACCGTCGCCCGGATGAGCGGCAGCCGCCCGTCGCTCTGGCAATGGGTCGGGTCGGTGAGGTCGGCCGCTCGCGCCTCGGCGGCGAGCCGCTCCTGCAATTCGGGGGCAAGCGCCAGCATGTAGGCGGCCCAGAACAGGGTCCCGGCCGTGGTCTCGTGGCCGGCCAGGATCATGGTCGCCACCTGATCGCGCAGCTCCGCGGCACTGAACGGGGCGCCGGTATCCGGGTTGCGGGCGGTGGCGAGCAGGTCGAGCAGGTCGCCGGAATGGCCCGCCTCCCGCGTCGCGGCCTGGCGGGCCGCGATGATCCGGTCGAGGAACGGGATCCAGCGCCGCCGGAAGCGCGCCCGGGACCAATCGAGCGGCACCGGCCAGCCCGGCGGGATCACGATGTCGAGGAGATGCGGCCGGCCGATCTTGATGCTGTACTCTGCGATGAAGTCGCGCAGCTCCGGGCCGTACTGGTCCATGCCGACCGAGAACATGCTCCGGCCGGCGATCTCCAGAGCCAGCCGGTGGAAGGCCATGAACAGGTCGATCGGACCGGCCGCCGCCTCGGTGACGATCCGCTCCATGCCGTCGTCCACGGCGGCGGCGATGTGCGGCACCAGCCCGTCGATCGCCCGGGGCGTGAAGGCCGGTGCCAGGGTCCGGCGCTGGTGGCGCCAGGCTGAGCCCTCGCTGATCAGCAGCCCGTCGCCGAGGATCGGGCGCAGGATCCGCACCGTCCCGCTGGTGCGGGCGTAGTTGGCCTGGTTCTCGACCAGGAAATGGCGGATCGCCTCGGGATCGCTCAGCACGTAGCTCGACCGGCCGAGCAGGCCGCGGCGGGTGATCGGTTCCTCGAAGGCGCGCCGGGGGAAGCCCGCCAGACCGTTGTCACGGATCGAGCGCAGATAGGCCGGGAGCGGCAGCTCGTGCTCCGCCAGGGCCGGGTGCGGCGGCACCAGGCGCGGCAGGCCGGCGAGGCTCGGGCTGGTCCGGGCCGAACTCGCGATCGCGTCCGATAATGGGGGCATGTCGGACATCCTGTGCCGGAGACGGCCCGCACTGTAAACCGCCGGGCGACGCGGGTCGCGCGTCGCGGCTCATCGAACGCGCGCGCCACCGGAGCGGTGTCCGGGCCGCCCGCGGGGATCACTCGGCTGCGTTGCGCAGGCGGGATTCGTTGGGCCGCAGCGGCAGCCGCGCGGGGAAACGGGCGGCGTCGGCTTCGCTCGACACGCTGGCGACCAGGCTGGCGCGCGGCAGGACCGCCGCGGTCACGTCGAGCAAGGTCTCGACGCCGCGCTCCAGCTGCTCGCTCACCCGGTCCACCACCAGGATCTCCGGGTCGCGCAGCAGCGCCCGGCCCAAGCCGATCCGGACGCGCACCCGATCGGTGAGGAGCTGGCCGCGATTGCCGACCTCCCTGTCGAGGCCGCGTCTCTGGACCGGGCGCTCGAGGTCGAACTGGCGGAACACAGCCCGGGCCTCGCGCTGGATGATCGCCTCGCCGTGCATCCGGGCCGTGTCGATGCGGCCGAACAGGAGGTTGTCGAGCACCGTGCTGCGCGGGTTGATCCGGTTGGGATCGTAGGATTCGATATCGCAGCCGTCATGGCCGTGCATGAACGCCTGCACCACGCCGCGGGCACCGACGATGCGGAGCTTGAGCGGCTGGTCGAGCAGGCCGAAGCGCATCCGCGGCTCGACATAGGCCAGCGCGAGCGCCAGGAAGGCGACGCTGTCGGCCTCGTCCAGGCGGCCCGCCGCGGGCAGGCGGGCGAGCCGGCGCAGGTAATCCGGCAGCGCGTCCGGGGTGATCAGCGAGAAGCGCCGGAACAGCGGGTGACCGGGCGGCACGTCCGCGAAGATGTCCTTGAGGTTCTGGGCGATCGCCACGCCCATGCGGTCGAGGTCGTCCAGCAGCTTCACCCGCTCCAGGGCCTCCCGGAACAGCCGCACGCTGGCGAGCCGCCGCGGATCCGTCAGGCTCGGGTCGCGCGGCACCCCGAACATCAGGTTCTCCGCCACGGTCGCCTGCTGGTTGTAGGTCCCGCGGGAGAACGGGATCACCAGGTCGGCGAGCCCGCTCCGGGCAAAATGCTCGCGCAGATGCTCCCGGGCCGCGATCATGCGCTGGCCCGCCGGGGTATCGTGGACCACCGTGCTGAGGGCGCCAAGGCCGAACCGGTACAGGTCGTCGCCGAGATCGAGGCGGAAGAGCAGGTCGAGCAGGCGCTCGTCGAGCTCCCGGGCGTCGCGGACGCCGAACCGGCCGTAGTCGATCCACGGATCGTCGATGCTGTCGGCGGGATTGCCGGTCTTCACCGCCTCGTTGATCCGCGTCTTGCTCAGGTCGATGCCCTTGGTCCGCAGCGGCTTGATCCGCAATCCGTAGAGCAGGTTGTCGCGCACCGTCCCGGGAAACAGGACCGGTTCGAGATCCGCGAAGGCGATGCGGCGGGACCGGGTCGCGCGCGGCAGGGTGGACAGGTCGTGATCGCCGATCCGCACCGTGCCGCTGGGGGGAACGCGCAGGCCGGCCAGCACGCGGGCGAATTCCTGCGCGACCGGCCCGGGGGGGACCAGGGCGAGCTGGCCGGGCAGGTCGGCCTGGATGTCGCCGACCTCGATCGGCAGGCCCCCCTGGGGATCGCGCAGCGCCAGCGCCTCGACCCGCAGCGGGCTGCCGAGCCGCGGCGGCGTCCCCTGGATCTCCCGCTCCGCGGGTTGGAGGCGCTGCGGCCCGAAATGCGCCGCCACGGTCTCGTACTTCACCTCGACGTCGAGACGCTGCTGGTCCCAGTCGATCAGCTCCTTCAGGGGCGGCGGCAGGTCGCGATAGGCGGCGAGCACCGCCACGAGCTGGCCGATATCGAGCTCGCCCTTGAGCGCGAACACGCCGCCGATGGCGTAGAACAGGAACGGGGTCACCTGCGCGAGCAGGTTGTTGAGATATTTGACCGCGAATTTCCGGCGGTAGATGCGCAGGCGCAGGTCGTAGAGGCTGTAGAGCCGGCCGCCGATCTCGGCCCGCTCCCAGCGGCCGGTGTCGTTGAGCGTCACCGCCGGCAGGCCGTCGAGCACCTCGGCGACCCGGCCGGCCAGGTTGCGCGAGGCGATCTGGCGCTGGCGGCTGAGCAGGATGATCTGGCGCCGCAGCCGCGGGATCACGGTCATCTGCACCGCCACCATCCCGCCGGCCGCGAGGCCCAGCCAGACGTTCTGCATCATGATGAAGGCCAGGGCGGTCGCCGCCTGGGTGCCGAGGAAGACCGGCACCACGATCGCGTCGCCGATGAACGAGCCGATCGGCTCGACCTCGTCGCGGATGATCGTCGCCGTCTCGGACGACTTCACCTCGCGCTGCGCCTCCGGGGTGAAGCGCAGCATCAGCGAGAACAGCTGGAAGCGCAGCCGGCGCAGCATCCGCTCGCCGAGGATGCCTTTCTGCAGGTTGATCCAGAACTTGAAGGCGCCGTTGATCAGGACGAGCGCCAGGAACAGGGTCGACAGGCCCAGCAGCAGCTCGAACCGGTCGAACTGAAACCCCTCGAACAGCCGCGTGGTCCCGCCGCCGAGCGGGGCCGGCCAGTCGATCGTGATCTCGAGGAACGGAGCGGTCGCCTCGCCATGCGCGAACGCCTTGCCGGTGATCGCGTCGTTGACGATGCGCTTCGGCAGATCGAGCGACGCGAAGTAGAATGGCAGCGACGCCAGGACCACCGCGCAGATCTTGAGCTGGTCGGCCTTGGAGTAGCGCCAGATATACGGGAAAAGTCGCGGCTCAAGCTCGCGCATCGCGTCCGTCCGGTGTGCGCCCGTACTGGCGGAGTCGATGCGGGTTTGTCGTGCGCCCGCGCACAGATCCGAGCCGGAACGCCATTGAGGGTCGCAGTTCCATTCAAGAGGCCTGCCGGGGAGCGGGGCCTCGGGGGCGCGTCAACGGACCGGTGCCGCCGGCCGGGCCCGAGGAACCGGGCTCCGGCAGCGCTGCGTCCGTCGGCGCGACTCCGCTTCCCCGATGCGAGACAGCAGCGTCATTGCAGCGTCATATAGGGCAACAGGGCCGTACAGCGGCACCGCCGCGGCTCAGAACTTGCGCCTGCGCAATCCGCGCGGGGCGCCGGGTCAGATCGAGCGGGTCAGGCCGCCATCGACGCGCAGGTTCTGACCGGTGATGTAGGCCGCCCCGTCCGAGGCGAGGAACGCGATCGTGGCGGCGATCTCGTCCGTGCTTCCGTAACGGCCCATCGGGACGCTCTGCCGGCGCTCCTCCGTGGCGGGCAGACTGTCGATCCAGCCGGGCAGCACGTTGTTCATCCGGACATTGTCGGCCGCGTAGGTGTCGGCGAACAGCTTGGTGTACGCGGCGAGCCCGGCCCGGAACACCGCCGAGGTCGGGAACATCGGGCTCGGCTCGAAGGCCCAGGCGGTCGAGATGTTGATGATCGCGCCGGCACGCTGCGCCTGCATGACCGGCGTCACGAGGCGCGCCGGCCGCACCACGTTCAGGAGGTAGGTGTCCAGGCCGGCGTGCCATTGCGCGTCCGTGATGTCGAGCAACGGCGCCCGGGGCCCGTGGCCGGCGCTGTTGACCAGGACGTCGATCCGCTCCCACCGGGCCATCGCCCCGCCGACCAGGCGCTCCAGATCCTGGGTCGATTGGTTCGAGCCGGTGATCCCGAAACCGCCCAGCTCCTGCGCCAGCGCCTCACCCTTGCCGGACGACGACAGGATCGCGACCGCATAGCCCTCGGCCGCGAGCTTCCGGGCGGCGGCCGCCCCCATGCCGCTGCCGCCCGCCGTCACGAGAGCCACCTTCCTGCTCATAGCGTACGCTCCGTTCTCGCCCGGCACTGCGTCCGACGCCGGGGCAGGGGCGGCGAATCGCCACCGCCGGCAGACTGTGTCCGTTTACGGCACCGGAGCCGTCGAACGCAGCGGCTTCTCCTGAAAACGTCGCACCGCGCAGACGGCCGGCAGGCCGATCGCGGCGTCGCCGGCAGAAAAATCCTGGCACCACGTGTGGTTTAGCCGGGCACGACGCACGCCACGAAAGGCCGGCATGTGCGCGACGGCCTTGCGGGCGGACGCGTGGGCTTATATTGCGACGCAACCACCACGACCGTACCTCACCCGGCGCGGACGGCCGCGCCGCGCGGCCGCCAGGGAGCCGGCACAACCCGTTTCGGGCCGCCATGAATCTGCGCAACATCGCCATCATTGCCCACGTCGACCACGGCAAGACGACGCTCGTCGACAAGCTGCTGGCCCAGTCCGGCACCTTCCGCGAGAATCAGCGGGTCGAGGAGCGGGCGATGGACTCCAACGACCTGGAGAAGGAGCGTGGCATCACGATCCTGGCCAAGGCGACTTCGGTCGTCTGGGAGGACACCCGCGTCAACATCGTCGACACCCCCGGCCACGCCGATTTCGGCGGCGAGGTCGAGCGCATCCTGTCGATGGTCGACGGCGTGATCGTGCTGGTGGATGCCGCCGAGGGGCCGATGCCCCAGACCAAGTTCGTGGTCGGCAAGGCCCTCAAGATCGGCCTGCGCCCCATCGTGGCGATCAACAAGGTCGACCGTCCGGATGCGCGCATCAATGAGGTCGTGAACGAGGTGTTCGACCTGTTCGCTGCTCTCGACGCCACGGACGAGCAGCTCGACTTCCCGATTCTCTACGGGTCGGGCCGCAACGGCTGGATGGCCGACAGCCCGGATGCCGACCCGTCGGTGGGCCTCAAGCCGCTGTTCGAGCTCGTGCTCAAGCACGTGCCGCCGGCCAAGGTCGAGGACGGCCCGTTCCGGATGCTCGGCACCCTGCTCGAGGCCAACCCGTTCCTGGGCCGGATCATCACCGGCCGCATCGCCTCCGGCACCGTCAAGCCGAACCAGCAGATCAAGGTCCTGTCGCGGGACGGCAAGGTGGTCGAGACCGGTCGCGTCTCCAAGATCCTGGCTTTCCGCGGCCTGGAGCGCGCCCCGATCGATGTCGGCGAGGCGGGCGACATCGTCTCCATCGCCGGCCTAATCAAGGGCACGGTGGCCGACACGTTCTGCGACCCGCAGGTGGACACCCCGATCCAGGCCCAGCCGATCGATCCGCCCACCGTGACCATGTCGTTCATCGTCAACGACTCGCCGCTCGCCGGCACCGAGGGTGACAAGGTCACCAGCCGCATGATCCGCGACCGCCTGTTCAAGGAGGGCGAGGGCAACGTCACGCTCAAGATCGAGGAGGCCGCCGACAAGGACTCGTTCTACGTGTCCGGCCGCGGTGAGCTCCAGCTCGCCATCCTGATCGAGACGATGCGGCGCGAGGGTTTCGAGATCGCCGTCTCCCGGCCGCGCGTGGTCTACGAGAAGGACGAAGAGGGTAACCTGCTCGAGCCGATCGAAGAGGTCGTGATCGACGTCGACGAGGAGCATTCCGGCGTCGTCGTGCAGAAGATGTCCGAGCGCAAAGCCGAGATGCTGGAGATGCGGCCGTCGGGCGGCGATCGCCTGCGCCTCGTGTTCCACGCCCCGACCCGCGGCCTGATCGGCTACCAGGGCGAGCTGCTGACCGACACCCGCGGCACGGCGATCATGAACCGCCTGTTCAAGGCCTACGAGCCCTTCAAGGGCGAGATCGCCGGACGCCGCAACGGCGTTCTGATCTCGAACGACAAGGGCGAGGCCGTGGCCTACGCCATGTGGAACCTCGAGGATCGCGGCCCGATGATGATCGAGCCCGGCTGGAAGGTCTATCAGGGCATGATCATCGGCGAGCACAACCGCGAGAACGATCTCGAGGTGAACGTGCTCAAGGGTAAGAAGCTGACGAACATCCGCACCACCTCGAAGGACGAGGCCGTGCGCCTGACGCCGCCGATCCGGATGACCCTGGAGCGCTCGCTCGCCTGGATCCAGGACGACGAGCTGGTCGAGGTCACGCCGAAGTCGATCCGGTTGCGCAAGACCGTGCTCGATCCCAACGATCGCAAGCGCGTCGAGCGCTCGTCGAAGGACACCGCCGCCTGAGCTGAAGGGCGCGCGACGACCGGGCCTTCATGCCCGGTCGCCGGTGGCAATTCCTGTCCTCCCGCGTTGACCCATCGAATCCTGCCGCCGAGCCCTTGGGCTCGGCGGATCTGTTTCGAGAGGCCTGCGTGAAACCCGTGGGTCCGACCCCCGATCCGGCGAAGGGCCGCCTGCCGTCGCGTTCGGCTTCGGCCCTGGCGTCGGCGAGGATCGCGCGGACCGATGGGTCGCCGCCGAAACCGGCGGCAGGGCAGGGGGGGGGCGCACCGACGGGACGAGGTTCGGCACGCCTGCGCCGCGGCCGGATGCACACCGGATGTGATCGTCCGGGCGGTCCGGCCGCTTCGCATCCCGCTGTCTTGTGTAAAAGACCTCCGGCCGACCTCGAGACGGATGCCTCGCGGTCGCCGGCGCCCGTTAGGATCCTCAGCTGCTGCCCGGATCGGTCTCGTCGTTCTGGCTCTTGCCGCCCTGCGGACCCATCCCGGGCTTGCCGTCGGTCTTCTCGTTCGGGTCCTTCACCGCGTCGGGCGCCACGTTGGCCGGCTTCTTCGGTTTCGGATCTTCACGCTCACTCATTCCTGTTCTCCTGCTCGACACGATAGTGGCCGTCGGCCACCTTTTGGTCGGCAGCCGGGGCCCGTGACGCTGTCTGGTCGGAATGGCCGCCCGAGGAGCCGCCGATGGCGGGCGGTGCGCGTCCGGCCTCGCCGGATTTGCCCCAGCCCTCCTTGGATTCGGTCTTGGCCGCTCCGCCCGCGCCCATATCGGTGATCGCCGCCTGTTCGGCGGTCTGGTGACCACCGCCGGCCGGGTGCTCGCCCGGTGAGCCGACCGTATCGTCGGGCTTGCGGGTGATCGTGCCGGAATCGCTGGTGATTCTGCCCATCACCGCTTCCCGTCATCCTGGCCGACCGCGGCGGTCGCCCGGTCGATGGCTTCGCCCAAATTGGAACCCTTGCCGGACGCGGTGCCGAAATCGCCCTGCAACTTCTTCAGGTTCTCAGGCGGCGTCTCGGCCTCGGTGGCGTCCGTGGCATCCGAGCCGGGCGTGCCGGAGGCGATCCGGGCCGCCTGGGCGTCGCCCGCCGGGTCCCGCTTGAGGTCGGTCTGGGTGTTGGCCGCCAAGCCCACGTCGAGGGGCGAATCCTGGCCGAGATCCTGGCCATTGCGGTCCGCGTTGGCGTTGAAATCCTTCAACGACGGCCGCTTCGTCTGCTCTGCCATGGCGTCTGCCTCTCCTGTGTCGCGCTGTTGCGGGACAACGGGGGCGGGAGACCAGAGTTGCGTCGGGCGTTCCGATCCGGCGCGAGCGGTGCTCCGCCTGCCGCAATCGAGCCCGCTGCGGCGTCAGGGCCCGACGATCCTGGGTGTCATGCCCTGGACGAGCGCCCGAACCGAATCCTCGGCGTGGCCGGGGCTGTCGGCCTTGGCCTGGATGGTCAGGAGGTCGCCGTCGCGCAGGATCACCGCGGTCGATCCCCCGCCATTCCCGAGCCCGTAGACCGTGATCCATCCGACCGCCGGGCTGACCGGCAGGGATGAGAGGCGGCAATCGGGATTCTGCTTGATGCAGAGCGATTCGAGCTTGGCGAAGGACGTCTCCCCGGATCGCACACGCTTCTCGGTCCCGTCGGTCAGCCGTCCGAGCTCGATGTCGACCGTGGGCGAACCCTTGCACGGGGAACACGTCATGGTCAGGCTCAGCGGCGTCGCCTGCACCGACGCCTTCGGGTCGATCGCGATCCTGACCTGATCCACGACGCTTGTGAGATCGTGGCTCGCGAAGCCCTGAGCCTGCGCCGTCTGGGCAAGCAGGCAACTGATGAGAACGAGAAGCCAGCGCATGCGAGTCAGTCCGTCCGGTGCCGGATCGCGGGTGGAGCGACGGCGCGTGATCCAGATGACCTATGCGCGCGGTTTTTCCAAGGTTCTCATCCGGGAACAGCGCCGCTCCGGGCGCATGGCCAAGTCAAAGTGAAAGGATGGTGGCTGCGACTGCGTTAAATCTTCGGATTTCTTCGGCCGTAAAATCGTTGCTGTCGATTTCGGTCACCAAGGGGTCTTCCGTCATCTGCGACAGCCGAGGAGTAACGACGGTTGAATACTAAAACATTTCCTGGGCACGGTATCGTCCCGGCCTCCCGCCAAAGAAAAAGCCGCGCCGGCCCCATGGGGACAGACGCGGCTTGAAACGTCAGCGTCGGCGCGCGGCGCGCCTTCGCCAAACCGGGCTAGCCGATGCCGTCGAACAGGGCCGACGAGATGTAGCGCTCGGCGAACGAGCAGGCGATCGTGACGATCCGCTTGCCCTGGAATTCCGGCCGCTTGGCCAGTTCCAGCGCGGCCGCGACGTTGCCGCCGGTCGAGATGCCGCCCGGAATCCCCTCCAGCCGAGCCAGCGCCCGCGAGGTCTCGAAGGCGGTGTCGTTGGAGACCTTGAGCACGCCGTCGAGGATGTCGGTGTGCAGGTTCTCCGGGATGAAGCCCGCGCCGATGCCCTGGATCTTGTGCGGGCCGGGCTGGCCGCCGGAGATCACCGGGGAGTCCACCGGCTCGACCGCGAAGACCTTGAGGTTCGGCAGGCGCGGCTTCAGCACCTCGCCGACGCCGGTCACGGTGCCGCCGGTGCCGACGCCAGCCACGAACGCATCGAGCTGACCGCCGGTATCGGTCCAGATCTCCTCCGCGGTGGTCTTGCGGTGGATCTCGGGATTGGCCGGGTTCGAGAATTGCTGCGGCATCACCGAGCCCGGGATCTCCTTCAGGAGTTCCTCGGCCTTGGCGATGGCGCCCTTCATGCCCTGCGCGCCCGGGGTGAGCGCCAGCTCGGCACCCAGGAAGGCCAGCATCTTGCGCCGCTCGAGGGACATCGTCTCGGGCATCACCAGGATCAGCCGGTAGCCCCGGGCCGCGGCCACGAAGGCCAGCGCAATGCCGGTGTTGCCGGAAGTCGGCTCGACCAGCGTGCCGCCGGGCTGCAGCTTGCCGGCGGCCTCGAGCGCGTCGATCATGTTGACGCCGATGCGGTCCTTGACGCTCGCGATCGGGTTGAAGAATTCGAGCTTCAGCAGGATCTCGGCGTCGACGCCGTGCTCCTTGGGCAGGCGGTTGAGGCGCACCAGCGGGGTGTTGCCGATGGTCTCGGTGATCGAGCCGTAGACACGACCGTGGCCGACCTTCGCCGGCGCGTTGAGGGAATCGGCCATCGCGGAACTCCTGCAGGTGTCGGGTCGGATCAATGTCGGGTCCGGCGGGCCCGAGCCAAGGGAAGCACTGGCGCGCCGCCGGACACGAGGCTGCGATATCGCGTCGCCGAAGCCGGGGCAATCAGGCTAAGTGTCCTGTGCGAAAGTTCTTTTTGCCGGCGCTGGGGAATACCCGAAATCGTGGAAGAAGGTCTCTGATGCGCCGGCCTTTTCTGGAATATCGTTCTCCGTATGAACGCTGCCCGCCGCGGACGCCCGGGGCGGACGACCAGGATTGTCAGATGACGCGCCATTTGACCGTTGGCGGCGGACCGACTCGCCGCGCCGGGCTGCTCGCCGCCCTGGGCCTCCTCCTCGGCCGGTCGGCCCATGCGGCGGAGCCGACGCGCGTCGTCCTCGCTACCGCGACGCCGGGCGGCGGCTTTCCGGCTTTCGGAGATGCCTTCGCGGCGGCGGTCCAGGCGGCGGATCCCGATCTGATCATCGAGGCACGGGCCAGTGGCGGCTCGGCGGAGAATGTCGGGCTGCTGCGTGCCGGCCGGGTCGACCTGGCTTTGGTCCAGGGAGAATACGCCACCCCAGCCCTGGCCGAGCCCGGCGGTCTCACGATCCTCGCTCCGATGTATCCGACGCCCGGCCTGTTCGCCGTGCCGGCGGGGAGCGCGATCCGCACCGTGGACGACTTGCGCGGCCGGACCGTGGTGCTCGGCACGCACAATTCCGGCCTCACGGTGATGGGCCGCAGCGCGCTCCAGGCTTCGGGGCTCGACCCCGAACGCGATATCCGCCCGATCCTGCTCGACCGGGCCGGCGACGGGCCGCCGATGGTGCTGGATGGGCGCGCGGAGGCACTCTGGGGCGGCGGGCTCGGCTGGCCGGGCTTCCTCGCCCTGGCGCATGCGCCCGGCGGCGCTCGATTCTTCGGACCGTCCGAGGCCGGCATCGCCCGCCTCGCCCAGCCGGGCGCGACGTTCCGGCGGCTGACGGTCCCGCCCGGAAGCTTTCCCGGCCAGGCCGAAGCGATCGAGACGATCGGCTCCTGGAGCCTCGTTCTCGTCCGGCCCGGCTTCGCAGCCGACACGGCCTACCGGATCGTCAGGGCGCTGGCCCGGTCAGACATGGCGGCGCGCCACCCGCAGGGCTCGGCGAGCCAGCCGAAGAACCTCTCCGGGATCGTGCCGGCCGCGCAGATCCATGACGGCACCCGTCGCTACCTCAGCGAGGTCGGGGTCCCGATCCGCTAGGGCACCCGATCCTAGCGGAACGAGGCGACGCGCCGGTCGCGCTTGCGCTCCGCGGCCGGCTGATAGGCGATCTCGGCGTGATGCGTGCAGTAAGGCAGGCCGGTGATCGAGCGGGCGCCGCAAAACCGGAATTCCGGCGTGGTCGGATCGCCGAGCGGCCAGCGGCACATGGATTCCCGCAGGTCCATGATCGTGACGCGCTGCGACACCGACAGCGCCACGGGCTCCGGTGCGGCCGGGGCGGGCGTCGGGAAGACCGGCGCAGGGCGATGCGAGAGGATCGCCACCGGCTCGGGCGCCTGGGTCTCGACTACCGCGATGGCGGTCTCGATCTCCACGGCCTTGGCGGCCTGCGGCGCAACCTGAGCTTCCTCGCCCCCCCGGGCACGACCGCCGAGGCCGAGGCGATGCACCTTGCCGATCACCGCATTGCGCGTGACGCCGCCGAGTTGCGCCGCAATCTTGCTCGCGCTCTGCCCGTCTTCCCACAACCGGCGCAGGAGCGCCACGCGATCATCCGTCCAGCTCAGGCCCGCTTCCATAGTCCCCCTCCGCCCCCTGCGGCCCGCGCGCCGTGACTGGGCGACGATCTGCGGTCCGGGTCGGCCAGGAACCTCGGCCGGAAGGCCGTGCGGACCGCACCCTTGCGCGTCACCCATGCGCGTCGGCTGCCGCACCGCGTGCGACACCCTGTCTCGTCAGGCCACGACCGGACCCTAGCGCGGCGCTCGCGACGCTTGCAAGGGCGGCCCCGAGACCAAGACCAGCCCTGTCCACCGGCAATGGCCGCTGCATCGGGGAAGGTGGTTACCGCCGCCTCGGGCTCGGCGGGGCGTGGCGCCGGCGTCACAGGCGGGAGCAATCGCACCGAATGCTCGGCGTGACCGGAACGGGGTCACGGCCAAGCTGCTTTCGTGTGGCAGAAGGGGCGAGCGTTGCTGTTATTTAGGGTGAGGACGATGGGTTACCGTCAGGGGTCGCTGCGGGCGCTGGTCGCGCTCGCGCTGGCCGGCCAGGTCGCGGCCTGCGGCAGCGTCCCGCGCACTGCCTACACGGCCGAGCAGGCGGCCTTCGCCAGCGTGCCCGGTATCCCGGGCGCGCGGGTCTATGCCGACGCGTCGGTCGAGACCATCGCCGAGCTCGCCGGAAATCCGCAGCGCCGGTCCGCCGGCTTCAACTACCTGGCACTGTCGGGCGGCGGCGGGGACGGCGCCTACGGGGCCGGCGTACTCAACGGCTGGACCGCCTCCGGCACCCGTCCGGAATTCACGCTGGTCTCCGGCGTCTCGACCGGCGCGCTGATCGCCCCCTTCGCGTTCCTGGGCCCGGCCTACGATCCGTACCTGACCGAGTTCTACACCAGCGGCGTCGCCGGCGAGCTGGTGACCTCGCCCAACCTCGCCAACATCGTGTTCGGCTCGGGCCTGTTCGGGGACGGGCGGCTGCGCAACCTGATCGGCCGCTACGTCACCCCGGAGCTGCTCACGGCCATCGCGGAGGAGCACGCCAAGGGCCGGCGGCTCATGGTGGTCACGACCAATCTCGACTCGCAGCGCGCCGTGATCTGGAACATGGGCGTCATCGCCTCGAGCGGCGCACCGAACGCGCTGGAGCTGTTCCGCGACGTCCTGGCCGCCTCGGCCAGCATCCCGGCGGTGTTCCCGCCGCAGATGATCGACGTGACGGCCGCCGATTCGCGCTTCCAGGAGATGCATGTCGACGGCTCGGTGGTCACGCCGGTCTTCACGCTCCCGCAGACGCTGCTGCTGCGTGACGGCAGGATCCGCACCGGCGGCAAGGCCAACATCTACGTGGTGATCAACGGCCGTCTCGAGCCGGATTTCGAGGTGACGAAGAACAACACCCTGTCGATCGTCGAGCGCTCGTTCACGACGGCGAGCCGCGCCCGCTCGCGCGCCACGCTGTCGGCGACCTACGCGCTCGCGCGCAACAATGGGATGGGCTTCAACCTCACCTATATCGACGAGAACGGCCCGAAGGTGTCCGCCGCCAAGGGCTTCGATACCGCCTACATGCGGGCCCTGTATCAGGAGGGGCTGGAGAAGGGCCGGACCGGCACCTTCTGGCAGCACACCGTTCCGGCGTCGCCGACGCTCAAGCAGACCGCGAACGCGGTGGCGAACTGACAGCGCTAATGATCAGCGCCGCGCGCCCTCTCGGGCGCGCGGCGATCGGGACCCTTACTTGCCCAGGATCTTGGTGACCAGACGGCCGATCGGGGTCGCCGTGCTGGCGTTCCGGTCGTCGCGGTCGATGGGGCGGTTCTCGTTGCCGAGAAGCTTGGTGACGATGCGTCCGATCAGGCTCATGGCTCTCTCCGGCGTTCGCGCCAAAACGGCGCAGCTTGCCCATTAACGGACGATGCGCGGGCGACGTTCCCCGGCTCCCGGCCTCACACCTGCATCAGGCGAATGTTGTTGGTGTTGCCCATCGTATGGAACGGGATGCCGGCGGTGACGACGATGATGTCGTTGGGCTTGGCGAAGCCTTCCGCCTGCGCGTGCAGGCCGGCCTTGGCGGTCATCTCCTCGTAGGAATCGACATCGTCGGTATGCACGCTGTGCGCGCCCCAGAGCAGGCAGAGCCGGCGGGACGTGGCGAGGCTCGGCGTGAGCGCCAGGATCGACGAGGCCGGGCGCTTGCGGGCGACACGCGCTGCCGTCGTGCCGCTCGTCGTGTAGGTCACGATCGCGGCGGCCCGCACCGCCTCGGCGAGATCCGCGGTGGCGGTCGCCACGGCATGGGGCGGCGTCTCCTCCTCGCCGGGCTCGGAGGCGGCCACGATCGAGTGGTAGAGCTTGTGGCCCTCCACGCTGCGGATGATCCGGTCCATCATCGAGACCGCCTCCACCGGATATTTCCCGGTGGCGGATTCCGCCGAGAGCATCACCGCATCGGCGCCGTCATAGATGGCCGTGGCGACGTCGGAGGCCTCCGCCCGGGTCGGCGCCGGCGCCTGGACCATCGAGTCGAGCATCTGGGTCGCCACGATCACCGGCTTCACGGCGAGGCGGCAAGCGCGGATCAACTCCTTCTGCCGCCCGGGCACGTCCTCGTGCGGAATCTCGACGCCGAGATCGCCGCGGGCGACCATCACGGCGTCCGAGAGCCGGATGATGTCGTCGATCCGCTCGAGCGCCTGCGGCTTCTCGATCTTCGACATGATGCCGGCGCGGTCGCCGATGATCCCGCGCGCCTCGATCACGTCGGACGGCTTCTGGACGAAGGACAGGGCGACCCAATCGACGCCGAGTTCGAGCCCGAAGGCGAGGTCGGCCCGGTCCTTCTCGGTGAGCGGCGACAGGTCCAGCAGGGTGCCGGGCAGGTTGACGCCCTTGCGGTTCGAGATCGGGCCGCCAGTCACCACCTCGGCGGTGATCGAATCCCGGCCCGGCCCGACGACGCGCACCCGAACACGCCCGTCGTCGATCAGGAGTTCCTGCCCGGGCACCACCGCGGCGAAGATCTCCGGATGGTGGAGCGGGATGGCTTGCTTGTCGCCTTCGGCTCCTTCGAGCACGAAGCGGATCGTCTCGCCGGCCACGAGATCGAGGCGGCCGCCCTGCAGCGTACCGATCCGGATCTTGGGGCCCTGCAGGTCCTGCAGGATGCCGATCGGGCGGCCGACCTCCCGCTCCAGCGCCCGGATCGCCGCGTGGACCTTGGCGTGATCCTCCTGCACCCCGTGGCTGAAATTGAGCCGGAAGGTATCGACCCCGGCGAGGAACAGGGCGTGCAGCTGGTCGGGCGCGGAGCTTGCGGGACCGACCGTGGCGACGATCTTGGCGTGGCGGTGACGGCGCATGCGGGTCTCTGCCTTCAACACGACCTCCGGGAATCGGCCGGGCGATCGGGCCCGCCGACGCTGCTCACATTGGTAAGGATGCGCACGGAGGCGAGCTTTTTCTGCTGCACCGCGTCAATTGCCTGTGCGGACCGGCCGCCTAGCGGGCGAGCTCGCGGGCGATGCCGGCGAGGCCCGCGTCGTAGACACCGGTGATGTCCTTGACGGCCTCCGCGTCGGTCATGCCCTCCGCGTCGAAGGTGGCGGTCCAGATCACGGTGGAGCCCGCGCCGTTCAGCCGAACCGCCAGCGTCGCGTTGTAGGAGCGCACCGGCAGCGGGCCCTGGATGAAGCTGTAGCTGTAGCTCATGGCCGCCTCGTCGCGAGCGGTCTCGACCTCGACGATCGTCCCGAGCCCGCCTTTGGTCACGAGGCCGCGGATCTGCGCGCGGATGCCGTCGTCGTCGTCTTCGCGCGACAGGATGCAGCGCTCGACCTGCGGATGCCACAGGCCGATGGCGCAGAACTCGCCGACCAGCGCCCAGACCGCCGCGGGCGGCGCCGGGATATCCCGGCTGCGGGTGACCTCCAGGGCGCAGGCCGGACCGGCGCTGAGCAGGGCTGCGATGCCGGACACGGCACGGACGGATCGCTTCACAGTTGGGTCTCCGCCGGATGTCCCGAACGGAAGTAGGGCCTCTAGTGACGGAAACCCATCCGGGCCCTGGCGGCCGATCCCTGGAAACCGCCGGGCTCAGCCGATAAGACGGCCCAGGGTCGATCGCTCGGCCGCTCGGCCGTCATCGCGAGCGCAGCGAAGCGGCCCAGAGCGGCGCGCGATCTTCGAATGTCGCGTTTCCCCCGGTTGCTTCGTTGCGCTCGCGATGTCGGTGGAGCGCGCTCCGACCGGAAACCGCATATCAGGCTTTGAGCCGGAGAGGTCGATGGACGATCGCATCAAGTCGGCTTCCCCATCGCGGCACGGCAGGCATCCGGGGCTGTGCGCCTTCAGGCTCGGGATCGCGGCCTTGGCGCTGGCTCCGGGGCTTGCCGTCGCGGCGCCGGAGCCAGCGCCGCCTCCCGCGCCCGCCCCATCCTTCGAGACCTGCCGCACCGATCTGATCGCCTGGGCGACCGCGCACGACGTACCGCAGGCCGTCGCGCAGGCACAGCTCGGCGGCCTGGAGCCGGACCCGGACGTGCTGGCCGCCACCCAGAACCAGGGCGAGTTCGTCCGGCCGATCTGGGACTACATCGACGCCAGCGTCACGCCGGCGCGGATCGAGGCGGGGCAGCGCAAGCTCGCCGCGTTGGCAGGGCCGCTCGCGGCGATCGAGGCCCGGTACGGTGTCGACCGCTACACCCTGGTCGCCTTCTGGGGGGTGGAATCGACCTACGGCACCGTGCTCGACAATCCCGGCGTGGTGAAGCCGGTGGTGCGCTCGCTCGCGACCCTGAGCTGCGGCGATCCCACCCGAGCCGCCTACTGGCGCGACGAGCTGACCGCCGCCCTGCAGATCCTGGCGCGCGACGAGGTGCCGCTCGACCGGATGCCCGGCGGCCTGACCGGGTCCTGGGCCGGCGCCATGGGCCATACCCAGTTCATGCCGACCGTGTACCAGCACCACGCTGTCGATTTCGACGGCGACGGAAAGCGGGACATCTGGACCTCGGCGCCGGACGCGCTCGCCTCCACGGCGAATTACCTGCGCGCCCATGGCTGGCGATCCGGAGAAGGCTGGGGCTACGAGGTCGTGCTCCCGGACGGGTTCGACGCCGCACGCGCCGACGAGACGACATCGCGCAGTCTCGCGGCCTGGCGGGACCTCGGCGTGAAGCTCGCCCATGACCGTCCGATCGCGGATGATTCCGCGCAGGCGACCCTGATTCTTCCGGCGGGCATCCGCGGCCCCGCCTTCCTGCTCCGGCCGAATTTCGCGGTGATCCTGCGCTACAACACGGCGCTCGCCTACGCGCTGACGGTGGCGCTGCTCTCGGACCGCCTGCGCGGCGATCCGGGTCTGTCGCGCGACTGGCCCCGGGGCGACCGCGCCCTCACCGGCGACGAGCGCCGCGACCTCCAGACCCGGCTGACCGAGCGCGGTTACGCCACCGGCGGCGTCGACGGGAAGATCGGCCCGAAGACCCGGGCAGCCCTGCGGGCCTATCAGGGATCGCAGGGCCTGCCGGCGGACGGCTACGCCGATCCCGCTCTGCTGGAGCGGATCCGGACGGCGCCCTGATCAGGCCAGGAAGGCCGGCTCGTCCCGGGCCAGCACGCGCTTGACGCTTTCCAGGTGCAGCCGCGCGCTCTCGGCGCGTCCGGCGGCTTCCTGGGCGGCGACGTGCCTGACGATCTCTTCCGGCACGACCTTCAGGGTGCGTCCCGTGCTCATGGCGAGCACCTGCGCCTGGGCGGCGCGCTCCAGATAGTAGAGGTCGTCCCAGGCCTCCGCGATGGTCTCGCCCAGCACCATCACGCCGTGGTTCTTCAGGAACACCACGTCGGCGTCTCCCGCGCTGCGGGCGATCCGCTCACCCTCGCGGGAATCCAGCGCCAGCCCGTTGTAATCCTCGTCCACGGCGATCCGGCCGTAGAAGCGCAGGGCGGTCTGCCCGGCCCAGAGCAGCGGCTGGCCCTCCAGCATGGCCAGAGCCGTGGCGTAGGGCATGTGGGTGTGGAAAGCGGCCCGCGCCTTCGGCTTCAGCCGGTGCAGCTCGGCATGGATGTGAAACGCCGTCGCCTCGGGCTGGCCGTCGCCCTCCACGACGTTGCCGTGGAAGTCGCACAGGAGCAGGCTCGACGCCGTGACTTCGGCGAAGGCCAGGCCGTAGGGGTTGACCAGGAACAGGTCCGGCCGCTCCGGCAGGACCGCCGAGAAATGGTTGCAGATCCCCTCCTCGAGACCGTTGCGCGCGGCCCAGCGCAGGCAGGCGGCCAGGTCGACCCGGGCGCGCCGGACGCTGTCCGCGTTCAGGGGCTCGTTGCTGCGCAGGGGCGGCGTGCTCGAAGCGGTGACGGCGTGCGCCATGCGTGAGGGCTCTCTCTCGGTTCGGATCTGGGCCGCCGGACTCGGCCGGCCCGGCATGTTACGCGGTCCTGCGGCGCGGTGAACCACCCTGCGCCCCGTCGATCACGCGCGCCCATCGGTGACGCCGTCGACGAGGTTGAGCCCGAGCAGGAAATCCGACGCGAAATCCGACCGCACGACAGGCTCGCGCGGCACCGGCTCGCGCAGCGTGTCGCGCTCGGCCCGGCGCGCGGCCACCGCTTCCGCGACGGTGACGCTCCGGAACGACAGGAGCGTCCCGCCCTGCGCCTGCGCGAGGCGCCCGAGATCCGGGCCGATCACGGTGGCGATCTTCGGATAGCCGCCGGTGGATTGCCGGTCGGCCATCAGGATGATCGGCAGGCCGTTGCCAGGCACCTGGATCGCCCCCATCGCCACGCCGTCCGAGACGATGTCGTGGCCCTTGGCGTGTTTGAGCGGGGTCCCGTCCAGGAAACAGGCCATGCGGTCGCCGCGCGGCGAGACGCTCCAGGGGCCGGCCAGGAAGGCGGCGATCTGGTCGGGGGCGAAATAGTCGTCCTGCGGGCCGAGCACGACCCGGATCTCTTTGGGATCCCGGTCGAGCCAGGGGGCGATCAGCCGGTGCGGGGAGACCTCGCCGGGCCTGGCCTCGGCCACGGGAAGGCGGTCGCCGGCCGCGAGCCCGCGCCCATTCAGCCCGCCGAGGCCGGAGCGGGTATGCGTCGCGGTCGATCCGAGAACCGGCGCCACGTCGATGCGCCCGCGCACGGCGAGGTAGCCCCAGGCGCCCGAAGCGCCCGCGCGGACCGTCAGCGTCTGGCCGGGTTCGAGCGTCACCGCCACGGCATCCGGCAGGGCCGCGCCGTCGAGGGCGATCCTGAAGCTCCGGGACACCATCGCGATCCCGACAGCGCCTCGCTCGGCCGTCACCGTCAGGCCGCCGGTGGAAACCTCGATCGCGGTGGCGTCCAGGGGATTGCCCACCGCGCGGTTGGCGGTCGCGTGCATCAGAGGATCCATCGGACCCGCGGCCGTGATGCCGTAGCGCAGGTAGCCGTGCCGGCCGCCATCCTGCAGCGTGATGCCGGGGCCCGCGGCCTCGACGACCAGGGCGGTCATCGACGAGCCTCCTCGCGACGGGCGACACGCTCGCCGGCCGCTTCCCGGGCATCCAGCGCAGCGAAGGTTGCGGCATCGACCGGCTCGAACCGGATCAGGTCGCCGGCGCCCACGAAGAAGCTCTCGTCGCGTTCCGGAGCGTAGAGCCGGGCCGGCGTCGCGCCGATCACGTACCAGCCGGTCGGCATCGGCACGGTCGCCACCGCGGCGAGGCCGCCGCCGATCACCACGGCGTTGCGGGGATGCGGCGGACGCGGGCTCGCCCGCCGGGGTACTGCCAGAGACTTGGGCAGGCCGCCGAGATAGGCGAAGCCCGGCGCGAACCCGTACATGTAGACCCGATAGGTCGCGCCCGCATGGGTGGCCACCACAGCATCGGGCGACAGGCCGGTGCGCTCGGCGACCTGGCCGATATCCTCCCCGTGCGGGGCGTCGTAGCAGCAGGGCAACGTCCAGAGGGTCGCCGTGCCGGCGCGCGCGGAGGTCCGTGCGGCCAGCGTGCGGACGCGGGCGACGAGCGTCTCCCGATCGAGCACCAGCGGATCGTAGTGGAGCATCAGGGAGCGGTAGGTCGGCACGCGCTCGCGCAGGCCCTCGGGCGGGTCGGCGCCGAGGGCGTCGTCCAAGGCCAGGACGCGATCGCTGATGTCGGGATCGACGGTGCTGCCGAACTCCACCACCAGCGCCGCCTCGCCGGAATCGAGCAGCCGCGGCTCGTGCTCGGCGTCGCTCATGGACGGAATGGCGCCAGCGTGACGCCGGCGCCTTCCAGCCGGGCGCGCACCGCCCGGGCTGTGGCCACGGCGTGGGCGGAATCCCCGTGAACGCAGATCGAGCGGATCGGCGTCGGCAGCGCCTTGCCCGAGGCGGTGAGGATCGCCCCGCCCTCGACCATGCGCAGGACCCGCTCCGCAGCCGCATCGGCCTCGGTGATCAGGGCGCCGGGCTGGTTGCGCGGGATCAGCAGGCCCGCCTCGGTGTAGCCGCGGTCGGCGAAGATTTCCTGGTGGACTTCGAGGCCGCACGCCTCACCCGCCTCGACTTGGGCGGTGAGCGCGATGGCGAGCAAAGCCAGGTCCCGGTCGACCGCCCGGACCGCCTTCGCGATCGCGTCGGCCACCGCGCGATCCTCGGCGGCGAGATTGGCGAGTGCCCCGTGCGCCTTCACGTAGGTGATCCGGTGGCCGGCATAGGCGGCGAGCGCCTGCGCGGCACCCACTTGGTAGGCGACCAGCCGCTCGATCTCGGGCGGGGTGAACGGCATGCGCCGCCGTCCGAAGCCCCAGAGGTCGGGGAAGCCGGGATGGGCGCCGACCGCCACGCCACGGTCCTTGGCCAGCGCGAACGTGCGGGCCATGATTTCGGGATCGCCCGCGTGCAGGCCGCAGGCGACGTTGGCCGAGGTGACGATGCCGAGGATCGCCGCGTCATCGCCGCAGGCGTAGGCGCCGTAGCCCTCGCCGAGATCGGAGTTCAGGTCCACGCTGGCCAACGGACTCGTCCCCTCTGTGCTGCGCACCGGCCCGGGCAGGCAGCGCGCATCGCGATCGGATGGTGCACCTTCCACACCGCCCACGCCCAGAAGTCGAGAGTATCGCGTCGAAGGAAGGCGCGCGAGCACCAGCAAGGCCGATGCCGGGGGACCGCCGACGGTTCTGAAACCGGCTGCGCGGGCCGGAGGCTTCAGCGCGGCAGGCCGGGATCCGGCCGGGCGATCAGCCCGCGGCCGAGGAGCGCGAGCGTCGCGCGCCGCCCGAGCTTCATCGCCGGATAGAGCAGGCGGGCGCGGGTCGGGCTCCGGAGTAGCCGCGACAGCACCCGGCCGATTGCGCCCCTGTCCTCGCTCAAGGTCGAGAGCAGGACCAGAGCATCCGGCCCGTAATACAGGCTGCGGCCGTGGCGCACGACCATGCCGTTGTCGAGATCATAGCCGCGCCGGGCCAGATCCTCGACCAGAGGGCCGCCGGCCCGGGCATCGACCAGCGCCACGGTGCCGACCGACCGGCGCAGGGCCATCAGGCGCACGTAATTGCTGCAGAACGGGCATTCGCCGTCGTAGACGACCGTCAGATTGGCGTCGCTCATGGCCTCAGCTCGATCCGATGCTCGGCTTGCGAGACCAGCCGCCGGACCGGCACGCCGTCCTGCATGCCGAGGCAGACGGATTCGCGCCGGTAGATGTAGGCGACGACGTCGTTCAGGGCCACGCCGTCGAAGCTCGCCCCGTGCTGCAGCGGGACGAAGAAGTGATGCGGGTAGAGGGCGTGCGGGAAGGATCCGAGCGTGTCGGCAATTCTGCTGACCAGGCTGTGATAGCCGCGGATATAGGCATCGACGGCGGGCCGGTCGATCTCGTTCTTCGAGAGGTCCTGCCCGGCGCCGTCCCGGGCGGTCAGGACCGGGACGTCGCATGTCAGCGAGGCCAGCACCTTGCGGTAGACCTGCGTTCCGCCGTTCGGGTTGTCGAGGGCGAAGGCGGTCTCGGCGTCCGGCGATCCGTAGGCCATGTGGGCGAAGGGATACGAGTAGAAGGTGAAGAAGTTCGTCGGAACGTAGTGGCGGCCGCCATCCTTATCGACCGCCTGAAAATACATCTTGTTGTTTGCGGCGGTGTCGTACCAGCCCAGCCGCGCCTGGGTCATGAAGCTGTTGTCGGTGAGGATGAACAGCACCGAGAGGATCCCGACCAGCAGCGGCGGCCGCTGATAGTGCCGGCTGACGACAACGGCGCCGATCGCGAGGTTCAGCAGGATCCAGGGGGCGAAATTGGCGCCCATGACGATCACGATGGACAGGTGCATCGCGTCGAAGCCGAGCAGCAGCAGCAGGAGCCAGCGCCGCGGCATGAGGATGCCGACCAGCGCCGTGCCCTGCGCCAGCAGAATGAGCGCGTTCGTTACCGCTCCGCCATGGTTCAGGACCGTCCGCATGCCCTCCACCAGCCAGGACCAGCTCGCGTAGAACACGTGGTTGTTGTCGAGACCGACGCTGAACAGTTTCGCAGGGTCGTTGGCGAGCAGCCAGGATGTCGGGCCGGCATCCAAAGTCACCTTTGCCAGGAACGACGAGTAGTAGTTGCCCAGATGGATGCTGATCGCCGCGGCGATCAGGATTTTCGAGAACAGCGCGCTCGCCGTCGCCACGTCCCCCCGCGCGGACTCGGTCAGGTCCGGCCGGGCGCGCACGCGATCGGTCACTGCGATGACGGCGAGGCCGGCCAGCAGGCAGAAGCTGACTTCCGCGAGGGGGACGACATCGATGATGTGCCCGTGCCAGAGGCCCGTCACCCGGCTGACGGCAAGCTTGCTCCAGACCAGATAGGCAGCCCCGACGACGCCGAGCGACGGCCAGCGCAGGCACAGGATTCCGGACGCCACCGACGCGATCCAGAGGCCCACGATGGCCCAAAGCGTTATCGTCGCCTTGAAACCGTGTTCGACCATCGGGAAGAGCGGGTAGTGAACGAGCGCGTAGGCGCCCGAGATCACGCCGATCAACTGAAGCAGCCGAACCGCGGCCCTGTCCGAGGCGGCATAGGTTCGGCGGAGCATCGCGGCGGCGAGCACCAAGGGCAGGACCATGATGTAATAGTTGTTCCGCTCGTCGATGACCCGGGACAGCTTGATGATCGTCAGGAGGGCGGCGATCTGCGCGAGCAGGATCAGGTAGGGCCGCGCCTGTGCGAACGAGACCGTGCCCGCCAGCCGGGATTCCCGGAGCCGGACGGTACCGTTCGGATCCACGCCTGAAAGAGATCTGATCATCGTCAATCTTCGCTGCCAGCTTCGCGTGGCGGACGCAGCGGCAGCGCGGCGGCCGGGTGGCTCCTGAAGGCGCGGGGCCGTGGGACCGGCGGAGGGGCATCACCCCTGTGCGCGCGATCCTCGAGCGGTCCAGTGCTTCGACGGCGAGCGTGCCACGGTCGCGGTCCGGACCAAGCGCAAAGTCGGCGGATGCCGGCTACGCCTTTCGGTGTGAGCCGGCGAACAAAGCCAAGCTTCGCATTCCGTTTTGGCGCATCGTCCGGCCAGCGCGACGGGGTTCGCGGTTGTCCAGGCGACCGGCCCCATGGCGGGTCCCAGATACCTCGTGCGGCCCGGCGTCTTTATCCGAAAGGATGACCTGTCTCGCCGCCCGAACGCCTGCGAGATGGGTTCGCTCGTGGCCCGAGCCCGACGCGCCGGCACAGCGTGAGTTCACCGCCCCGATCCGGCGATCACCGAGATGACGCGCGCGAACAGTTCAGGGGATCGCCGGCCACGCGACGAAGGGTGCCACGCGCGCGACGCGATCGAGACAGGAGGATATGAGATGCTGCTGATCAAGCAGAGCGCCGGCCGGTTCCTCGCCCAGCGGCCCGCCCTGCGGTCGTCGATCAAGGAGCTGGTCGAACTGGCCTTCTGGCGCAAGACCCTGTGGAAGTCGAAGGGGCGCTTCTACAACGCGCATCTGGTGCCGTTCTACACGACGTTCTTCGGCCTGGATCGCGAGTTCTATGCCAGCAAACGGGTCCTCGATGTCGGGTGCGGCCCGGTCGGAAGCCTGGAATGGGCCACCGAGGCTCTGGAGCGGGTCGGTCTCGATCCGCTGGCGGATTCCTACGTGAAGCTCAATCGCGGCCTCCATCAGATGCGCTACGTCGCGGCGCCGAGCGAGAACATTCCGTTCCCCAACGGCCGGTTCGACGTCGTCACGATGTTCAACGCCCTCGATCACGTCGAGGATGTCGGCCGCACCGTCGGCGAGCTCAAGCGCGTCTGCGCGCCCGGCGGGACGATCCTGCTGATCGTCGAGATCAACCATCCGCCGACCGTCACCGAACCGCACCTGCTGGACATGAGCATCGTCGACCAGTTCGACGAATTCACCGTCGCACGCATTGAGGTGTTCGGGATCCGGGACGATCACGACGTCTACGGCAGCCTGACGGATCGCCATCCGTTCCCGGGCGCGGACAAGCCCGGCATCCTCTGCCTGCGGTTGACGAAGAAGCTGAACTGAACGGTCTCGTGCGGGGCTTCGGCCGGGCAAAGCGCCCCGACCGGAGCCCGAATTCTGCACGCTATTGCGGCGACATGGTCCCGTAGGGCGAGGCTTCGTCCACGAAGACTGTGGTTCCTGCCATGCGCGCGTCCAGGAACCTGCGGCTCGCAGCGAGGAACGGCCGGAGGAGGCGGCTGCCCTTCACGAGGCCGCGGGCGTTCGACCCGGCCGGAAGAAGCGGCGCATCGAAGGCATGGATCGAGACGGGATTCGGCGACATCACGCGCGCCCGGCTGACGGCCTTGCGCTCGTAGAAGTACCCCCACTCATACGCGGCCGCCACGACCGGCCGGTTCGCCGCCAGGATGCCTTCCGCGGCCTGCCGGGTGATCACGTAAGCTGCACTCGTGCCGAGCCCGCTCATGCGCATCGGCAGGCAGAGCCGATAATCGCCGATCGAGACGGCATCCACGGTGCTGAAGCTGGCCCTGTGCGGCGGGCGATTGTGAAGCAGCACCACATCGCCTCGGCGCAGGGTTGCCTCGACCCGAACCAGAATGTCGTGAATGTCGGGCGGCAGGACAGCGTCATCCGCGACGATCAGCGCCCAGGGCATCTTGCGGGCGATCACCGACTCGTAGGCCGCCAGATGCGACAGGGCGCAGCCGATCTGTTCCGGCGTCAGATCGGAATTGGGCGACGCGTCGCGGCCGGCTATCGTTCCGTCGATGCCCATGATCTCGAAGTCCGGCCCCCAGATCGAATGGAGATGCCGGGTGATATAAGCATGTCTCTCGCGATACCGCGGTGCGGATATTGCAATGCAGCACATGGAACCGACCTTCGATGCGCAATAATGCGCATTTACCGATGTATTGCAATAAAAATTTTTATCGAATTCAGTAATCGAGATGGTGAGGTTTTTCTAACTGACCGCTCTGTGCGAAATAGATTTTACGACTGTATGCGTTTGAATAGACGACCGGAAACGCAGGGTGGGTTCATGATTTTCGGTGTGACCGAAATATGTAAATCTGCCCGTAGGACTATAAAAACCGGAGTTCAGGGCTAACGATCGGCATCTGACGAAAGGGCAACCAAAAACACGCCACGCGAAGCGTGGGAGCTTCGAGCGCCTTACCATTGCGCGTCTCGACGCCGGTTCACGCGCCCGGCAGCGGATCGTCAGCGCGCCCGCGGTGACCGCAGGACCGGCAGGATCGCGGCCATCAGGAATTGATGCACGCCGTGGTTCACGAAGAGCGGGCATTCGAAACAGATCAGGACGGTGATCTGCGAGAGGAACAGGATCGGCCAGGCTTCCACGTAGCCGGGCGAGCGGGCGAAGTGCCGGACGATCCGGCGCGCCGTGTCGAGCAGGACGCAGGCGAAGACGAGCAGGCCGACGGTTCCGAAGGCCACGGCGATGTCGATGAAGTTGTTGTGGAAGAACCAGACCTTCTGCTTGGTGGTGAAGTGGAGGTAGGGGGCCGTGGTGATCGGGCTTTCCCAATAGGCCTTGTAGCCGATCCCGATGAAGGGTTCCCGCCAGAACTGGTCGATGCCGAATTGCCAGAGGATCGTACGCCCGGTGAGCGTCGTGTCCTTCCCGAGATCGGAGAGGAGGCTCGTCGACAGGGCAGCCCCATGGGTCGCCGCGATCAGGATGCCGATGCCGGCAAGCGCGATGGCCACGCCGAGGCAGAAGCCCGTGACGAGGTTTCCCTGGCGCCAAGCGATGATGACGACGAGCGGTGCGAGCCCGAGGGCACCGGCCACGAGGGCGGTGGCGGAATGGGACGACGCAAGCAGCCCCAGCGCTCCGAGAAAGGCGGCACCGGTCAGGAGCCGGTGCCAGCCCTGGAGGAACAGGCACGCGGCGCAGAGGAGCTGGAGGCTCATCAGGCTGCCCAGCACGTTCTTGTGCGAGTAGACGCCGGACCATTCGCCGCTGAGCCCGCGGGTCATGCCGGGGGCGGCCACGCCCAGCACGATCGACAGGATCTGCCCCCCGAGCAGCCCGAGGAAGACGATCCGGACGATGCCCGACAGTCCCACCGTGGCGCGCATGGCGATGCCGGCCACGATCGTGGCGAGCAGCTGGAGGCCGTGATAGGCCGTGATACCCGGCGTCAGGGACCAGGCCGCCGACAGCATGGCCAGCGCCGGCCAGAGCAGAAGGATCGGCCGGCTTCCGAACAGCGTGCTGGTCAGATCCCGCCGCAGGACCAGGAAGGCCAGGGCGGCCAGGTCGGCGCCGAGCCAAACGGCCTTATCGAGTCCCGGAAGCTTGAGCTGCTCGCCGCTCAACGGCGCCAGCAGGATCAGCAGGATCCACGGGATGGCGGCGAGCCCAAGGCGCGGCAAGTCAGCGGGGCGGTTCCGGCGTCGCACGCCCCGTCCGGAGGCCCGCTCCATCGCCGCCCCGGGGGCGCCGGTCGCGAGCCAGCTCAGCCCGGCGGCGTGGTCCAACCCGAAGCCGGCCGTGTCTCGACGCAAAGCCATCGCACCCCGTCCCGAACCTCCCGATCGCCGCCGTCGGGCGGAGGTGTCGGGGGTTCCTTACGAAGGGCAGTCTATCGAGGCGCGGTGCCGGGCCGAATCCGCCAATCGAGGTAGGCCGGATGGGTGATCGACCCGACCAGCAGCTTGGCTAGGCCGTTCCATCCGGTTCGGCGGCCGATCCGCGAACGCGGCGCCTCCGCGTTTCGCAGCACGCGCAGAGACGGGAGGCTCATGGGCGCCGCGTCGGAAACCGGATGGCTTCAGGCCGCGCGCCGTGCGGGGGCATAGTCTGCATGGCGCAGACAGGCGATCACCCTGATGCGGGTTCGCAAGGCCGTTCGACGATGACAGGAAAGACGATGGAGCGGGCGATCGGGATCGAACCGACGACATTCAGCTTGGGAAGCTGACGTTCTACCACTGAACTACGCCCGCGACACGATCGGTGCGGTGTTCTCGGCACCGACGAGGCCGCAGCGCCGTCGGGGCTCCGCGCGCCCGTGTACGGGACCGATCTAGCAGCCCCGCGGCGATGGCGTCAAACGGGGTTTTGCGGTTTCGACAGGATCGGCGGCCCGTGGCCTCCGCGACGTGACGTGCGGAGCCGGGATCGGGTCAGGCGACGCGGGACAGTTTTCCGGGCTGGGCCTCGCGCGCTTCGCGCGCGGCGTCGTAGGCGCGGTTGCGCAACGCCGTCTCGCTCGGGAGTTGGTCGATCACGGTGCCGGAATTCGGATCGACCACCTGGAACACGATCGAACTGGTGTCCGGATCTTGGATGTAGCGCGCCTTGTCGCCGGCCGGGGCGATGTCGAGCTTCACCGCGGGTTCGAGCGGGGTGGTCGCGTCCTGCGCCGGCGTGTTCTGCTGCGTGACGGCCGAGGCCGCGGATGCCGCGAGGGCGTCGAGACCCTGAGGCCCCGGCGTCGTCGCACTGAGCGGACGGATATCCATGGCTGATCTCCTACGATCCTGTGATCGGGGGATTCAGCGGATCTGGCGCCTAAGCGTTCGTTAACACCGCCCCCCGCCGGGCGGGATGGGCGCCGCCGGTCCGGACTCGCGATGAAGATCGGGTTACCGGATCAGGATAAATTGACCGGCACGCCCCGCCCTGAACGGGCAGGGCGTGCCCGGCCCTCACTCGGCGGCGTCGACGTAGAGCTTGCCGCCCTCGGCCAGGAACTCCTGCGACTTCGCCCGCATGCCGGCTTCGGCCTCGGCCTTGGACATGATCGGCGACGCGCCCACCACCTCGCCGGCCTCCTCCATCGCCAGCACCTCGGCGCGGAGATCCTGCGTGATCTTCATCGAGCAGAATTTCGGGCCGCACATCGAGCAGAAATGCGCGACCTTGTGGGCGTCCTTGGGCAGGGTCTCGTCGTGGTAGCGGCGGGCCGTATCCGGATCGAGGCCCAGGTTGAACTGGTCCTCCCAGCGGAAGTCGAACCGGGCGCGGCTGAGCGCGTCGTCGCGCAGCTGGGCGGCCGGGTGGCCCTTGGCGAGGTCGGCGGCGTGGGCGGCGATCTTGTAGGTGATCACCCCGGTCTTCACGTCGTCCCGGTCCGGGAGCCCGAGATGCTCCTTCGGGGTGACGTAGCAGAGCATCGCGGTGCCGAACCAGCCGATCATCGCGGCACCGATGCCCGAGGTGATGTGGTCGTAGCCGGGGGCGATGTCGGTGGTCAGCGGGCCGAGGGTGTAGAACGGCGCCTCGCCGCATTCCCGCAGCTGCTTCTCCATGTTGACCTTGATCTTGTGCATCGGCACGTGGCCGGGGCCCTCGATCATCACCTGGCAGCCCTTGTCCCAGGCGACCTTGGTCAGCTCACCCAGCGTCTCGAGCTCGCCGAACTGCGCGGCGTCGTTGGCGTCGGCGATCGAGCCCGGGCGCAGGCCGTCGCCCAGCGAGAACGAGACATCGTAGGCCCGCATGATGTCGCAGATCTCGTCAAAATGCTCGTACAGGAACGATTCCCGGTGCCCGGCCAGGCACCAGCGCGCCATGATCGAGCCGCCGCGCGAGACGATGCCGGTGACCCGGCGGGCGGTGAGCGGCACGTGGGCGAGCCGCACGCCGGCATGGATGGTGAAGTAATCGATGCCCTGCTCGGCCTGCTCGATCAGGGTATCCTTGAAGACCTCCCAGTCGAGCTTGAGCGGATCACCGCCGACCTTCTCCAGCGCCTGGTAGATCGGCACGGTCCCGATCGGCACCGGGCTGTTGCGGATGATCCACGAGCGGATGTTGTGGATGTTGCGGCCGGTGGACAGGTCCATGACCGTGTCGGCGCCCCAGCGGATCGACCAGACCAGCTTCTCGACCTCTTCCGCCGCCGACGAGGTGACGGCCGAGTTGCCGATATTCGCGTTGATCTTGACCAGGAAATTCCGGCCGATCGCCATCGGCTCCAGCTCGGTGTGGTTGATGTTGGCCGGGATGATCGCCCGGCCGCGGGCGATCTCGTCGCGCACGAATTCGGGGGTGATGAACGGCGGGACCGAGGCGCCGAAGCTCTGGCCGTCGGCGAGCGTGGCCTCGGCGCCCGCCAGCATCGCGTCACGGCAGGCATTCTCGCGATGGGCGACGTAGATCATCTCCTCGGTGATGATCCCGGCCCGGGCGAACTCGTACTGCGTCACCATCTGGCCGGGACCCGCCTTGCGGATCGTCCGCTCGGCCGGGCAGGGGGCCACGAGCTTGTCGCCGGCGAAGCCGTTATCCTCGGGCTTGACCGCGCGGGGCTCGACGGCGGCGTAGCCGCGCGCAGCGATCCAGGGCTCGCGCACGCCGGGCAGGCCGGCGGTGAGGTCGATGCGCGCATCGGTCTCCGTGTAGGGGCCCGACGGATCGTAGACCCGCACCGGCTCCTCTTTCGGATCGGACAGGACGATCTCGCGATAGGGGACGCGGATGTCCGACCGGCCCGCCGGGCTCGCATAGACCTTGCGCGATCCGGTGACCGGACCGGTGGTCACGGTCTCCGGGCTGCCTTTCACGTCCTTGGGAAGAACGGGTGCGTTCATCGTGGGCCTCTCCTCGTGTTGGAGTGTTCCGGACCACGCGATGGCTGAGATGAGATCCGGCCGCACGCAGGCAGCCGCAGGTTCCCGTCCCTCCGCCGGTATGAGCCGGATCAGGTTCAAGGGTCAGGGCAGCGTGCCCAATCTCAGCCCCCTGCAGGGCCCCCCTCGGAACGGTTCAAGACTCGGCCCCGGCAAAGGGTTTGTCAATGCTGCGTCAAGCGCGGAGGCTGACAGGACAGGGGGACTCGGTCTCAATGCTCCGGCGGACCGCCGACAATGCGGTGAGGCCGCGCGCTGTCGGATCGGACTTGCCTCCCGGGCAGGTGAACCGCGGCTATAATTTTCGCCGCCTGAAGCCGCCGAACATCGCCGATGCGCATCCTGCTCCTGCTGCTGGCCATCGTGGCCCTGATCTATCTGGCCGCGCTCATCGCACTCGCGGTGTTCCAGCGGCGGCTGATCTATCCCGGCGCCGCCTGGAAGGGTGAGCCCGCGATCGGCCGCTTCACCCCGCCCGGGACCGAGCCGATCACCCTGACCACGGAGGACGGCGAGCGGCTCTTCGCCCTGTGGCGGGCGCCGAGGCCGGGATGCGGGGTCATCGTCAGCTTCCACGGCAATGGGTCCCGGCCGGAGCCGCATGCCGCCCGCTTCGCCGCAGATCCCTGGCGGGCCGCCGGGTGGGGCCTGCTGGCACCCGCCTATCGGGGATATCCCGGCTCGACCGGGACGCCGACCGAGGACGGGCTGATCCGCGATGGGGCGGCGGCGATCGCGGCCGTGCAGGAGCGGGCCCCGGGTGCGCCGATCCTGCTGCACGGCCATTCCCTGGGGGCCGCGGTGGCGGTCGCGCTGGCCGGGCGCATCGCAGCGATCGGGCTCTATCTCGAGGCGCCGTTCGACTCGCTCGCCCATGCCGTGCGGCTGCATGTCCCGCTGGCCCCGTCCTGGCTCCTGCGCGACACCTACCGCTCGGACCTGCGCATCCGCGACGGGACCGAGCCGGTCCTGATCGTCCAGGGCACCGACGACCCTGTGGTGCCGGCCAAGCTCGCGCGGGCGTTGGCCGAGGCCGCGGGGCCGCGGGCGCGGTTCGCGCTGGTCCCGGGCGATCACGTCTCGATCTTCGGCGTCCGGGATCGCGAGGCCGAGGCGGCGTTTCGCGGTCGCGTCGGGGCGGCCTGTTGTCCTGCGGACGGCGCCGTGCCGTGATCGGGTTGAGAGGAGGGATCGCTTGGTCGGACGCCGCTCCCGGCGCTGGAACGCCGACGATCCGGAGATGCCCGGCGCCGTCCCCCGGGCGGACCCGGTCTGCCCGCTCTGCGGCCGATCGATCCCGCCGCGCGCCCGCTCCAGCCTGCATCACCTCACCCCGAAGCTGAAGGGCGGCACCCACCAGGGCACGGTCCGCCTGCACCAGATCTGCCATTCGGCGATCCATGCCCGCTACAGCGAGGCCGAGATCGCCAAGCGCCTCGCCGACGTGGACGCGCTGCGGGCCGATCCCGAGATCGCGCGCTTCCTGGTCTGGATCCGCGGCAAGCCCGACGATTTCTACGCCGCCACGCGCATGACCCGGGACCGGCGTGCCGGCCGGCGCCGGGACTGAGCGCGCCGTTTACCCGGCGCTCAGCACATCCTGAGGTTACGTCCCGGCTCACGCATCCCCGTCAACCTTCTCGGTGCACGCTCGCCTCGGTCTCGGAGTGGCGTGATGGGCGGGGCAGGGGACGCGGACGGCCGGCTGGCCTGGGTCGATGTCGCCAAGGGGATCTGCATCCTCCTGGTGGTGATGATGCATTCCGTCATCGGCACCGGCCTGGCGATGGGGGGCGAGGGGTTCCTCCACCCGATCGTGGCCTTCGCCAAGCCGTTCCGGATCCCGGACTTCTTCCTCCTGTCCGGCTTGTTCCTGGGCCGTGTGATCGACCGGGACTGGCGCCTGTTCGCCGACCGCCGGGTCGTGCATTTCGCGTATTTCTACCTGCTCTGGCTCGTGATCCAGTCGGCGGCCCGATACGGCAGCCTGGTCGGTGAGGCCGGGCCCGGGGCGTTCGCCGCACATCTCGCCCACGCGCTGATCGAACCGTATTCCAGCCTGTGGTTCGTCTACCTGCTGGCCGTCTTCTCGGTGGTGACCAAGGCCCTGCGCCGATGCCCGGGGCCACTCCTGCTGGCCGGGGCCGCCCTCCTGCAGATGGCCGATATCCGCAGCGAGGCGACCCTGATCGAGGAGTTCTGCGGCCGCTACGTCTACTTCGTGGCGGGCTACCTGTTCGCCGGCCGGATCTTCGCTTTGGCGGAGGATGCCCGCCGGCATGCCGGCCTCGCCCTCTGCGGTCTCGCCGCCTGGGCCGGCCTGGAGGGATGGCTCGCCCTGACGGCGACGGGCAACCCGGTCTACCCGACGCTGGCCAGCCTGCCGCTGGTCAGCCTCGCCCTCGGTGCGGCCGGCGCGCTGGCGATCGTGGTCACGGCTGCGCTGATCGAGCGGGCGGGCGGCGTCCTGGCCGAGACCCTGCGGATCTGCGGCCAACGCTCGATCGTGATCTATCTCGCCTTCTCGCTGCCGATGGCCGCGACCCGAGAAGTCTTAATCCGCACCGGCCTCGTGACGGATATCGGTTTGGCCGGGCTGATCGTGATGGCCGCCGCCCTCCTGCTCCCGCTGGCACTCGAGCGGCTGGTGCGCGATACGCCGCTCAACCTGCTGTTCGTGCGCCCGAAGCTGTTTCGGCTGGCGACCCGGCCCCGGCCGCGCTCGACCTTGGCGACGACCTGAGCGGCGGCGGTCAGCCCTCGAAGGCGACGCCGATCCGGCGGCTCCGCCGCCAGGCCACTGCGGCCGGCCGCGGGTCTGCGCCCTCGGCGAGGCGGATCGGGAACCGGTCCGGCACCGCCTGATCGCTCTCGACCTCGATCTGTGCGCCCGTCTCGGTCGCGTCCCAGACGAGGCAGCCGACCTCGCCGCAGGCGAGCAGCAATGTGCCGAACGTGAAGGCATTCTTGCGGAATGCCCCGCGGCGATCCTCCGTCATCGCACCCTCCAGCCGGCCCGCGAAGCCAAGATTCGCGAGCCGAACGATGCCGGAAGCCGGTTAACAGCCCGGATATGGCGGCGAGACTGATCTCCCTGCCAACCGATCAATACTCGTCCCGGTCATCCCGGTAGCTGCGCCGGGGCGGGCCGTAATCCTCGTCGTAGGACCGGCGCGGCCGCGGGCGGTCGTAGTCGCGGCCGTCGCGATAATCGTCGCGCCGCCGGTAATCGTCGCGCCGACGGTCGTCGTAATCGTCGTCGCGGTCGCGGTCGCGATCACGGGCGCGTGGGCCGCCGCCGAGGGTTTCGCTGAGGCGCGGCGCGTACCAGCAGCTCTTGGGCTGGCCCGGGGCGGGATCGCCGAACGTCTGGCTGTTGCACGGGACCATGCCGCCCTGCGGGAACGGCCGGCCGTTGGTCTTACCGGGCACGCCGTAATAGACATTGGTCGGGTAGGGCATCCGGCACACCCCGCCGTCCTGGGCGCAGGCGACCAGGTTCACCGTGTCGAGCTGCTCGACCCGCGCCGATGCTGGCTCGACAAGAGCTGGGCCGAGCAAGAGGCCCCCGAGGGCCACGGCAATCCTGCAACGCACGTCGTCGATCCCTTTCTGGCCGTTGATCGCGGCCTCGATATCGCGGCGCGGTGGCTTCCGGCTAGAGCCCGGCACCGGTATGGCGAACCCATGACGGTCCACACGCGGTCGCAGGCCGGGACCGATATCGTGTGACAGGGATCGGGCGCGCGCCGGGTTGTCCACCGGGACTGGCGCGTCGGGAGGAACCAATGCGGGATGCGTCGGCGCAGGAGCTCATGATCCTCAGCGCGCTGCAGGAATGCCGGCTGCAGCTCGAAGCCGCGCGGCAGGACGAGGCGTCCCGCGCCGCCGTGCGTCTCGAACTCGACGCGGCCCTGCAACGCGAGGCCGTGCTGAAGGCCGAGATCGTCGAGGAGCGCGAACGCACCGAGGCGGTGCGGACCGTTCTGCTGGCGTTGAATGCCAGCATCGGCCGGTTCGGGCTGCGTCGGCGCCTGTTCAAATCGCGCATTGCCCGGCTCGGCCGCGAGACCCCCGATGCCGGCCCGCAATCGGTCCGGCACCCGGTGCTGCTCGCCGAGGCGCGGCGGGTGCTCGGCCAGGATCCGACGGCGGCCGGTTAGAGCCCCGATCGCCTTAAGCTGTCATCGGGCGGACGCGCAGCGAAAGCGTTGTCCGAACGCGAGCCCCCGTTCAAAGGAGTTCCGCCGGCATCGCGCGATCGATTGCGGGCGCTCGGCGGTGCGTCCGCGGCTCCGAAACGGATCCCCGCTCGGCGGTGGCGGTCGGTCAACGGATCCGCATGCCAGCCGCCGGGTCGAATCGCAGGGGTGTGTCCGATCTGGGCAGCGGCGCATCGGCGGGGCCGATCGCGACGCCGTGCGGCCAGTCTGGCGGACAGATGGCGACGTAGCGCGCGTAGCCTCCGGTGCCGCCGCCGAACTTCGGATAGCCGATCGCGACAAGGGCGCCGGCCTCGGGCACCTGGTCGAGATGGGCGACGCCCTCCGCCTGGGCGTAACCGTTGTGCATGAGCCAGTGCTCGCCCTCCAGCGTGGGCGTCGAGTCGGTGTCCAGCGGCTCGTGGCCGTGGAACAGGATCTTGCGCTCCAGGTGCAGGAACTTGAGTGCGGCGAGCGAGACGCCGGGAAACTGCTTGAGGGTCGCGAGAGCCGGGTCCGGCCAGCGCTTCGACCAGTCGGAGCGCACGAAGACCACGGCGCCCTCCGGGATACGGCCGTGGGCCGCCTCCCAGCGCGCGATGTCGGCGATCTGGAGCGCGTAGTTCGGGTCCGCCCGCACGGCATCCACGATCGAGATCACGACCAGCGGACGCACCGCGTAGGTCGGAGGAAGCTCGTCGATGGCGGGGTATTCGGGCGCCCAATGCGCGGGCGGATCGAGTTGGGTGCCGAGCTGGTCGGTGGCGAGCCGGTATTGCGTCGCCTCGAAGCCGTTCTTCTCGAAGGTGAAGGCCTCGCCCCTTTTCGCGAAATCCGGGAGATCGGCCCCGGCCTGCGCCCGTGCGAAGGTGGAGGGACCGAAGCCCGCCCAGACCGGGATCGCGGGCGTGATCGTGTGGGTGAGATCGACGTATTTCGCGCGCTTCAAGGCGGTCTCGTAGACCGTCCAGAGGGCGGTGTCGTCCGCCGCGCGCGTCGGTACGCCGAGGAGCGCGAGCCACATCACGGCCCAGGGGAGCCGGCTGGCGAGCGTTCGATGCCGGGTGCCGCGCGCGAGGGCGTTCAAAGGCGATCGAAACATGGATTCGGGTTCCGAGCCGTGTCCGGGGCGCCGATTAAGGCCCGAAACGCGATCGTCGCAAATCCCCGCCCACTTCGTTTGAATGGAGCCAAGACGTTTCGGTGCGCCTCCCGGCGTCTCGAAGCAGACGGCGCGGGACAGTCATTCTGCCGAAGGTCGGGGTCGGCGAGCAGGCCGCTTTCGACCTGCGCTGCCTTCGGTGACCGCCCGAAAGCCAGAGGTCCGCACCGCCGCCCGCCCATCCGCTTAACCGGTTGGACACCGTGTTGCCCCAAGCTGACCGCAGGGTCGCCATCGGCAGCGGTCATGACCCGGGTGCGCGGTCGAGGTACGGGCGTGATCGAGCGTCCGGTCCGTCCTCCCCGCTAATCCGCCGCAATTCGCGTGCGGTAACCGGGTCGCGCCGCAATCCACGCGCGCGCCGGTGTCGGATCGTTCGAAGACGGGATGCATGGCCAAGGGTCGGGGCAGGATGGAGCCGAATTTCGACGTGCCGGAAGGGCGCGTCCGGGATCGCGGCGAACTCGACCTGCGCCTGTCCCGGGACGACCGGGCCGGGACAGGAGAGCGCGTGGGCAAGCGAGCGGGCGAGACGACGCGGGCCCCGGCCAAGACCACGGCGCGCCGGTCCCCGAAGAAATCCGGCCGGCGGCGGCGCTCGTGGCTCGGCCGGATCGTCTACGGCACCGTGGTGCTCGGCCTGTGGGCGGTGATCGGCATCGCCGGTCTCATCGCCTACCACGCCTCGCAGCTACCGCCGATCGACCAGCTGGCGGTGCCCAAGCGGCCGCCCAACATCGCGATCCTGGCAAGCGACGGCTCGCTGCTCGCCAACCGGGGTGAGACCGGCGGCCGGGTGGTCTCGATCAAGGAGCTGCCGCCCTACCTGCCCCGGGCCTTCGTGGCGATCGAGGACCGGCGCTTCTACCAGCATTTCGGCGTCGATCCGGTGGGCATCCTCCGGGCGATCGGCCAGAACCTGACCCGGCGCGGCGTCGCGCAGGGCGGCTCGACGCTCACCCAGCAGCTCGCCAAGAACCTGTTCCTGACGCCTGAGCGCTCCGCCTCGCGCAAGATCCAGGAGGCGATCCTCGCCCTGTGGCTGGAGCACAAGTACAGCAAGGACGAGATCCTCGAACTGTACCTGAACCGGGTCTATTTCGGCGCCGGCGCCTACGGCGTCGAGGCCGCGGCGCAGCGCTATTTCGGCAAGCCCGCCAAGGAGGTGTCGCTGGCCCAGGCGGCGATGCTCGGCGGCCTCGTCCAGGCGCCCTCGCGGCTCGCCCCGAACCGCAACCTGCCGGCCGCCCAGGCCCGCGCCGCCCAGGTGCTCGCGGCCATGCAGGAACTCGGCTTCGTCCCGGCGCAGGACGCCAAGGTGGCGCTGGCCCAGCCGGCCCGGCCCGCCAATGCCCGGGGCGGCGGCTCGGCCAACTACGTCGCCGACCTCGTGATGGACGTGCTCGACGACTACGTCGGCAAGTTCGACACCGACATCACCGTCCAGACCACCGTGGATACGAGCCTTCAGGCCCTGGCCGAGAAGGCGCTTACCGATGAGCTGAACGCCAAGGGCACGCGGTTCAATGTCGGCCAGGGCGCCCTGGTCTCGATGCGGCCCGACGGGGCGATCCGCGCGCTGATCGGCGGGCGCGACTACGCGCAGAGCCAGTTCAACCGGGCGACCACGGCCAAGCGCCAGCCCGGCTCCTCGTTCAAGCCGTTCGTCTACCTCGCCGCCGTGGAGCACGGGGCGACGCCCGAGACGGTGAAGGACGACGCGCCGATCCGGATCGGCAACTGGGCGCCGGAGAACTACTCCCACCGCTACGACGGCCCGGTCACCCTGCGCACCGCGCTGGCGCATTCGCTCAATACGGTGGCGGTGCGGCTTGGCCAGGAGGTCGGCCCGAAGACCGTGGTGCAGACGGCGCAGCGGCTGGGCATCACCTCGCCGCTCCAGGCCAACGGCTCGATCGCGCTCGGCACCTCCGAAGTGACGCTTCTGGAAATGGTCGGCGCCTACGGGGCCTTCGCCAATGGCGGGACCGGAGTGATCCCGTACGTCGTCACCTCCGTGAAGAGCGCCGCCGGCAAGGTCCTGTACAAGCGCTCGGAGAACGGCCTCGGACGGGTCATCGACGCCAATGCCGACGGCATGATGAACGCCATGATGCACGAGACCTTCGCGTCCGGCACGGCCAAGAAGGCCGACATTCCGGGCTGGGAACTCGCGGGCAAGACCGGCACCACCCAGGATTTCCGCGACGCCTGGTTCATCGGCTATTCGGGTACCCTCGTCACCGGGATCTGGCTCGGCAACGACGACGGCGAACTCACCAAGAAGGTCACCGGCGGCAATCTGCCGGCGGAGATCTGGAAGACCTACATGACCCAGGCGCTGAAGGGTCAGAACCCGGTGCCGCTGCCCGGCCTGAACCGCTGGCGCAAGCCGCCGCCCGAGACCACCGCCTCGGTGGCGAGCGCGGCACCGGGCGCCCCGACCGACATCCTCGGCCAGATCTTCGGGGATCCGGCCGCCCCGGCGCCCCGCCAGCAGGCTCCCTCGCGTCGGGCGCCCGCGAAGGACGACCGCAACTTCGTCGAGAAGCTGTTCGGGATCGGTGAATAGGTAGGTCCGGCTCAGCGCCGGATCAGGACCACGCCGCCGATCAGGAGCGCGACGCCCAGCGCCCGCGGCACGTCGATCGGCCGTTGGGCGAGGCCGAGCCAGCCGTAATGGTCGAAGATCACCGAGGCGAGCATCTGGCCGGTGACCAGGAGCGCCAGGAAGGTCCCGGCCCCGAGCTGCGGGACGAGGACGATCCCGAGGCCGATGAAGATCGCCCCGAACATCCCGCCGCTCCACGCCCACCAGGGGATTCGCGCCAGCATCCCGGCGGACGGAATCGGGTCGCGGGCGACGAGGGCGAAGACCACCATGCAGGCAACCCCGACCGTGAAGCTCACGACGCCCGACAGGGCGGCCGAGTTGAGCGCCGTGCGGAGATTGGCGTTCAGCGCCTGCTGGATCACGATGCTGACGCCCGCCGCGAGGGCGAGAGACGAGGGCAGGAGCAGTTTCAGCATGATGGGCGGCTGCTTTCGGTCGGCGCGGGGGTGACGGCCGTGGTTTGGCGGCGGTACCGCGATTCCCCCGCCCTCGCCACATCGGTCACGCCACGCCGGTCGTCCTCGGCTCCTCACAACATCGGCAGCATCCGGGGGCGCGGCCCGCGCGGGAAATGCGCGTCGATCATGGCGAGTTCGGCCGGGCCGAGATGCAGGTCGGCCGCGGCGGCATTCTCGATCGCCCGGGCCGGACGGCCGGTCTTGGGGATCGTGAAGGTGCCGGGCAGCCGCGTGAGGAAAGCCAGGGCCACCGCGTAGGGGGTCGTGCCGTGGGCGCGGGCGATCCCGTCGAGGACGCGGCCTCCGGCGCTGGCGGGATCCGGAAACTCGCCGCTGCCGAACGGCGAATAGCCGACCATCGCGACCCCGTGCTTCTCGCACCAGGGCAGCACCGCGTGCTCGATCGCCCGCTCGTTGAGGTGATACAGGACCTGATTGCAGGCGATCCGGTCCGGCCCCGCGATAGCGAGGACTTGGTCGAGATCGTCGACGTCGAAGTTGCTCAACCCCCAGGCGAGGATCTTGCCCGCCCGGCGCAGATCCTCGAATCCCGCGATCGTCTCGGCCAGGGGATGCTGCCCGGGCCAGTGCAGCAGGTAGCAGTCGAGCCGATCGGTCTTCAGCCGCCGCAGGGAGGCCTCGCAGGCCCGCACGACGCCCCGGCGCGTGGCATTGCCCGGGACCACCTTCGAGACGAGGAAAACCTCCTCGCGGCAATCGGTGGTCGCCTCGGCCACGATCGCCTCGGCATCGCCGTACATCTCCGCGGTATCGATATGGGTCATGCCGGCATCGATGCCGGCCCGCAGGGCGCGCACCGCGTCGGCCCGGTCCGACCCGTCGATGTGCCACGTGCCCTGGCCGATGACCGGCACAGAAACGCGCGTCGTTCCGAAGCTCCTGGCATACATGGCAGCGCTCCCTTCCCGGCCGCGATGGTTGTTGTTGTTTGGCGTCGGCTTGCAGGTCCGGGCCGAGCCCGCATCCGCCCGAGCGATGGGCGACCCGGCCTGCAGGCCCGAACGCCCGCCGCGCCTTACTCGCGCCATCTTGGGGGGATGAGCAATGGGCGGTCGCCGCTCCGGTGCGAAACTTTAGGCCAGTGTCTCACGCCGCGCTCAATGAGGCTGCCAGGGTGTCCGCGAGGCTGCGTGCCGCGCCTCGGACGCAGCCGCTCAAGCTCGGGCCGGGCCGGAAGGCGTCGCGCGTTCCGGCCGCGCGTTCGGTCCAGTGGGAGACGCGCTGATGCTGCCGGCCCACCGGATGTTCTGGGGTCTGATCCTGCTCGCCGCCGCCGGCGCGGGGCTGCTCTACAACGTCATCTTCGCGGATGCCGCCGCGCCGCTCGCCGGCTTCACCTACGGCCTGTGCATGGGCGCCACCGTGCTGGCCTTCGACCGGGGCCTGATCCTGGCCGGGCTGCAGGCACGGATCCGGCGCCTGCCGGCCTGGCTCTACGTAATCGCGGCGGAACTCGCCTACGTGCTGATGATCGTGGCCGGCAACGCGCTGGGCGGCCTGATCGTCTGGAGCCTCGGTCTCACCGGCGACGAGCTCGCCGTGGCGACGCGGATGACCGCCCGGGTCCTCGCCTACGCGCTGGCCGTGGCGGGCCTCCTCGTCTTCGTGATCCGGATGCGCGACCTCGTCGGCGGCGAGATCTTCGTGAACTTCATGATCGGGCGCTATCACAAGCCGGTCGCCGAGGAGCGGATCTTCCTGTTCCTCGATGTGGTCGGCTCGACCGCCTTCGCCGAGACGCATGGCGATCTGCGCGCGCAGGAATATCTCAGCGCGGTCTTCGCCACCCTGGCCGAGCCGGTGCGCCGCAACGGCGGCTCGGTGGACGATTACATCGGCGACCTCGCGATGGTGACCTGGCCCATGAGCCGCGGCCTGAAGGACGCACGCTGCGTCACCTGCGTGTTCGACGTCATCGACCGGATCGAGGCCGACGAGGCGGCCTGGATCGCCCGGTTCGGCACGGTGCCGAAGCTGCGGGCGGCCCTCCATGGCGGCTCGGTGGTGACCGCGGAAGTCGGGGTCGATCGCCACAAGATCGCGTATTTCGGCGATGCCGTGAACGTCACTTCGCGGATCGAGGCCCTGTGCCGTCCGCTCGGCGTCGGCATCCTCATCTCGCAGGATCTCCTGGGCCGGCTGCCGCGGCTTCCGCCCGGGGTGCGGGCGCGCTCGCTGGGGGCGCACGCCCTGCGCGGGCGGGGCGCGCCGCTGGCGGTGGCGACGCTGGAGCGTGGTGCCGTCGATACGGGGATCGCCGAGGAGCCCGCTCCCCGCCGGGTCGCGGCCGCGCGCTGATGGCGTCCTCCGGAACCGGGCCCTGGACGGCGCTCACCGTCCTGAAACTGGTGCTGCGCTTCGGGCCGCCGCTGGTCGGATTGGTGGTGATCGGCCGCGCGGTCATCCTCTCGATCGGCGGCGATATCGAGCGCTGGCAGTTCGCCCTCGGGGCGCTCCTGATCCTGGCGGGCTTCGCCTCCAAGCTGGTGCCGCGGCGATGAGCGCGGAGGAGAGCCGGCCGCCGATCTACCTCGACGCCGATGCCTGCCCGGTCAAGGACGAGACCTATCGGGTCGCCGCGCGCTACGGCCTCACCGTCTATGTCGTGGCCAACAGCGTGCTGAATCTGCCGCGGGAGCCCTGGATCGTGCGTGTCGTCGTCGGATCGGCGCTGGATGCGGCCGACGACTGGATCGCCGAGCGCGTCGGCCGCGGCAGCATCGTGCTCACCGCCGACGTGCCGCTCGCCGCGCGCTGCGTGAAGGCCGGCGCCACCGTGCTGGCCTTCACCGGCAAGCCGTTCAGCGAGGCCTCGATCGGCATGACGCTGGCGACCCGGGACCTGATGCAATCGCTCCGCGAGGCCGGCACCATCACGGGTGGCCCGGCCCCCTTCTCCCGCGCCGACCGGTCGTCGTTCCTGTCCGCCCTCGACCGCGCGGTGAACCGGATCCTGCGGGAGCGGCCGGCTGCCGGGTAAAGGATGTTCGGCTCGAGCCTCGGGTCACGCAAAACCGAGAACGGCCCGAGCTTTCGCCCGGGCCGTTCTCGCTCGTCGGCTGAATGACGACGGTCAGATCTTACCTTCGAGACCCATCGTGTAATATTTGTGGACGATCTTGTCCTGGTTCTCCAGCAACCAGTCGATCGACGGTTCGTTGGTCATGGCCTTCCGGATCGCCTCGGTCATGCCCTTGCGCTGGATCTCGAACAGAGCCTTGTGGTCGACGGTCTCCGCCTGGATCACGCCGGGGCTCAGCCAGACCGAGCAGATGATGCCGAGGTCGTTGGCCTTGTCCTTCGGGATGTAGCCGGCCCGCACCGCGTCGAGGACGCCGTTGGCGATGGCGAACTGCACGGTGCCCATCAGGATCGAGGTGTACTTGCTCTCGGTCACGCTGACCTTGGACACGCACAGGGTCACCGGACGGACCATGATGTCGGTGTTGAGCAGAGCGAAGACGCGGCTGTGTCCGACGACCTGATCGCCGGTCAGCGTCGCGATGGCGGTGCCGACCGGCCCGTCGAGCTCGCCGATGATGACTTCCGGCTCGGATGCGGTGTTGGGCGGGCCGCCCGCTACGAGGGCTTCGCCGGCCCGGAGGATGATGCGTTCACTCATAAGGGTAGGCTCCATCGCACGCGGCGCCGACGCATCGCCCCGAAGGTCGGTGACCGACCGTCAGGTTGGCGTGCGGGCGCGCGGTCTCAAGTTTCGGGTATCGGTCTGGCGCAAGGCCCAAGGGCCCACGATCGTGTCCCGCCGCGGCCGCGCTCGCTGGCGGCCGCGTCCCGGGTTCAATCGTTCGAGGCTGGGACGAGGGCCTTCAGCGCCTCGTTGACGCGGTCCTGCCAGCCGGGACCGTCCTTCTGGAAATGGGCGAGCACGGCGCTGTCGAGGCGCAGGGTGACCATCTCCCGGGCCCCCGGAACCGCCGCCGGGCGGGGAGACGCGGGCGGGGGTGGGGCGGTCGGCTTGGCGGTCGTGGCAGCCTTGAAGGCTGCCTCGGCGGCCGAGCGCGGATCGGTGAATCGGCGGCGGTTGCGATCGTCGGCCATCGGCCCTCAGTCCTTCGCGGCAGCTTTCTTCGGCGCGACCTTCTTGGCGGCGCCCTTGGCACTCTTGCTCGCGATCTTGGCGGCGGCCTTGGCTTCCTTCTCGGCAACCTTGGCCTGAACCTCGGCGGCCTTGGTCTCGGCCTCGGCGGCCTCCTTGGCCAGTCGCAGCGAGCGGAGCTTCAGCGTCCGCTCGTCGATCGCCTTGATCGAGGCATGGTGCTCGGCCATCGCCTGCGCGCCCTCGCGCGCCATGCGCTCGGCGCGCTCCGCACGCTCGGCGCGGTTGTCGGCGCGGGTCTTGGCTTCGGCTTCCGCGTCGCGGATGTCCTCGGCCTCGTCGAGGTCGGTCTCAGTCTCGTCGCTCATCCTGTGCCTTTCGCCCCGGGCCAGCGGCACAGCATCCTGCGCGCAGGATCAGTGTCTGGAACGGGTCCGGCCTGTTCGAGGGGTGGAGGGGCAAGGCCGGATGATCCGCCCCGCCGCGTCGTCCTGCGACGACTGTTCGAGGCCGTGATCTAAAGCGCAATAGCACGCTCTGGCGGTCCCTGGCGAATCCGGCCGATCGGTCGAGCAGGACAGGGGAGCGTATTCGTCTCAGAACGCGGGGCGCCTGTTCAATCGAACCACGCGTCTCTGCCTCGGCGAGCGCCGCTTAATCCCGCTCAACGCACGCGATAGTTGAGCGGGATCGTCACCGAAAGGCTCGGTTGCGTCACGCCGGGGGGCGCCGGCGGCATGCCGCCGCGCACCGCCGCGAGCGCGGCGCTGTCGATCTGGCCGACGCCGCTCGACCGGGCGAGGCCGGCGCCCGTCACCGAGCCCGAGCGCGTCACTGTGAATCGGACCATGGCGGTGCCCCCGGCGGTGCCGGCGGCGGCGCCCGGATTCATCCGGCTGTGGATGGCCGCGCTGATCGCTCCGGTCCACTGGCGCAGCGCGCTGGGATCGCTGCCGGCGGCGGCCCGGCCGGCGGCGTTCTGGCGGGAGGCCGAGGCGGAGTTGCGCGCCTCCGCACCCTGCTGGGCCTTGGCCTGCTTCGCCTTGGCTTCGCGCGCCGCCTTCAGCTTCGCTTCGCGAATCTCCTCCAGGCGCTCCTCGCGCTTCTGCTCGCGCAGCTTCTCTTCGCGGATCTTGCGAAGCTTCGCCTCGCGCTCGGCCTTGAGCTTTGCCGGATCGGGCTTCGGCTTCGGCGGATCCTCGGTCTTGGCGACCTCGGTCGGCGGCGGCGCCAGCGGTTCGGCCGCCTCGGAAGCCGAGGTGATCACCTCGCTCTGCGCCTCCACCGGGACGGCTTCCTGCGGCGGCTCGGTGACGGCCTGGGTCTCGTCGGGCTTGACCTCGGTCATCTCCGGCGGGGGCGGCTGCACGGCCTCGTCGGGCGGCAGATCCACCGGCTTGGCCTCGGGGGGCGCGGCCTGGCTCATCTGCTGCTCGGAGGGCGCCTCGGTCGCCGCATCGCTCATCACCGGTGCCAGATCGATGGAGATCTGCTGCTCGCCGGGGGGCGCGGGCGGCGTCAGCCGGTAGAACATCATCCCGACGAGCGCGAGCGCGTGCAGCGCGAACGCGACCAGGAAGGCAGCGAGCAGCCCGGAGGGGCGGCGGTCGCCGGGACCTGCCGACAGATCCGTCGAAGTCAGCGTACTCATCGATTCAGCGAGCGGTCCCTGCGGGAGCGGCCGGGGCCGCCGGGGCGGGGCCGCCCGGCGACTGCGCGATCAGCGACACCTTGGTGAAGCCCGCCTGACCGACGAGGCCCATCACCTCCATGATCTTGCCGTAGGGCACGTCGCGATCGCCGCGCACGAGGATGACCTGGTCCTTGTCGGCGGCCGCCATCTCGCGCAGGCGCGGCATGAGGCTGTCCATGGTGAACACCTCCTTGGCGATCGACGGGTTTCCGTCCTTGTCGACCGTGACCTCCTGCGGCTTCTTCGACTGGGCGACCTTGGCCGCCGCGGTCTTCGGCAACTGCACCGGCACACCGGTGGTCATCAGCGGCGCCGCGACCATGAAGATGATCAGCAGCACGAGCATCACGTCCACCATCGGGGTGACGTTGATGTCGGACATCGGCATGTCGTCGAGGTCGTCATCGTCGCTTGCGCGGATCGATGCCATCGCCATTGCGGCGTCTCCGGTTGGTTGCAGGCGGCCCCGGTCGGGCCATGGGTCGGGCCGCTCTCGGCCGGTACGGCGTCGGCGGGCGCCTCAGATCATAGGGTCGGTGCCGAACCGCGTCGCAGCGCGACGCGACCCGGCACCGGCCGACGGCTACTCCGCGGCGGCGCGGTGCTGCCCGGCGCCGGTCCGTTCGCGCGCGAGCCGGTCGCCCAGCAGCGAGATGTAGGAGGTGAAGGAGCTCTGGATGCCGCCGATGTCGCCCGAGAGCTTGTTGTAGGCCATGACCGCCGGGATCGCGACGACGAGGCCGATCGCGGTGGCGAACAGGGCTTCGGCGATGCCCGGCGCGACCACCGCCAGCGAGGTGTCCTGGCTCCGCGCGATCGACGAGAACGAGTTCATGATGCCCCAGACCGTGCCGAACAGGCCGACGAACGGGGCCGTGGAGCCCGAGGTCGCCAGCAGCGGCAACCCGGTGCGCAGGCGCTTCATCTCGAGGCCGAGGGCGCCGCGCATGGCCCGCTCGATCCGCTCGCGCCGCTCGGCCCGGGTCTCGGTCGGATCCTGGTCGCGCCACGCGTCGATGGCGGCCTTCACGACATGCCCGGTGAGGCCCTTGTGCTCGCCGTCGAGGCTTCCGCCCGAGCGCACCAGCGTCTCGAAGGCCTTGGCCTGACGCCGGGCGGCGGAGAGCCGGATGATCTTCTCGAACACCACGGTCCAGCACGCGATCGAGGCGATGATCAGCAGGATCATCACGCCTTTCACGATCGGGTCGGCCTGGAGGAACAGGCCGAGGAACGAGAAGTCGTGGGCGGCCTCGGCCGGGGCTTGTGTCGGGTCCATCGCGGGCTCCTGGCGTCGTGGTGTCATGCGGCCCACGGCCGCCGTCTCATCGGGATGCGGCGAAAGCCGCTGACCGCCCGGCGGCTCTCGCTGCCGGGCGGCGTCGTCGCAACGTCCGTCGGGCCGACCGCGTCAGCGGTCGAAGGCGGGTCCTGCCTTCGTCTCGGTCTCGGTCCGCTCCAGGCAGGCCTCCCGGGCGGCGTCGCCGCCGTCGCAGGCCAGGACGTCGTTCAGCAGCACCCGGCCGACCTTGGCGCAGGCGATGCCCGGGAAATCGAAGATCTTCACGGTCGTCTTGCGGCCCGGAAGCGGGCCGAGCTCCACCGCCACGCGCTTCTGGGCGACCCCCTCCGGGTCGAAGGCGAACAGGTCGACCTTGTAGGATTTGAGGCCGGCGCCCTTCGCATTGTCGACCACGAGGGTCACCCGGCAGGCCTCGCCCGCGGTCTCAAGCTTGTTCAGCTGCAGCTTCAGCGGTGCCTTCTCGGGCGCAGCCTCCTGGGCCAGGGCCGAGACGACGAGGAGCGCCGAAAGCGCCAGGCAGGCCGCCGTGTCGAGGGCGATCCGCCCGATCCGCCGGCGGTACAGAGGGACGCTCAAGGCAAGCACCAACCGATTTCCTCTTCTCGTGAGCCCGACCGAGGCCGGGGAAGGCCGCTGACGCAGCCGATTCAGTGGAGCACGACCCGGTTCGGGCACCCCGTCGGCGCCAGACGCTCGGCCGCCTCGTCGAGGGTGGCGACGGCGGCGCGAACCGCCGCGACGAGGCGCGGCGCCGCCTCACGCCCGGTGATCGCGGCCGCGGCCTCTTCGAGATCGGCCCAGAGCCGGCGCCGGGCCCGGCCGATCAGCGCCACCAGGGCGCATTCGTGTCCCGTGACCCGACAGCAGCTCGCCGGCATGAACGACCAATCGTCCTCGCGCTCGGCCCGGAGCGCCCGGACGATCGCGACCACGCTGGCGACGAATCGACACCCTTCCGCCGGGCCGAGGAGCTGCTCCGCACCGTCGAAGGCGGCATTCCAGCACGCGACATCGCTGGTCATGTAGCCGGCTGCCACGAATCGGGCGACCGACAACGCGAGGATGTCGGCCTCGTCGCCGCACACGTCGACGACACGCTGCATTGCCGTATGACTTGCCGGACTCGAAGGCGCGCTCATCGGGGCTCCGCTGCATCCCGCTGGGTTCCGGGAAGGCTCGGCAATCGCCCGCCCAGGCCGACGATTACCAGCGGCGGCAGTAGCTATGCCGGCCTTTCGGATCAAGGCCCGGCGAGAAAATCAGAGCAGTTCCAAACTGTTAGACGAAAGCGTAGCTGTGGCGAAGCTTGCTGGAAGATCCCGCCTTCTCTTGCCTGAACCTCCCACATCGTTGGCTTGTGTGAGGCGCGAATAGTGATCGTCGGAGGAAATTAACCCGTTCCCTTGATGGGCTTGGGGCCGCCGGCCATATCTCCCTCTTGCCGGCGGCGTTCCGCCCGGTGGAGCGCTGCCCTGTGCGGGCTCCATGGTGTCGAGGTGCTCGGAGATCCGCGGGCTGCGGCTAGTCCCAGGGTCGGAGGCCTCGCTGTGAGGATGATGGCCGCGATGACTCGACCCTCGCCCTTCGGGCATCCGTTCCTGCTCGGCTTTGACGAGATCGAGCAGGCGCTCGACCGTGTCGCGAAGGGCGCCAATGACGGGTATCCTCCGTACAACATCGAGCGCCTGCCCCGCACCGAGCGGGAGCCGGAGCGCCTGCGCATCACTCTGGCGGTCGCTGGGTTCACGCGCGATCAGCTCGACGTGATGCTGGAGGACAGCCAGCTCGTCGTCCGCGGCCGGCAGGTCGAGGAGCGCGAGCGACACTTCCTGCACCGCGGCATCGCGGCGCGGCAATTCCAGCGAACCTTCCTGCTGGCCGACGGCATGGAAGTATTGGGAGCCGATCTCGCCAACGGCCTTCTCTCGATCGATCTCGTCCGGCCGGAGCCGGATCGGATCGTGCGCAAGATCGATATCGGCGCCCGCGGCTAGCCCGCGGACGATTGCGGGACCGGTATGGATCCTGCCCGACGATGCGTTAGGTCGATTGATTGGGCGCCGGGAATCCCCACATCAGCGTGGAGCCACCGGTGCCTCCGGGACCGGCGGTGGACGCTCTGCCACCCCAGGAGGGCAAGACATGACGAACTTGAACGCATCGCCCCTGACCCCTGCCGATCTCGACCCGGCCGAGTTCAACCCGGCCGATCTGGCGGCGCTGGGCGAGGGGCACATCGCCTACGTCCGACCGATCCGGTCCGACGAGGTTCGCCGCCTGTTTCCACAGGCACCGGAACTGATGCCGGGTCTCGACCTGTTCGCCCTGTTGTCGGCGAGCGGTGAGCCGATCATGCTGGCGGATTCACGGGACGTGGTGCTGGCCAACGCGGTCGCCCAGGATCTCCACGCCGTCAGCCTGCATTGATCCCGGTCAGCCGATTCCGGCCACCGCCGCCACGAGCCGCGCGATATCCTGCGGCCGTGACAGGCGGTGGTCGCCATCGGCGATCAAGGTGAGCACCGTGCCCTCGGCCGGAAGCCGCCAAACGGTCTTGAGCGCGTGCGGGTACGGGACGTCCAGGTCGCGCATACCCTGCAGAATGTGAACCGGGCAGCCCGGATCGAAAGGCCGCTCGAGCAGCCGGTTGCGGCGACCGTCCTCGATCAGCGCGTAGGTGATGGGGTCGGGTTCGGGTGCGTAGTCACTCGGCCGCCGGAGGATTCCGGATTGCATCAGCGCGGCGCGCCCAGCCTCGTCCAGCTGCGCCCAGATCAGGTCTTCCGTGAAGTCGAGCGCCGGCGCGATCAGGACCAGCCCCGCATTCCTCTGGCCGCTCGCCATCCGGTCCCGTGCGGCCAGGCAGGCGATCCAGCCCCCCATCGACGATCCGACCAGAATCGGCGGCTCCTTGACGTAGGCCGCCAGGACAGCCTTTGCGTCCTCAAGCCAGGACGAGATGGTGCAGGCGGTGAAATCCCCACTCGATGCGCCGTGGCCGGCATAGTCGAACCGCACCAGGGCCCGGTTCTGCTCCGACGCCCACGCGTCCAGGGCCGCGGCCTTGGTGGCGGTCATGTCCGAGCGAAATCCCCCCAGCCAGACCACGGGCGGACCCGCCCCCTCGCGCGCCCTGACGGCGATGCGCCGTTCGGCCGCTCCCGCGCCGACGGTGATGAAATCCGGCCCTGTATCGGTCATCGATGCCTCCCGTAGGCCTATGTCGAGCTTGAACAAGTCCTTCCCTGACCGGGTCGGCTTCAACCTCCGTTTACCAGACCGTAAAGCGCGACCGCGATGCTGGGGCAATGGGTACGAGCATGTTGCAGATGCCGGCGGGGGGCTTGCGTCTCCACGTCGACCGAGCGCGGATGGGTGACGTGACGCGCAGCCTGTCGGGCTTCCCCGCCGAAATCGATGTTCTCGCGGGCGCCCGCGTGCTGCAGATCATCCCGGAGCTCGATGCCGGCGGCGCCGAGCGGACCACGGTCGACGTGGCCGCCGCCCTCGCGACGGTCGGCGCCAAGGCCTTGGTCGCCACCGAGGGCGGGCGCCTCATCGGTGAGCTGCAGGCCAAGGGCGGGCACTGGCTGCGATTCCCGGCTGCCTCGAAGAACCCGGCCAGCATGGCGATCAACGTCGTGCGGCTGATGGCCCTGTGCCGGCGCGAAGGCGTGCAGATCGTCCATGCCCGGTCGCGGGCCCCGGCCTGGGTGGCGCTCGGCGCGGCGCGCCGGCTCGGCCTGCCGTTCGTGACCACCTATCACGGCAGCTATTCCGGCCGCACCGGCGTCAAGGTACTGTACAATTCGGTGATGGCCCGCGGCGACGTGGTGATCGCCAACTCACGCTACACCGCCGACCTGATCCATCGGCTGCATGCCGAGCAGGCTGGCGACCGGGTGCGGGTGATCCATCGCGGCACGGACCTCGCCGTGTTCAATCCGGTGGCGGTTGGGGCCGGACGGGTCGAGGCCCTGCGCCGGGCCTGGAACGTGGCGCCGCATGAGCGGGTGATCCTGCTCGCCGCAAGGCTCACCGCCTGGAAGGGGCACCGGGTGCTGATCGACGCCGCCGCGCAGATGCGCGACCGGGGCGTCCTGGATCTCGCCGTGGTGCTCGCCGGCGACCCCCAGGGTCGGGCCGCCTACGAGCGCGAGCTCGACGCGCTGATCGCCGCACGCGGCCTCGGCGGCATCGTCCGCCGGGTCGGTCATTGCACCGACATGCCGGCCGCGTTTCGGGCGGCGTCCGTTGTCGCCGTGCCGTCCGTCGAGCCCGAGGCGTTCGGCCGCTCGGCCGTGGAAGCCCAGGCTCTGGGCACGCCCGTGGTCGTCTCCGATCTCGGCGCCGTCCCCGAGACCGTGCTGGCACCGCCCGACGTCTCGGCCAGCCAGCGGACCGGCTGGCGCGTTCCGCCCGGCGACGCGGCTGCGTTCGCCGCGGCCCTGACCGAGGCCCTGTCGCTGGGCGCCAGCGCCCGTGATGCGCTGGTCCGCCGCGGCCGCGCCCATGTCGAGGCGAATTTCTCGCTGGAGCGGATGGCCGGCGACACGCTCGCCGTCTACGCCGAATTGCTCGGCCGCCGCTCCTGAGGAACGGGCAGGCCGAAGACAGCGCGGCGATCGGCAAGAGACCGGCCGTTCGACAGCCTGTCGATTATTTCACCGGCCGCGCCGGCAACCCGTTGACTCTGGGCGGGCTTCCGCCAACGTAGTATGTCCGGAAGGGACCGGAGCGGCTGGCGGTCAGGAGATCCTTGGAACGGGTCATCCGGTCCGCCGTTTCGTCGTTGCAGCAGGAGATCGAAGCCATTCGTAGACCGATGAGAGCCATGCCGGCCCCGCAGAAGGACGGGCCGCGCGCCAACCGCGACATTCGCGGGGTGCGAGAAGTGCAGCTGATCGACGATACCGGGCAGAACCGCGGCGTCGTCCCCTTCTTCGACGCGCTGACCCTCGCTGAAGAGGCCGGCCTCGATCTCGTGGAGATCGCGCCGAACTCGGTGCCTCCCGTCTGCAAGCTGCTCGATTACGGGCGCTTCCGCTTCAACGAGCAGAAGAAGCAGAACGAGGCGCGCAAGCGGCAGAAGACCGTCGAGGTCAAGGAGATCAAGCTCCGCCCCGGCATCGACAAGCACGATTACGACACCAAGATGAAGTCGGTTCACCGCTTCTTCGAGGAGGGCGACAAGGTCAAGGTGACCCTGCGCTTCCGCGGTCGTGAGATGGCTCACCAGGATATCGGTCTGCGCCTCCTGGAGCGCGTGAAGAACGAGACGGCCGAGATCGCCAAGGTGGAAAGCGAGCCGATGCTCGAAGGCCGCCAGATGATCATGATCCTGGCGCCGCGCTGATCCGTTCGCCAATTGCTGTTTACGCCGCCTCCTGATCGGGGCGGCGTTCGCGTCTGTGGTGCTTCCGTCCGGGGACGTGGGCGACTATCTCCTCGCGATGGCCCTGGCTCCCGAAGAGATCGAACGCTACGCCCGCCACCTCGTCCTGGCCGAGGTCGGCGGACCCGGTCAGGCGCGCCTCAAGGCGGCCCGTGTGCTGGTCATCGGAGCCGGGGGGCTCGGCGCCCCGCTGATCCAGTACCTCGCCGCGGCCGGGATCGGCACGATCGGCATCGTCGACGACGACACCGTCTCGCTCTCCAATCTCCAGCGGCAGGTGATCCACGGCACGCCGGATCTCGGCCGGCCGAAGGTCGAGAGCGCGGCCGACGCGGTGGCGCGGCTCAACCCCCACGTGATGGTGGTCCCGCACCCGTTCCGCATTACGCCGGACAACGCCGTCGATCTGATCGCGGGCTACGACCTCGTCGCGGACGGCTCGGACAATTTCGCCACCCGCTATGCGGTCTCGGACGCCTGTTTCCACGCGCGCCGCCCGTTGGTGACGGCCGCACTCGGCCGGTTCGACGGCACGCTCACCACCATCCGGGCGCACGAGACCGGCCCCGGCGGCGCGCCGAACCCGACCTACCGCTGCCTGTTCCCGAATCCGCCGCCGCCGGGCAGCGTCCCCGCCTGCGCCGAGGCCGGCGTGCTCGGGGCGCTGGCCGGCGTGATGGGCTCGCTGATGGCCATGGAGGTGATCCGCGCCGTGGCGGAGTTCGGCGAGCCGCTGGTCGGCCGCCTGCTCATGGTCGATGCCCGGTCGATGCGGTTCGAGACGCTGAGCTACGGCTGGGATCCGGACAACCCGCTCAACGGCGCCTCAGCCGAGTAGGGTGCCCGGCGGCATCCACGGCCCTTCGGCCTCGAGCTTGCCGAGGCAGCATTTCTTGAACTTCTTGCCCGAGCCGCAGGGGCAGGGATCGTTGCGCCCGACATCCTTGAGCGGGTTGCGCTGCGGCTCGCCCGCGCCCTCCGCGGTCCAGTCGAGGGCTTCGACCGGATCGTCGAGATAGCCGTACTGGTAGGGGCCGAGGCGGTCCCGGTCCTCGGGCTTGGTCTCGGCCTTGCGCAGAGCCTCCTTGAACCAGGCCGCGTCGCTGATCTCGTCCGTAATCCGCCCGTCGGCCCGGGCCGCCGCGGCGCGGGGCGCGAGATCGCGGAAGCCGAGATGCGCGATCGCCTCCTCCCAGCCGACCCAGGCGGGCCCCTCCTCGACGGCCGCCTTCGCGTCGTCGAACCGGACCAGCAACGCGTGCATCGCGTCCCGTTCGATGCGGCCTTCCAGCGTCAGGAACGTGCAGGCCGACAGCAGCGCCATGCGAGTGAGATCGTCGACGGTGCTGTCGAGGATCAGCCGGAACAGGGGCTGGTGATCGCCGTCGAACAGGCTGGACATGACCTTGGACAGGGTCGCGGTCACGGCATCGCCCAGAACCGCGTCGAGCGTCTCCTCGTCCTGCCGGAGCAGCTTGAGGAGCGGCGCCAGGGCACGGGTGTCCCGGGCATGCGCCATCACGTGCAGGCCCCAGAACAGGAGGTTCTCCTGCTCCGGCGCGAGTTCGCGACCCTCGGCGGCGGCCTCCAGCAGCGGCAGGGTCGCCTCGGCGATCTCGGCCGGATGCGCCAGCGCCTCGCGCAGGGCCTTGGTCGGCCGGTACTCGGAGGCCGCCAGGTCTTCGATCAGCGCTGCGATTCGGCTCATGCCGTCCTCCTCAGGCCCGCAGGGTCGCGCCGGTCCGGCGGGAAACCTCGGCCACGATCCTGGCGCTCACCGCCTCGATCTCGGCATCGGTCAGGGTGCGCTCCACCGGCTGCAGGCGGACCGCGATCGCCACCGATTTCGAACCTTCCGGCACGCCAGTCCCCTCGTAGAGGTCGAACACCTCGACGCCGGCGACGAGCTTGCGCTCCGCCCCCTGGGCCGCCTTGACGATGTCGCCCGCCGGCACGTCCCGCCCGACCACGAAGGCGAAGTCCCGGGACAGGGGCTGGAACTCCGAGAGGGCCAGGGCGGGCTTGGCCTTGGTCGGCTTGTGCTTGGGCAGCGGCAGCGCGTCGAGCACGATCTCGAACGCCACCAGGCTGCCCTTCAGGTCGAGGGCCTGGAGCGTCCGCGGATGGACCTCGCCGAACCAGCCGATCTCGGATCTCGGGCCGAAGCGCAGCGTCCCCGAACGGCCCGGATGGAGCCAGGACGGGCCGCCCGCGGTCACCTGCAGGCCGCCGGTCGGCACGCCGAGGCTGCCCAGCAGCGCCAGCGCATCGGCCTTGGCGTCGAAGACATCCACGGTCTTGGCCGATCCGTCCCAGTGGCGTCCAGCGCCCGCCAGGGTGGCGCTGCCCCGCCGCACCGCGGCGGCGCGGATGCTCTGGCCCTCCGGCTGGTCCGTGGCGAAGCACTGGCCCACCTCGAACAGGGCCGCGTCCGGATAGCCGCGATCGGCGTTGCGCTGCGCCGCCCGCAGGAGCCCCGGCACGAGGCTCGGGCGCATGTCGGACAGTTCAGAGGCGATCGGGTTGGCCAGCACCAGATCGGCGCCGCCGCCGCCGAACAACTCGGCATCGGCATGCGGGACGAACGACCAGGTCACCGCCTCCATCAGGCCGCGGCTCGCCAGGGCGCGCTTGGCGGTGCGGGTGCGCTTCTGCATCACGGTGAGCAGCGGCCGGCCGATCCCGGCGAGCCGCGGCAGGGGCTTCGGCTCGACCCGGTCGAGACCGGCGATGCGGATGACCTCCTCGACGAGGTCGGCCTTGCCTTCCACGTCCGGCCGCCAGGACGGCGTCAGGACCTTCACCCGGTCGCCGGTGCCGGAGATGTGGAAGCCGAGCGTCTCCAGGATCAGCTTGATCTCGATCCGCGGCAGCTCGATGCCGGCCAGGCGCCGCACCTCGGTCCACGGGAAGTCGATGATCCGCTCCGATTCCGGCGGCTCGCCGGCGATTGTCGCCTCGGACGGCGTACCGCCGCAGAGATCCATCACCAGGCGCGTCGCCAGGTCCAGGCCCGGCAGCGTGAAGGCCGGATCGACCCCGCGCTCGAACCGGTAGCGCGCATCGGTGATGATGCCGAGGCGCCGGCCGGACTGGGCGATGTTGGCCGGGTCCCACAGGGCCGATTCGATCAGCACATCCGTGGTGCTCTCGTCGCAGCCGGAAGCCTGGCCGCCCATGATGCCGGCAATCGATTCGACGCCGGCCTGATCGGCGATCACCACCGTGTCGTCGGTGAGGGTGTGGGTGCGCCCGTCCAGTGCGACGAGGCTCTCGCCGTCCCGCGCGCGCCGCACCGTCAGCTTGCCCGAGACCTTCGCCGCGTCGAACACGTGCAGGGGCCGGCCCCGGTCGAAGGTGACGTAGTTGGTGATGTCCACCAGGGCGTTGATCGGGCGAAGCCCGATCGCCCGCAGCCGGGCCTGCATCCAGGCGGGCGACGGACCGTTCTTCACGCCGCGCACCAGCCGCAGGGCGAAGAGCGGGCAGAGCTGCCGGTCCTCCGGCGCGAAGCTGAGGTCGATCTCGACCGGGCAGGGGCCTTCGCCCCGCACGCCCGGAAGCGTCGCATGCTTGAGCGTGCCGATCCCGGCCGCCGCGAGGTCGCGGGCGATGCCGTGCACCGAGGTGCAGTCCGGGCGGTTCGGCGTCAGGTTGATCTCGATGACCGGGTCGTCGAGGCCGGCATAGAGCGCGTAGCTCTGGCCCAAAGGCGCCTCGGCCGGCAGCTCGAGGATGCCGTCATGGTCCTCGCCGAGGCCGAGCTCGGAACCCGAGCACAGCATGCCGTGGCTCTCGACCCCGCGGATCGTGCCGACCGAGAGCGTGATCCCCTTGCCGGGCACGTAGGTGCCGGGCGGCGCGAACACCGTCACGAGGCCAGCGCGGGCGTTCGGCGCACCGCAGACCACCTGCACGGGCGCGCCCGCGCCGGTCTCGACGGTGCAGACCCGGAGCCGGTCGGCGTTGGGGTGCTGCTCGGCGGTCAGGATCCGGGCGACCACGTAGGGCTTGAGGGCGGCCGCCTTGTCCTCGACGCCTTCGACTTCGAGGCCGATCCGCGTCAGCGTTTCGGCGATCGTGTCGAGGGAAGCCTCGGTGTCGAGGTGTTCCTTGAGCCAGGAGAGGGTGAATTTCATCGATCGGAACCTTGCGGCTCAGGACAGCCGCGCTTTCGTTATGAGGAGGACGGCCAGCTTGCGCCGCTGGTCGTCGCCAAGGGATTCGAGAGCCTCCACGGCCTCGTGGGCGCGAGCCAGGATCGCAAGGGTTTCGTTCCGGCTCACTGGGAGAGCCGGCGAGCTGTAATCGGCCAGATGCCGACGCTCCTGAAGAACCGTGAAGGTGGCACCGATCCTGGCCACGTCTGGCGCGATCTGCGCGGCTTCCGGGGATGTCAGACGCTTCCTGATTTGGCCGTGGTCGAGCATGCGGTAGACGGATTCTAGTTCGGCGCTCCGCTTCCAGCCGACGATGACGCTCGCGCAGACAAAACAGAAGGCGTGGAACACCGCATAATAGGCGCTGCTCACCGCCCGCCGCATCGAAGCCTTACGCAAGTTCATCCGGCCGCTCTGGCGCGCCAAGCTCTCTGCCACGTCGAGAAGATCGTAGACGAGGGGATTGCCGAGACGCGACATTACGGCTTCTCAAGCTCCTCGTCGTCGGCCAGCACCTCGTCGTCGGGATATTCGACGTTCAGGTAGGGGAAGCGGTCCTCACCGCGCTCCAACAATTTCATCCGCAGATCGGCATTGGCGCCGTTCAGACGCCTGCCGTCGGTGACACCAGATCCTGGCTTGAACACCGCCTTGAGGAACCATGAGGGTTCACCGGCATGATCGAAGCCGGGCTGCACCTCGACCCGCTCATAGCCGGAACTTCCCAGCGTCCGAGACAGGATCTCGTTGGCAATCGTGCGGATTTCGCCCTCGGTCATCGTGGCCGCCTCCCGCTCGCGCCTTACCCCGTCAAACCGCCGATCAGGCTCGGCACGTCCAGCGGCCGGAAGCCGTAATGGTCGAGCCAGCGGACATCCGCCTCGAAGAACGGGCGCAGGTCCGGCATGCCGTATTTAAGCATGGCGATCCGGTCGATGCCGACCCCGAAGGCGAAGCCCTGCACCGCGTCCGGATCGAGCCCGCAATTGCGCAGCACGTTCGGATGCACCATCCCGCAGCCCAGGATCTCCAGCCAGTCGGTGCCCTCGCCGAAGCGGATCTCGCCGCCCTTGCGCGAGCACTGGATGTCGACCTCGGCCGACGGCTCGGTGAAGGGGAAGAACGAGGGGCGGAAGCGCATCTTCACGCCGTCGACCTCGAAGAAGGCCTTGCAGAACTCTTCCAGCACCCATTTCAGGTTGGCGATGTTGGCCGCCGTGTCGATCACCAGCCCCTCGACCTGATGGAACATCGGCGTGTGGGTCTGGTCCGAATCGTGCCGGTAGGTCCGGCCCGGGATGATCACCCGGATCGGCGGCGTCTGCGAGCGCATCGTGCGGATCTGGACGGGCGACGTGTGGGTGCGCAGCACCTTGCGCGTCCCGGCATGGTCCGGCGCCAGGAAGAACGTGTCGTGCATCTCCCGGGCCGGATGGCCGGGCGGGAAGTTCAGCGCGGTGAAGTTCAGCTCGTCCGTCTCGATATCCGGGCCCTCGGCGACGGCGAAGCCCATATCGGCGAAAATCGCGGTGATCTCGTCGATCACCTGGGTGATCGGGTGGATCCGGCCGCGCACCTCCGGGGCCTCGCGCAGGGGCAGCGTGACGTCGACCCGCTCGGAGGCGAGCCGGGCCTCGAGGGCGGCCTCGACCAGGGCGGTCTTGCGCTCCGTGACGGCGCCCTGGATCCGGTCGCGCAGGCCGTTGATCAGGGGGCCGCGCTCCTTGCGCTCCTCGGGCGTCATGGCGCCCAGCGTCTTGAGCAGGTCCGAGACGCTGCCCTTCTTGCCCAGCGCGGCCACGCGCACCGCGTCGAGGGCGGCTTCGTCGGACGCCGCCGTCACCTGGGCCAGGAGATCGCGTTCGAGGGTGTCGAGATCGGTCATCGCTGTCTTCGAGCAGGGGTGTCGGAGCCGTCGTTGCGGCGTGCTCTCGCGCGTTGTTCGTCCGCGTGCAAGCGCGCGTGGGGCGTAACGGCCCCCGAGAACGACGAAGGCGCGACTCTCGGGGGAGAGCCGCGCCTTCCTGTGTCTCGCCGCGGGCCTGAGGTCAGGCGGCCTTGGCGGTGGTCTCGGGGAGGGCGGCCTTGGCCTTCTCGACCACGGCGGCAAAGCTCGCCGGCTCGTGGATCGCCAACTCCGACAGTGCCTTGCGGTCGACGACGATGCCGGACTTGGCAAGACCGTTGATGAAGCGCGAATAGGTCAGGCCGTGCTCGCGCACCGCCGCGTTGAGACGCTGGATCCAGAGCGCGCGGAAGGTGCGCTTCTTATTCTTGCGGTCGCGATAGGCATACTGCATGCCCTTCTCGACCGCCTGCTTGGCGATGCGGATCGTATTCTTGCGCCGGCCGTAATAGCCCTTGGCGGCCTTCAGAACTTTTTTGTGCTTCGCGTGACTGGTCACGCCGCGCTTGACGCGGGCCATCGGTTATCTCCTGGGTTCGACGAAAGACAGTGGCAACGGGTGTCGAAGGCTTACCGCGCGTTCGGCAGGAAGTACTTCTTCACGTTGGCGGCATCGCCCTCGAACAGGGTCGTGGTGCCGCGCAGGTTGCGGATCTGCTTGGTCGTCCGCTTGATCATCCCGTGGCGCTTGCCGGCCTGGGCGTACATCACCTTGCCGGTGCCGGTGATCTTGAAGCGCTTCTTGGCGCCTGATTTGGTCTTCAGCTTGGGCATTTGGCTCTCCGTTGCGCGAAAATCCCTCTGGCCGCCCCGCGAGGGTCGGATGAGGTGTGCGCGATGATGCTTCTGGTGGAGCAGCACGAGCCGCCACGGCAGCCCTATCGGCCGGGCGGTTCGACGCGGGCCGGCTTATGACAGAAACACGCAGCCACGGCAACGGCTTCCGTGCCGGACGGGTGCAACCCGCCCGCCACCGCGTCTACCAAGGCGTGAGGCCGCTCGCATCGGGGAATGCGGGGACAGCTCCCGCGCCGCACAAAACTGGTCGCGACAACCCCTCGGCGGAGGAACCATAACCTTGGCCGTCGGTTTCATTCATGTCCCGCTCAGGCCGGCAGGGTTAGACCCCCCGTCAAATACGGCCAACCAGGAGACACTTCGTGCGCATTGCCCAGATCGCTCCGTTGTCGGAGGCCGTCCCTCCGAAGTTCTACGGCGGCACCGAGCGCGTCGTCAGCTGGATCACCGAGGAACTGGTCCGCCAGGGCCACGACGTCACCCTGTTCGCCAGCGGCGATTCGGAGACGTCCGCCAAGCTCGCGGCCTGCACGCCGGAGGGGCTGCGGCTGCTCGGCTACCGCGATCACACGGCCAGCCACCTGGCCATGCTGCATCAGGTGCACCGTCGGGCCCACGAGTTCGACATCCTGCACTTCCACATCGACCTGCTTCAGTATCCGATGTTCGAGGATCTGAACCACAAGTGCATCACCACGATGCACGGTCGGCTCGACGTGCCGGACTTCATGCCCGTCTACCGCACCTTCACGGGCATGCCGCTGGTCTCGATCTCCGACAACCAGCGCGAGCCGATGCCGCCGAACGTCAACTGGCTGGCGACGATCCATCACGGCCTGCCGTCGCAGAACTGCCCGTACTCGCCGGAGGCCAAGGGCGGCTACCTGGCGTTCCTCGGCCGCATCTCTCCCGAGAAGCGTCCCGATCGCGCCATCGAGATGGCGATCCGGTCCGGCACGCCGCTGAAGATCGCCGCGAAGGTCGACAAGGCTGACCAGGATTACTGGGATGAGGTCATCGAGCCGATGACCCATCACCCGCTGGTCGAGTATATCGGCGAGATCAACGAGGAGCAGAAGAAGGCCTTCCTGGGCAACGCCCTGGCGCTCGCTTTCCCGATCGACTGGCCGGAGCCCTTCGGCCTGGTCATGATCGAGGCGATGTCGGCCGGTACGCCGGTGATCGCCTTCCGGAACGGCTCGGTGCCGGAGGTGATCAAGGACGGCGTGAGCGGCGTGCTCTGCCAGACCATGGACGACGCGGTCGAGGCCGTGGCCAAGGTGAAGACCATGAGCCGCGAGGGCGTGCGCCGCCACTTCGAGGGTCAGTTCACCGCCGAGTGCATGGTCAAGAAATACGTCGCCGCGTACGAGGAGCTGCTCTCCCGCGGCGCCGACGTGATCCAGCTGTCGAAATCCGGCTTTACGCCGCATTACGGCGACGTGAATGGCTCTGCGCGGCCGGCGATCTCGGTCGCGGCGATGCCGGCCTGAGCCCCGGCATCGGGCTTGCGAGAGACGGCCGGCCCGGCCTAGCGTCGTAAAGGCGCCTCATCCGAATGGTCACGAGGGCCGCCGCATCAGAGCCGATGCGGCGGCCCTCTCGATTCGTACCCCTCACACGCACTCGGAGACGTTCTGCATGGCGGCGGAGAATACGGCGGCCCACAATGCGGCCGCCCGGACACAGGCCAGCACCGTCACGGTGGCGCCCGGCTTCCAGGACGCCGATGATGTGCTGCCGACCTACCACATCGAGGCCCATACCTCCCTGGTCGAGCGGCCCCTGCGGGCGCTGAAGTTCGGGGAGGCGTTCGGGGTTCTGGATTCCTACGGCGATATCGGTGTCCAGCCCGGGCCGGAGGGCCTGTATTTCCAGGATACCCGCTATCTCTCCCGGCTCGAACTGACCGTGGAGGGCCAGCGCCCGCTGATGCTGTCCTCGGTGATGCAGGACGACAACGGCGCGCTCAGCGTCGACATGACCACGCCCGACATCCGCCTCGACGCCCATGACGAGACCTCGATCCCGCGCGAGACGATCGCGATCGAGCGCACCAAGTTCCTGTTCCGGGGCGCCTGCTACGACCGGATCGGCCTGCGCTCGTTCGATTCCAAGCACCGCCGCCTGCGCATCGCCGTCACCTTCGACGCGGATTACCGCGACCTGTTCGAGGTGCGCGGCACCGACCGCAAGGAGCGCGGCAAGCGCGGCGTCCTGGTGGCGAGCGACCGGGAGGTGCAGTTCCGCTATGTCGGGCTCGACGAGATCGTGCGCACGACCTCGTTGCACTTCGGCCCCAAGCCGGATCTGATCGAGCCGGGCCGCGTCGCCTTCGACGTCTCCCTGCCGCCGGAGGGCCGCGCCTCCCTGTTCATTCGCGTGACCTTCGAAGCGCATCGGGCCTTCACCAAGCCGCCGAGCGGCGAGATGGTCGGCGAGGATGCGGCCGCGAAGCTGACCCTGGCGGCCAATGTCGGGGGCGCCCGGCGTGAGCCGAAGGATCTGAGCGAGGGGACGATCTTCGCCCGGGCCTACCGCGATTCGCGCCGGGACCTGCGCGAGCTGACCGCCGGGATCACCACGATCATCTCGTCGAACGACCAGTTCAACGAGGGCCTGTGCAGGGCCACCGCCGACCTCTACATGCTCGCGAGCCGGACCCCGGAGGGGATCTACCCGTTCGCCGGTATCCCCTGGTACTCGACGGTGTTCGGCCGCGACGGCATCATCACGGCCCTGATGGCGCTGTGGATCGATCCGAAATTCGGCCGCGGCGTCCTGCGCTACCTCGCCGCCACCCAGGCCAAGGCGGTCGATCCCGCGGCCGATGCCCAGCCCGGCAAGGTGCTGCACGAGACCCGCCGGGGCGAGATGGCGATGCTCGGCGAGGTGCCGTTCCGCCACTATTACGGCACCATCGACGGCACGCCGCTCTTCGTGATGCTGGCCTGGGAATATTACGCGGTGACGGGCGACCTGGAGACCATCCGGGCGATCTGGCCGTCGCTCGAACTCGCGCTGGAATGGATGGACCGCTACGGCGACCGGGACGGCGACGGCTTCGTTGAATACGCCCGCGACACCGACAAGGGCCTCGAGAACCAGGGCTGGAAGGACAGCCACGATTCGATCTTCCACACCGACGGACAGCTGGCCAAGGGCCCGATCGCCCTGTGCGAGGTCCAGGGCTACGTCTATGCCGCCAAGAACGGCATGGCCAAGCTCGCGGCGCTCCTCGGACACGACCCGATGGCCGAGCGCCTCTCGCACGAGGCGGCCGCCCTGCGCGAGCGGTTCGATGCGGCCTTCTGGAACGAGGAGATCGGCACCTACGCGCTGGCCCTCGACGGCGCCAAGAAGCAATGCGCGGTGCGCTCGTCGAATGCCGGGCACGCGCTGTTCACTGGCATCGCCAAGCCGGAGCGGGCGGCCCGGGTCGCCGAGACCCTGCTGTGCAAGGACGGCTTCAACGGCTGGGGCGTGCGGACCATCGCCAAGGGCGAGGCCCGCTACAACCCGATGTCCTACCACAACGGCTCGATCTGGCCGCACGACAACGCCCTGATCGCGATGGGGCTCGCCCGCTACGACCGCAAGCACGAGGCCGCGCGCATCTTCCAGGGGATGTTCGACACCGCGCTCTACCAGGACCAGAAGCGCCTGCCGGAGCTGTTCTGCGGCTTCATGCGCCGGCGCCAGCGCGGCCCCGTGGCCTACCCGGTCGCCTGTAGCCCGCAGGCCTGGGCGGCGGCGGCGCCGTTCGCGTTCCTGGCCGCCTGCCTGGGCCTGGAGCTCGACCACGACCGCAACAGCGTCCGGCTGAAGAACCCGATCCTGCCGGGCTTCCTCGACGGCGTGACGCTCTACAACGTCAAGCTGGGAGCCTCGCGCCTGGATATCCGGTTCCAGCGCTACGACGACGACGTCACCGTGTCGGTGCTGCGCCGCCACGGCGACGTGCAGGTGATCGTGACGAAATAGGCCGCTCGCCTCCCGCCGCGGCCCGGTGCCGTGGCGGGAGACGCCGGAAATCAGGCGTCGCCGACCGGCAGATCGAGCACGATCGCGGCGGCATCGGCCCGCTGCCAGACCCGCCGGACCGGATAGCTCCTGTCATGACCGGGCACCGCAAGGGTGAAGGTCAGCGGCAAGCGATGCCGGCGCGAGACCGAGAGCATCGCGCCGGTCGGCGACATGTCCCGCACAATGCAGGGGACCGAATCGCCGTCGGGATACTGGATCGTCGCCGGGATCAGCACGTCCCGTCGCTCGCCGTCGCGCCTGTTGACCGTCGCATCGACCGGGACGCCACCCGCCCTGCTTCCCATCCGATCCATCCCTTTGCGCGCTGATTGATTGCGCGCAGCATACGGACCACAGGACTGACAAAGTCTGACCGTGCCGCCGATCAGGACTGACTTCACGCACTCGTGTGACAGGCCGGCAATCCGGCAAACTTTGGCTGACCGGATGCGATCCACGTTCGGGATACTTAGAGCCCGCCCGGCGGTGACCCGGTTCCGCTCCTCGTCGGGCCGCGGATGATCGGACGCGGTACGCGAGGCAGCCCGGATCCGCGCGACTTGGTGTAAGGGGCACAGCCAGCCTCTCCACCTCGGGACACGCCCCATGCCGGCCGATCATTCCGCTCTGTCGCTCGCCCAAGCGCTGATCCGCTGCCCCTCGGTGACACCGGAGGATCGCGGCGCCCTCGATGTGGTGGCGCAGGCGCTGAGCGGGGCGGGCTTCTCGGTGGAGCGGCCGGTCTTCTCCGAGCCGGGCTATCCCGACACCCCGAACCTCTACGCGCGGATCGGTGATCGCGGGCCGTGCCTCGTCTTCGCCGGGCACACCGATGTCGTGCCGGAAGGCGACGGCGCCTGGCGCCACGGCCCGTTCGACGCCACGGTGGCGGATGGTCTGCTCTACGGGCGCGGTGCCGCCGACATGAAGGGCGGCGTCGCCTGCATGCTGGCCGCGACCCTGGCCTTCATCGCGCGACGGGGCGGCACGTTCCCGGGCTCGATCGCCTTCCTGATCACCGGCGACGAGGAGGGGCCGGCGGTCAACGGGACGGTCAAGCTGCTCGACTGGGCCCGCGCCCGGGGCGAGCGCTTCGACCATTGCCTGCTGGGCGAGCCGACCAATCCGGGGCGGCTCGGCGAAATGATCAAGATCGGCCGCCGCGGCTCGCTCACCGGCAAGCTGACCGTGCTCGGGCGGCAGGGTCACGTCGCCTACCCGCACAAGGCCGAGAATCCGATCCCCGGGCTTCTGCGGCTCGCCTCGGCGCTGGTGGCGGAGCCGCTCGATGGCGGCACCGCGCATTTCGATGCCTCGAACCTCGAATTCACGACGATCGATGTCGGCAACCCCGCCACCAACGTGATCCCGGCGACCGCCCGAGCCACCTTCAACGTCCGGTTCAACGACGACTGGACTGCGGCCAGCCTCGGGGCCGAACTCCGCCGGCGGCTCGAGCAGGCCGCCGGCAACGCCGTGCGCTTCACCCTCGACCTGCAACCCTCGAACGCCCCGGCCTTCCTGACCCAGCCCGACGCCTTCGTGGATCTGGTCTCCCGGGCAATCCAGGCCGAGACCGGCCTGACGCCGACGCTGTCGACCACCGGCGGCACCTCGGATGCCCGGTTCATCAAGGATGCCTGCCCGGTGATCGAGTTCGGCCTGGTGGGCGAGACCATGCACCAGGTCGATGAATGCGTGGCCGTGGCCGATATCGAGCGGCTGACGGCGATTTATGAGCGGGTGCTGAACGCGTACTTTTCCTTGCCGGGCTAAACACGCCCATCAATTATGGTAAACGCCGACCCTCAGCTTCACGCGTGCTGAGACAGAAAGCCCTTGCAGGACCATCCGCGCCGTGTCCGGTTGCGGCACAGAACCCGATATCTGCTTCCTCGGAATCGACGACTCTTCGAACCAAGACGGTCACCCACTGCGATGTAGATCTGTCTTAAACGTTGGACATGCGGATCATCAAGTCGTAACTCTATGCTGGTCTTTACGAGAGCAGCAGCTGCAGCTGGATCTTTTACGTCAGGTGGAATCAAGGTCGAGCCAAGAATGATGCGCCCAACTTCTAGTAAAAGAGCTTGGTTTGACGCATCGCTTTTGTCTGCAAGACGTTCAAGGTCAAACAACGTACGCACGCCAAGAGGCCACAATCGAATAATCTTGTCGCGTCCCACAGAGCAACAAAGTTGTGCCTGCGCTACCCAATCCATGATTTGGTAAACACCATAGGGTGTCTCGACAAAAAGCATCAACGGATTGGCCGCCGCCAAGTTTTGCGTTGAATGTATATGGTGATCCTCGAGCCGCGCGCGAATGTCACTGTCGATCCCGTCAATAATTTCAACTGGCGTGATTTTAAATGCCTGAAAGATTTCATTCTCTTCTTGCTTGAAATTTTTGAGTTGATCGCGCTGAATGAGAAACCGAAGAGCCACATCCGGCATGATACCGGCCACGAAGCATGCTGTTATTACTGCAGCAGTTCCAAAAGAGTCGAGACGTGGTGCTCCGACATTGGCAAAGGTATGGACGATTTCTGTCCCGAGGATGAGAATAGAAATTGCGATTACCGGCGCCAGTACAATGCTGATCAACACTTTAATCGTTTCAGATACAATCGTACCTGGGCTTAAATCAAAGTTTTTAATTGCTCGATAAAGGCTGCGGAGTGCCATAAGGTAACTCCCGGCAAAGGCCGCGCACATTGCTAGCAACCAAATCATGCCAAGACTATCGATTTTTGGATAAGTGACGTCGGCCCATGTAAACGCACTTTGGTTCGTGGACTGCGGCGACATCAAATAAATCAGCAAAGATATAATATAAAATACGCCTATGCCAGCTACTGTGCTGAATGCACTAGAGCTGATAAGCCAAGATATTGTAGAATAATCTTCGCGCTTACGATGCGGATCGAATGGGCCTCCTGATTTCCGGCTCCCATCGGCGACCCCGAATTCTGGATCGGTTTTGCGCCTTGAACCTACAAAATATTTATATTTCACAAATTCGAATGACGGTATCAAGTTGAGCTTATGCTCTTCTCCCGAATCGAATACTGTAGCAAGGTCAGTTATTATTTCCTGACGCTGCCGTTTTACTGCCTCTCGAATTGCAATAAAAATTCCCGGCGACAGAACAGCAAACGAGGTCGTCATGCCAATGGCAAACTGAGACGCTATTTCCATTATTAACCCCTCGAAATCAGTATCTGCCGATTTCAGGGGCGAATTAGGCACGAATTTAGCGCGGGGTAAACGTTAGATTGTCAGGCGATGTGAAAAATCGTTGAATTCAGTAATCCACCCCCACGAAGGTCAGCCCACAGGCCGGCGCCAGCGGCCCGCACCGGCGCTTCTCGCCCGAGGCCAGGATGTCGGCGACGTCGTCACCCGAGAGGCGTCCGCAGCCGGCGAGCATCAGCGTCCCGACCATGGCCCGGACCTGGTGGTGCAGGAACGAGCGCGCGCAGGTCGTCACCACGATCTCCTCGTGCAGCGCCATGGTGGCGCGGGCCACGTCGAGCTGGTCCAGCGTCCGCACGGGGCTGTTGGCCTGGCACTCGGCCGCTCGGAAGGCGGAGAAGTCGTGGAGGCCGACGAGGCGCTGGGCGGCGTCATGCATCGCATCCGGGTCGAGCGGCCAGGGCACGTGCCAGACATGGGCGCGGGTCAGGGCCGCGGGGCTGCGGCGGTTGAGGATGCGGTAGCGGTAGTGCCGGCGGATCGCCGAGTGCCGGGCGTCGAAGCTCGGCGGGACGATCTCGGCGGAGAGCACGGCGACGGGTTGCGGTCGCAGATGGGCGTTGATGGCGTCGCGGACGGTGTCGGTCCGCCAGTGCTTGGCGAGGTCGAGATGGGCCACCTGGTGGATGGCGTGCACGCCGGCATCGGTCCGGCCGGCGCAGGTCAGCCGGGCATCCTCGCCGGAGAAGCGCGTCACCGCCGCCTCGATCGCGCCCTGGATCGTGGCTTCGTCGGACTGACGCTGCCAGCCGCAGAACGGCGTGCCGTCGTATTCGATGACGAGCTTGTAGCGGGGCATCAGCCGAGAAGCGTGCCGGGCGCGAGGCGCGCGCCGCGCACGAACTCGGCGCCGCTGGCGCTGCCGCCCTTGCCGGCCCGGCGCAACTCCGTCAGCCGGACCGCCCCGGTGCCGCAGGCGACCAGGCCCTCGGCATCGAGGAGCGTCCCCGGCGCGCCCGTGCCGGCGCCGGCCGCGGTGCGCAGGACCTTCACCCGTTCCGGCCCCTTGCCGAGATCGACCGCGAAGAACGCCCCCGGGAACGGCGACAGGCCGTTGATCCGGTTCGCGACCTCCGCGGCCGGAAGCGACCAGTCGATCCGCGCCTCGTCGTTGCTGATCTTGTGCGCGTAGACGACGCCCTCGGAGGCCTGCGGCGTGAAGGTCAGGGCGCCCCGGTCAAGGCGCTCGATCGCCTGGGACATCAGCTCGGCCCCGAGGGGCATCAGCGCATCGTGCAATTCGCCGGCGGTCATGCCCGGCGCGATCGGGACGCGTCCCTCCAAGGCGACGGGACCGGTATCGAGCCCGGCCTCCATGCGCATGATGCCGACGCCGCTCTCGGCGTCTCCCGCCATCACGGCGCGCTGGATCGGCGCGGCACCCCGCCAGCGCGGCAGCAGCGACCCGTGGAGGTTGAGACAGCCGTGCCTGGGCACATCCAGGATCGCCTGCGGCAGCAGCATCCCGTAGGCGACCACCACCGCGACGTCGGCCCGGTGCCCGGCGAAGGTCTCGACGGCGTCCGGGCTGCGCAGGCTCGCCGGCGTCAGGACCGGGATCCCGAGGTTGTCGGCCAGCGCGTGGACCGGCGACGGCCGCAGGCTCATCCCGCGGCCGGCCTTGGCAGGCGCGCGGGTATAGACGGCGGCGATGTCATGGCCGTCCTGCGCGAGCCGCGCCAGTGTCGGCACCGCGAAATCCGGCGTGCCCATGAAGACGACGCGCATCGGGGGTCAGGCCGCGTCGCGCTTGGCCGCCTTGGTGAAGCGCTTGATCACCCGGTCGCGCTTCAGCTTCGAGATGTGGTCGATGAACAGCACGCCGTTCAGATGGTCGATCTCGTGCTGGATGCAGGTCGCCAGAAGGCCGTCGGCCTCGATCTCCTGCTCCCGGCCCTCGATGTCGCGGAACTTCACCCGGACCCGGTCCGGCCGCTCGACCTCGGCGTAATATTCCGGGATCGACAGGCAGCCCTCGTCGTAGACCCGCTTCTCCTCCGAGGACCAGACGATCTCGGGATCGATGAAGACCCGCGGCTCGCGCACGCCCTCTTCCTTCGAGGTGTCGATGGTCACGACCCGCTTGGCGACGCCGACCTGGATCGCCGCGAGCCCAACGCCCGGAGCGTCGTACATCGTCTCGAACATGTCGGCCACGAGGGTGCGGATCTCGGGCGTGATCGGTCCGACCGGCTCCGAGGTGCGGCGCAGGACGGCGTCGGGGAGGATGACGAGCGGACGGATGGTCATGGCGGAAACCGGCAAGGGGAGCGCCACAGACGCGGACTCCGGGGATTCCGAGGCAATATGGCGTGGGTCGGGGCCGGTCAAATACCGCTTCTGCAGGTCGCCGCGACACCGCCCCGGCAAAACCGTCAGAAGGTGGTGCGGCTGCGGATCGCCGCGGTGAGCGTGCCTTCGTCGAGATAGTCGAGCTCGCCGCCGACCGGGACGCCGTGGGCGAGGCGGGTCACCTTGCGGTCGAGGTGCCGGATCGACTCGGTGACGTAATGGGCGGTGGTCTGGCCGTCGACGGTGGCGTTCAGCGCCAGGATGATCTCCTTCACCGCCGGATCGGCCGCACGCTCCACGAGGCTCGCCAGGTTGAGGTGCTCGGGCCGCACGCCGTCCAGGGCCGACAGGACGCCGCCGAGCACGTGGTAGCGCGATTTGACCGCTCCGGACCGCTCCAGGGCCCAGAGGTCCGAGACATCCTCGACGACCACCAGGGTCGAGGGATCCCGCTCGGTGTCGCGGCAGATCGTGCACGGCTCCGAGGTGTCGACGTTGCCGCAACTGGAGCAGACCACGATGCGCTCGGCCGCCACCCGCATGGCGTCGGCCAGCGGGGCGAGCAGCGTCTCGCGCTTCTTGATGAGCTGGAGCGCCGCCCGCCGCGCCGAGCGCGGTCCCAGCCCCGGCATCCGGGACAGAAGCTGGATCAGGCGCTCGATTTCGGGGCCGGCGACGGCTTGGGGCATCGTGCCTCTGGGGCGGGGAATTGCTGAATGGGCGTCTGCGGAACGTTCGGCAGGGCATAGCCGGCCCCCGGCGGTGCGCAAGAGCGCATCTCCGCCCACCCCGATCCGGTCGTTCGGGCCGATGAGCCTGCGCCGCGCCGAAGAACAACCGTCCGCCGACTGTTACAACGGCGGCATCCTGCGATCATCACCGGGGTCAAACGCCTGCGTTCACGTTGCGGGCCCCCCGCGACACCCGGTAAGACGGCAACGCTTGGCCGCCTATCCAGTATGGGGCGGACGAGCGACCGGGGAACGGAGATCCAGCGTGCGGCGGACCTGTACGACCGCACGGACGTCCCCCGGGTAAACCCGGACACCGCTGGCGTCCGGTCATGTCGCGTCGACGGCACGAACAGGGGCTCCGGGAGATACGCTCTTGACCAATATCGGTGACCACAACGCGGCCCACGGTGCCGACGCCGCCGGCTTCCGCGGCCTCAAGGCCGTCCGCTGGAACTTCGAGGCGCCGAGCCTCTACGAGGAGGCGCTGTTCCGCAGGGAAGGCCAGCTCGCCCGCGGCGGCGCCCTCGTGGCGACCACCGGCAGCCATACTGGCCGCTCGCCCAAGGACAAGTTCGTGGTGCGCGATGCCAGCACCGAGAACGAGATCTGGTGGGACAACAACGGCGCGATCACGCCGGAGCAGTTCGAGACCCTGCGCCAGGATTTCCTCAAGCACGCCGAGGGCAAGGAGCTGTTCGCCCAGGACCTTTATGGCGGTGCCGACCCGGCCCACCGGGTCAGGGCCCGGGTGTTCACCGAGTTCGCCTGGCACTCGCTGTTCATCCGCAACCTGCTGATCAGGCCGGACCGATCCGAGCTCGCGACCTACGTGCCGGACCTGACGATCATCGACCTGCCGAGCTTCCAGGCGGATCCCGCCCGGCACGGCTGCCGCTCCAAGACCGTGATCGCCATCGATTTCGCCAAGAAGCTCGTGCTCATCGGCGGCTCGGCCTACGCGGGCGAGATGAAGAAGTCGGTCTTCACCTACCTGAACTACATCCTGCCCGGCCAGCACGTCATGCCGATGCATTGCTCGGCCAATGCGGCGCTCGACCCCGAGGGCGGCTCGGCGATCTTCTTCGGCCTGTCGGGCACCGGCAAGACCACCCTGTCGAACGATTCCTCGCGCCAGCTGCTCGGCGACGACGAGCACGGCTGGTCGGACGAGGGCATCTTCAACTTTGAGGGCGGCTGCTACGCCAAGACGATCCGCCTCTCGCGCAACGCCGAGCCCGAGATCTACGCCACCACCGAGCGCTTCGGCACCGTGATGGAGAACGTGGTGATCGATCCGGTCACGCGCGTGCCGGATTTCGACGATGCCTCGCTCACCGAGAACACCCGCTGCGCCTACCCGCTGGACTTCATCGCCAATGCGAGCGCCACCGGCCGGGCCGGGCATCCGAAGAACATCGTAATGCTGACCTGCGACGCCTTCGGGGTTATGCCGCCGATCGCCAAGCTCACCGGCGCCGAGGCGATGTACCACTTCCTCTCGGGCTACACCGCCAAGGTGGCCGGCACCGAGCGCGGGCTGACCGGGCCCGAGGCGACCTTCTCGACCTGCTTCGGCGCGCCGTTCATGCCCAGGCACCCGAGCGTCTATGGCAACCTGCTGCGCGACCTGATCGCCAAGCACGCGGTCGATTGCTGGCTGGTCAACACCGGCTGGACCGGCGGCGGCGTCGGCACCGGCCAGCGCATGCCGATCCGCGTCACGCGACGCCTGCTCGCCGGCGCCCTCGACGGATCGCTCGCCCAGGCCGAGTTCCGCCGCGACCCGTATTTCGGCTTCGCGGTGCCGGTCTCGGTGCCGGGCGTCGAGGCGGACATCCTCACCCCGGTCAAGACCTGGGGCAACAAGAGCGCCTTCGTCGAGACGGCGGCGCGGCTGGTGAAGATGTTCGACGACAACTTCAAGCGCTTCGAGGCCCATGTCGATTCCGACGTGCGCGCCGCCGGGCCGACCGCTCAGGCGATCGCCGCGTAGGCGTCTTACCGACCGGGCGGCCCATCCTGCGGCCGCCCGCGCTCAGCCGAGCCCGGCGATCAGCTTCGCGAGAAGCCTGTTCAGGATGCGCTGCTCATCCTCGGTGAGCGGCGCCAGGACTTGGCGCTCGGCCTCGATATGGCGCGGAAGCAGGGCATCGATGAGCGCCGAGCCCTTCGGGGTCAGCGCGACCAGTGTCCCACGCCGATCCGACGGGTGCTTCTGACGCTCGATCAAGCCGGCCTTCTCGAGGCGGTCGATCCGCGCGGTCATCCCGCCCGATGAGATCATCGCGGCCTCGCACAGGGCAGTGGGCGTTAGCGCGTATGGCCTGCCGGACCGCCGCAGCGTCGCCAGCACGTCGAACTCACCCTGCTGCAAGCCGAATTCCGCGAAGACCGGGTTGAGCCGGTCGCGCAGGACGACCTGCGCCAGCTCGGCGAGGCGGCCCAGAACCTCCATGGGAAACGCGTCGATATCGGGCCGTTCACGCTGCCACTGCGCCACGGCCCGGGCCGCACGATCCATCCCGTCCACCACGGCGCAGCCTCCGATATCTTGACGTAAAGATACTTTGCGGCGAGATTTTAGGTCTGCCGATTCTGGATGGCAATCGGCAGGGATCGCCTATGGATCGGGAGGGGACGATGAATGCACCGGCTGGGATCGCGACGCCCCGTGCCGCGCCGCCGGCCTACCTTCTGCTCCTGTCGACCGGAGCCTTGCTCGGCCTCACGACCGTGGTCGCCGGCCTCGCCAGCCGGTCGGGCTGGCCTCCGATCGCCTTCCTGTTCTGGTCGGCGCTCGGCGGGGGGCTGATTCTGGCAATGCTTGCAGCCGTGGCGGGCGAACGGCTGACACCGTCGCCGGCGCTCCTGCGCTACGGGCTGCAGGCCGGGCTGTTGAGCTTCGCCCTTCCGAACATCCTGTCCTTCGCGGCGATCCCCCATGTCGGGGCCGGCTTCGTGGCGCTCTGCCTCGCCTTCCCGCCGCTGCTGACCTACGGCCTCGCGCTGGCCCTCGGGATGGATCGGCTCTCAGTCCAGGGGCTGGCCGGCATGGCGCTCGGGCTCGCGGGCGCGCTGCTGTTTGCCGTGTCGCGCCTGACGGGGGCCGACGGGGGAGGGCTCTGGACCGGGCTCGCCCTCGCGGCGCCGCTCAGCGTCGCCGCCGGCAATATCTATCGCTCGGCGGCGTGGCCCGACCACGCGTCGCCGCGCCTGTTGGCGCCGATCATGGTTCTGACCGCCACGGCGCTCATCGGGGCCTACGCGGTTGCCTCCGGAATCCCGCTTCTCGCGGTGCCCTCGGCCTCGACGGCCGGCCTGCTGCCGATGCAGGCGGCAATCATCGCCGCCACCTACGCGCTGTTCTTCGTCTTACAGAAGCGCAGCGGCCCGGTGGGGCTCAGCCAGATCGGCTGGATCGGCGCGATCACCGGCAAGGGGCTGGCAGTGGCACTGCTGGGTGAACGCTTCCCGCCGATCCTCGCGCTGGCGATCCCGCTCATCCTGGCCGGGATCGTCCTCGTCAGCCGGCGACCGCGTTGACGAAGACGTGGCATGTGCCGCTGGACCCACCTGTCCGATCCCCGCCCTCATCCTGAGGTGCCCGCGCCATCGGGCCTCGAAGGACAAGGGGGGGCTAGATCCGGAGAACCGCGGCTCCAGACCCGTATTCCGGGCCGCCCCTAGAACGGCAGCTTCATGCCGGGCGGCAGGGGCAAGCCCTTGGTCAGCTCGGCCATGCGCTCCTGCATCGTCGCCTCGGCCTTGCCGCGGGCATCGTTGCACGCGGCGACGATCAGGTCCTCGAGGATCTCCCGCTCGTCGGCGACCATCAGGGACGGATCGATGCTGACGCCCTTCATCTGGCCCTTGGCGCTCATGGTGACGCGCACGGAGCCGCCGCCGGAGGCGCCGGTCACCTCGATCTCGTCGAGCTCGGCCTGCAGGGAGCCCATCTTCTCCTGCATGGCCTGAGCCTGCTTCATGATGCCCATCAGGTCGCGCATGCAGCTCTCTCTCGTCGCGTGAAGATCAGTCTAGGTGGGGATGATGGCGGCGCGCCGCCACGTGCGGCCGTGCCCGCTCCTCAGAAGTCGTCGTCCGGGACCTCGTCCGCCGGCACCGGGTCGCCGTCGCCCGTGATCGCCGGATCGGCGGTCGGCGGCGGCGCGGTCTCGCGGACATCGACGATCTCGGCACCGGGGAAGCGCGTCAGCACCTCGCGCACGAACGGGTCGGCGGCGGCGTTCTCGCGGCGGGTCTCGGTGGCGGCCTTGACGGTGGCATCGAGGGTCGGCGCGCCCTCTTCCTTGGAGACCGAGACGACCCAGCGCTGCCCGGTCCAGCGCAGGATCGCGGCGGCGATATCGGTGGCCAGGCTCGACCGGCCGCCCTGGGCGAGGCGGAACTCGATCTGCCCCTCCGCGAAGCGCACGAGGTGGACGTCCCGCTCCAGAGCGGTCTTCAGGAGGATGTCGCGGTTGGCGTCCGCGAGCGCGACCAAGTCCTCGAAGCGGGCGAGCCGTGGCGCGGGCGGTGCGGCCGGCCGCTCCGCCGGGGCGACCATCGCGATCGGGGCCGGGGTCGACATCGCCACCGGTGCCGCCGCGGCGGAGGCCATGGGCGCGCCGACCGGCATCGGCCGCGGTGCGACGGACGCCGCCGCACTCGGGCCGCCGCCGCGCAGGTCGGGGATCGGCGGCAGGGGCGGGCGGCCGGAGGTGGCCGGGGCCTCCTCGACGGGCGCCGCCGCGGCCTCGGCCTTCAGCTGGCGCAGGGCTTCGTCGGGGGTCGGCAGGTCGGCCGCGTAGGCGAGGCGGACGATCGCCATCTCGGCCGCCGCCAGCGGACGCGGGGCAGCCTGGACCTCGGGAATCGCCTTCAGCAGGATCTGCCACGCCCGCGACAGGGCGCGGATCGAGAGTTTTTCCGCGAACTGGCCGCCGCGGACCCGCTCGGTCTCGCTCAGCGTCGGGTCGGAGGCGGTCTCGGGCACGACCTTCAGGCGGGTCACGAGATGGGTGAAGGCCGCGAGGTCGGACAGCACCACCGACGGGTCGGCGCCGGAATCGTACTGCGCCCGTAACTCGGCGAAGGCCGCCGGCACGGCGCCGCGCATCACCGCCTCGAACAGGTCGAGGATCCGGGCCCGGTCGGCGAGCCCGAGCATGTCGCGCACGCTTTGGGCCGTGACCGCACCGGCGCCGTGGGCGATGGCCTGGTCGAGCAGCGAGAGCGCGTCGCGCACGGAGCCCTCGGCGGCACGCACGATGGCGCCCAAGGCCTCGTCCTCGGCTTCGACCTTCTCGGCCGCGCAGACCTTGGCGAGATGGGCGTGCAGGACCGGCGCCTCGACCCGGCGCAGGTCGAAGCGCTGGCAGCGCGACAGGATCGTCACCGGAACCTTGCGGATCTCGGTGGTGGCGAACACGAACTTCGCGTGGGGGGGCGGCTCCTCGAGCGTCTTCAGGAAGGCGTTGAACGCCTTCTCGGAGAGCATGTGGACCTCATCCACGATGTAGACCTTGTAGCGCGCGGAGACCGGCCCGTAGCGGATGCCGTCGATGATCGCGCGCACGTCGTCGATGCCGGTATGCGAGGCGGCATCCATCTCCAGCACGTCCATGTGCCGGGATTCCATGATCGCCGCGCAATGCAGGCCGAGTTCCGGCATCGACACGGTCGGGCCGGTATCGGGGATTCCGGCCCGGGCATAGTTGAGGCCGCGGGCGAGGATGCGGGCGGTGGTGGTCTTGCCGACCCCGCGCACGCCGGTCAGCATCCAGGCCTGGGGAATGCGGTTGGCCGAGAACCCGTTGGCCAGGGTCCGCACCATGGCGTCCTGGCCGATCAGGTCGCCGAAATTGGTCGGGCGGTATTTCCGCGCGAGCACCCGGTAGGGCGTCGCCGCGCTGGCGGGGCTTGCGAACCCGGGCAGGCCCGGCTCGTCGTCAGGCGTGCCGGTCGAAGCGTCCATGCCGTGTCGGGTCGGGCTTCCGAGCGCCAGGAAATAAGGTGGGAGGCTGGACGAAGACCCGCTCGGTCTCGTTAGGGCTGCTTCCTTCCGGACCTGACCCGGTTGGCGAGTGAAACGTCCCTCGCCAACCCCCCGCCGGCTATATGGCCGGGCTCTTGGCCGAACGCAAGCGCCGGCTACTCGGCCTCGCGCTTGACCACAGCCAGGGTCTTCGGATCGAGCTTCAGGTCGAACTGCTTGCCGTTGGCGTCGATCGCGTCGTCGACCTCGATCATGCCGTCGTCGAGCTCGATCTCCTTCCACTTGGTGAAGCCCTCCTGGCGGAGCATGGCCTCGACCTTGGCCTGCTGGTCGGGCGGGAGCTTCTCGTCGGCCCGGGCGACGCAGGTGAGGCCGGCGGCCAGGGTGAGGGCGAGCAGGGGGGCGGCGAGGCGCATCGAAGTCTCCGTGTCTCGATTGTGTGCCGGCTTTGAACAGCGGGACGGCGCCGGGGTTCCCGCAGAACCGCGATCCTCTTGAGCCCGCTTCGATTTTCCAGCACAGCTAAGGTTGCCCGCCGCGCCACGCCGACACCGGGGCTCAGGACTGCCGACCTATGGTCACACGCGTCGCCACCGTGGCGTTCGAGGGGATCGAGGCCCGGTCCGTGGACGTGCAGGTCCAGATCATCCCGGGCAATGTCGTGTTCAACGTGGTCGGCCTGCCCGACAAGGCGGTGGCCGAATCGCGCGAGCGGGTGCGCGGCGCCCTGATCGCCTCCGGGCTGGCGCTGCCGGCCAAGCGCATCACCGTCAACCTCGCCCCGGCCGACCTGCCCAAGGAGGGCTCGCATTACGACTTGCCGATCGCGCTCGGCGTCATGGCGGCGATCGGGGCGATCCCGGCCGACGCCCTCGGCGGCTATTGCGTGCTCGGCGAGCTGGCGCTGGACGGCAGCATCACGGCGGTGAACGGCGTGCTGCCGGCCGCGCTCGCGGCGGGGGCCCGCGGCCTCGGGCTGATCTGCCCGGCCGCCACCGGGTCCGAGGCGGCCTGGGCCGGGGGCGACCTCGACGTGCTCGCGCCGCGCTCGCTGATCCAGCTCGCCAACCACTTCAAGGGCAGCCAGGTCATGGCCCGGCCGGAACCCTCGGTGGCCGGCCTGGCGGGGCCGCTGCCGGACCTCTCCGACATCAAGGGCCAGGAGGGTGCCAAGCGCGCTTTGGAGATCGCGGCGGCCGGCGGCCACAACCTTCTGATGAACGGTCCGCCCGGATCCGGGAAGTCGATGCTGGCGGCCCGGCTGCCCTCGATCCTGCCGCCGCTCACGCCCCGGGAGCTGCTCGACATCTCGATGATCCAGTCGGTGGCGGGCGAGCTGAAGGACGGGGCGCTCTCGAACCGCCGGCCGTTCCGGCAGCCACACCATTCCGCCTCCATGGCGGCACTCGTCGGCGGCGGCCTCGGGGCCCGGCCCGGGGAGGTGTCGCTCGCCCATGGCGGGGTGCTGTTCCTGGACGAGCTGCCCGAATTCGCGCCGCAGGTGCTCGACAGCCTGCGCCAACCGATGGAGACCGGCGAGGTCATGATCGCCCGGGCGAACCACCGCGTGACCTATCCGGCCCGCTTCCAGCTCGTGGCCGCCATGAACCCGTGCCGCTGCGGCCAGGGGCTCGAGCCGGGCTATGCCTGCCGGCGTGGGCTGAACGAACGCTGCATGGCGCAGTACCAGGCGCGGATCTCCGGGCCGATGCTGGACCGGATCGATCTGCGCATCGAGGTGCCGGCGGTCACCGCCGCCGACCTGATCCTGCCGCCGCCGGCCGAGGGCTCCCGCGAGGCCGCGGCCCGGGTCGCCGCCGCCCGCACGCTCCAGACGACGCGCTACGCCGCCCACGCTTTGCCGGCCGCCACCACGAACGCCACCTGCCCGGCGACCCTGATCGAGGAGGTCGCATCGCCGGATGCGGAGGGGACGGCCCTGATCCGCCAGGCGGCGGAGAGCATGCGGCTCTCGGCCCGCGGCTTCCATCGGACCCTGCGGGTGGCGCGCACGCTCGCCGACCTCGACGGCGAGGCGCAGGTGCGCCGTCTGCATCTGGCCGAGGCCCTGTCCTATCGCGGCCGGGGCGACGCGTCGGCGGCGGCCGCGTGAAGGCGGACCTGACCGTCACGATCGGCCAGGCCAGCGCGGCCGGGCGGAAGGAGGCCAATCAGGATTTCCACGGCGCCCTGGTGCCGTCCCAGCCGGCGCTCGGCCTGAAGGGCATCGCGGTGGCGCTGGCCGACGGGATCAGCAGCAGCGCGGTCGGTGCCCAGGCGAGCGAGACCGCGGTCAAGAGCTTCCTCAGCGACTACTACGCCACCCCCGATACGTGGTCGGTGAAATCCTCGGCGCAGCGCGTGATCGCGGCGACGAATTCCTGGCTCTACGCCCAGACGCGGCGGGGCCTCAACCCGCACGATGCCGACAAGGGCTACGTCACCACCTTCAGCGCGCTGGTGTTGAAGGCGCGCACGGCGCACCTCTTCCACGTCGGCGATGCCCGGATCTGCCGCGTCGCCGGCCGGTCGCTGGAACAGCTCACCGAGGATCACCGGGTCGTGGTCTCGGCGGCGGAATCCTATCTCGGCCGCGCCCTGGGCGCGGGCGGGCATGTCGAGATCGACTACCACGCGGTGAGCGTCGAGGCCGGCGACGTCTTCGTGCTCACCACCGACGGAATCCACGAGCATGTCCGCGCCCGGGACGTGGCCGCGATGATCGCGGCGGCCGGGGACGATCTCGATGGTGCCGCCCGGGCGATCGCAGAGGCCGCGCACGAGGCCGGCAGCCCGGACAACCTGACCGTCCAGATCGTGCGGCTCGACTCCCTGCCCGAGGGCGAGCCGGCGGATCTCCTCGGCGGTGTCGAGAGGCTGGATCCCGCCCCGCTGCTCGACCCGCCGGCCGAGTTCGACGGCTACCGGCTGCTGCGCACGCTCCATTCCGGACCACGCAGCCGGGTCTATCTCGCGATCGACGCGGAGACGGGGGATCGGGTCGCGCTGAAGGTCCTGTCGCTCGACCTGCGCGACGACCCGGCCCAGCGCAAGCGCTTCGCCCTGGAGGAGTGGATCGCCCGGCGGATCGACAGCCCGCACGTCCTCAAGGCTCATCCGCAGACCCGCCGCCGCAGCCACCTCTACACGGTGATGCGCTACGTCGAGGGCCAGACCCTGACGCAGTGGATGCGCGACCACGCTGCGCCCGAGCTGGAGGCGGTGCGCGGGCTGATCGAGCAGCTCGCCAAGGGCGTGCAGGCCTTCCACCGGCGGGAGATGGTCCACCAGGATCTGCGACCCGACAACGTCCTGATCGACAAGGCCGGGACCGTGCAGGTCATCGATTTCGGCGCCACCAAGGTGGCCGGGGTGGTCGAGGGCGATCCGCGGATCGACGCCGCCGAGATTTTGGGCACGGTGCAGTACACGGCTCCGGAATGCTTTCTTGGCGAGCCTTCGACCGCGTCCTCCGACATCTTCTCGGTGGGCGTCATCGCCTACCAGATGCTCACCGGCCGGCTGCCCTACGGCGATCGGGTCCCCCGGGCCCTGACCCGGGCCGCCCAGCGCAAGCTCCGCTACGCCTCCGCCCGGGGCGTCCGGCCGCTATTGCCGGTCTGGGTCGACGGGGCGCTGCGCAAGGCCGTCCATCCCAATCCCGCCCGGCGCTACCAGGCGCTCTCGGAGTTCGTCCACGACCTCCGGCACCCCAACCCGGCCTTCACGGAGACGCGGCGCGCTTCGCTGCTGGAGCGGGACCCGCTGCTGTTCTGGCGGCTGCTGTCGCTGGTGCTGGGGCTCATCGTGCTCGTGCTGGCCGGCATCCTGATCGCCCACCCGCCCCGATAGATTGCGGGCTTAACCGTCGAGCTCCGGATACCGGCGGAAGATCCCGTCCTCGTTGAACGGGATGCGCCGGTCGCTCGCGAGATAAGCGGCGATGCGCGGCCGCTGCGCCACCGCCTCGTGCAGCCGCGCGACATGGGGCGTCTCGCGCAGGGCCGCGGCGGAGGCCCTCGGGAAGGCGTAAAGCAGGCCGGCGACGAGCTGGAACAGGGACAGGTCGGCATAGGAGAGCGTCGAGCCGACCAGATGTTCGCCGCCGTTGGCTCTCAGCACCCGCTCGAAATACCCAAAAAATTTGGGGATGCGTTCGTCGCGAAAACCCTGTGCCCTGCGCAGCGCTTCCGGCTTCTGGTCCGCGTAGTAGAGGCCGACGCCGAGGGGGTGGTGGGTGTCGTGGGCCTCGTCCACCGCATCCGCGATGGTGAGCTGCAGCTGGTGCGCCCAGATCCGGTCCGGCTCGGATTCGCCGACGAGGCCGAGGCGGGGGCCGAGATAGAGCAGGATCGCCGCTGTCTGGCCGATCACGACGGCACCGTCGCGCAGGAATGGCGGCGCGAAGGGCGGCCGCGGGTTCTTCGGGTCGTCGAGGCGGTCCAGCATCGGCTCGATGCCGCCGTCGTCATCGTCCTGGCGGGCGACGTCCACGTAGGCGGCGCCGGCCTCTTCAAGGGCCAGGCGGACGAACTCGCCGCGCCCCTGGATCATCGGCCAGTAATGCAGCTCGTAGGGCATCGCGTCTCCTCCACCGAGAAGACGCAGCGCCCCGCGTGGTTCCCGCTCAGTTGGCCGGGGCGTCGCCGTCCGTGACCTTCTCGGGCGGCGGCTCGGCGCTGGCGACCGCCTTGTGGGCCAGCATCGGCTGCAGATGCTCGGCGAGCTGCTGGTCGAGGTGCTTGACGTAGGCGCCCTTGAAGTAGCGCTCGCCGGTCTTGGCACCGTAGATCCGGTCATGGGCCTGGATCATCGCGGCGACCTCCGGGCGGCACAGGAATCCCGTGATGCCCACCGCCTCGTACCAATGGCCGGCGCGGGCCTCGGCGGTCGCCTTCGGGTTGGCCAGCACGGTCTCCGCGAAGCACTCCGTCGCCGCCTGCCGCAGCGGGCCCAGGACCTTCTCGGCCTCCGCCTGGTTCACGGCCGGAGCCGCCGGGTGGCGGTGGGGACGGGCCTGCGCGGTCGAGACCAGCGTGAGGACGGCGAAGGTGGCGAGGATCGTGGACTTCATGCGGGCGGCCTCGTCGGGTGTCCGAATGGCGTTCAGCATTCCCTCATGATTGCGTCGGGATCGCGGCTGAGGGGACGTTGCATCCGCCCGATCTCGGGCAAGATGCGGACCATTTCGCGACGCGTCAGCCGCGCCGCTCGGCCCGCCAGCGACCGCGGCATGCGACGGCGCCGGTAGCGACCCAGGTGCCGGCCCCGAACCCGTTGGGGCCGAGCCGGCCGGCGACGTCGGCGGTGGCGATGCCGCTGGCGATCGAGCCGCGCACCACGCCGTTCCGGGTGACGCTGCCCTGCACCACGAAGGCGGTCCCGACAAGCCGGGCCTGCCCGTGCTCGATCCGCACCGGGTACCGATAGGCCCGGTCGCAGGCGCCGGCCTCGGTGAGGATCTCGACGCTCCAGGTGCCGTCGAACCGATCCGGGACCGGGACGCCCCGCGGCATGGCCGCCGCGGGACGCGCGCATCCGAGGATCAGGCCGGCGCCGATCAGGCGCGCAAAACGGTGTCGGCTCATGGCGTTGGTCGGGGCAGGCAGATGGGGGCGTCTCAGCGGGTCGCGGGGGCCCGCATGGCGGCGCGCAGCGCGCCGTCGAGCAGGGCCACCAGATCGCAGCCGACATGCAGGAAGGCGTGAACGCCCGCGGCCTTCAGCGGATCGAGCAGATCCGTCGGTTTGCCGGCAAGGTAGATCGTGCCGGCTCTGGCCTGCTTCAGGGCCTCCGCGGCCGGCACGGCCTGCTCGGCGTAGATCGCGTCGGTGGAGCAGATGCAGGCGAGCGCGGCGCCCGAGTCCCGGAACGCATCCGCGAGGGCGGCCGTATCGGTGAAGCCATCATTCGAGACCGCCTCAATGCCGCCGGCCGCGAAGGCGTTGGCCGCGAAGGTCGCCCGGGCGTTGAACGCGGAGACCGCGCCGAGATTGGCGAGGAACACGCTCGGCCGCCGGCCGGTCTTGGCCAGGTAGGCATCGGCGGCGTCGCGCAACGCCTCGAAGGGCTCCGCCAGGCGGATCGCGGGCAGCGCATCACAGGCGACCGCCGAGCCCGCGCCGAAATTCGAGCTGGGTCCGGCGGTGACCGGCTTCACGTCGAGGACCGTGACCGGCTTCTCGGCGAGGTTCGGGAACTCGCTCGCGCCGGTCAGCGGCGCGCGGCGGGTCGCCACCGCCTTGGCCCGGGCTTCGCGGGTCGCCTCGATGCGCCGCTGCAGCTTGCCGACGCTGAGCGAGGCGACGATCCCGCCCTCGGCCTCGATCGCCTGGAACGCCGCCCAGGCCGCCTCGGCGAGCTGGTCGGTCAGGGCCTCGAACCCGCCCGCGCCGGCGGCGGGGTCGGCGACCCGGGCGAGGTGCGATTCCTCCAGGAGCACGATCTGGCTGTTGCGCGCCACCCGGCGGGCGAAGGCGTCGGGCAGGCCGAGCGCCTGGGTGTAGGGCAGGACCGTGACCGCATCGGCGCCGCCCATGCCGGCAGAGGCGGCGGCCATGCCGGTGCGCAGGATGTTCACGAACGGGTCGCGCCGGGTCATCATCCGCCACGCGGTCTCGGCATGGAGGCGCAGGGGCTTCGGCTCCAGACCGCAGGCCTGCTCGATCCGGGCCCAGAGCCGGCGCAGGGCGCGGAACTTCGCCACCGTGACGAACTCGTCGGCATCGGCGGCGAGCAGCACAGCGATCCGGTCGCGGGCGGTGGCGAGGTCGTGGCCGGCCGCGTCCAGGGCGCGCAGATAGGTCACGGCGGTGGCGAGCACGGCGGCGAGCTCGGCCGCCTCGCCGGCGCCGGCCTCGTGGTAGGGGCGTCCGTCGGCCAGGAAGGCCCGACCGTTGAAGCCCGCCGCTTCGAGGTCGGAAACGGTGGCGGCCAGCCGCGGGGCGATCTCGCTCCAGACCGCCCCGAGGCTGCCGGTGGCGGCGAGCGTCCCGACCGGATCGATGCCGAGGTCGAGATCGTAGCTGGACAGGTCCTCGCCCCGGTGCGCCGCCAGGGCCTTCACCAGGCCGGCGACTTCGAGGCCGCGGGCGCCGGCATCGAGGCGCAGGCTGATCAGGGGCAGCATCACGCCCTTCAGCAGGGCGTCGAGATCAGCGACGCTGCTCACGGTGAGGCCGTAACCGCGGGCGGCGGGTGAGCCGGCAAACACCAGAGCCAGGGCGTCGGCGCCGCCTTCCAGATCGGTCATCGCCTGGGCGTTGGCGGCGGCGATCTCGGGATGGTCGACCCGCTGAGAAACGCGCCAGGGGCCCGGCTCGCGGAAGGGCTGGGCGGTCGGCTCGGCCCGGGGATAGAGCGGCTCGATCCGCAGGCCGTCGCTCGTCCGGGAGACCAGCCGCTTCTCGAAATCGGCACCCTTCAGGACGTTGTCCACGAGGCCGAGCCAGCGCGCCCGGTCGGCGGGCTCGAACAGGTCGGCGAGCGGTGTGTCTTCCATCGGAACGTCCCTGGGCGCGGCGTCTTGTGCACCGCTTTCAGGGTCGTGCCTCGCACGCCGCTCGCCCGGAGGCAATCGCCCGAAGGGCGAGGATTGTTATCCGAGGATGATCAGCCCCGCGAAGCCCAGCGCGCCGACGATGATCCGCCACCAGGCGAACAGCCGGAACCCGTGGCGGGACACGTAGTCGAGCAGGACGCGGACCACGAACAGCGCCGAGAGGAACGAGACGATGAAGCCGATCACGATCAGGCCGACATCGTCGCGCGACAGGAATTTGTAGTTGTCGAACAGGTCCTTGGCGAAGGCACCGGCCATGGTCGGCATCGCCAGGTAGAACGAGAACTCGGTGGCGGAGCGCTTGTCGGCGCCCATCAGCATCGCGCCCACGATGGTGGCACCGGAGCGCGACACGCCCGGGATCATCGCGAGGCACTGGAAGATGCCGATCTTCAGGTCCATCGGCAGGGTGAAGTCGTAGACGTCGGTCTTCTTCACCTCGAGGTCGGTGTCGTCGATGACGAGGAGCACCAGGCCGCCGGCCACCAGGGTCGCGCAGACGATCCACGGGTTGAACAGGTAGGCCTTGATCACCTTCGAGAAGAGGCCGCCGATGATCGCGGCCGGCAGGAAGGCCACCAGGATGCCGATCACGAAGCGGCGAGCCTGGGGATTCGTCGGCAGCGCGGTGGCGATGCCGATCAGCCGGCGGAAATAGACCGCGAGGATCGCCAGGATCGCCCCGAGCTGGATCAGCACCTCGAAAGTGTTGTTGGGCGAGTGGAAGCCGATGAAGTGGCCGACCAGGAGCTGGTGACCGGTGGATGAGACCGGGATGAATTCGGTCGCGCCCTCCACCAGGGCGAGCAGGACCGCCTTGCCGATGCTTGCCGGATCCATTGTCGAGCCTCGCGCCGCGGGCGCGCGACCGCCCCTCGTGAGCGTGCCGCGGACCATGGGAAAATTGCGCCCGGAGGCATCGCCCATCAGGGTTGACGGGCAGTTACCGGAACAGGCGGCGCGTGTTAAGGGCTCGGCAACGATCGAGCAATAACGCTCGCTCTGAAGTCCTGCGCGCCGAAGACCCGCGCGCCTGGGCCGACGACCGGCGCGGGACTGGCCGCGCCGTCAGACCGAGCAGTCCTGACGGCCTCAATGGCGACCCTCTACCACTTCCCCTTCTGCGCGAATTCCCGGTTCATCCGTCTCGTCCTGGCCGAGATGGGCCTGGAACCGACGCTGTTCGAGGAGCGCCCCTGGGAGCGCCGGGACGACTTCCTGCTGATCAATCCCGCCGGGTCGACGCCCGTTCTGCTGGAGCAGACCGGTCTCGTCGTGCCGGGTGCCGGGGTGATCGCCGAATATCTCGACGAGACGCGCGGGCTCGGCCTGTCCGGGCGGCGGATGCTGCCGGACGACACGGTGGAGCGGGTCGAGGTCCGGCGCCTGCTCGACTGGTTCCTGATCAAGTTCGACTCGGAGGTGACCGGCTACCTGGTCAACGAGAAGATCTCGAAACGCTTCATGTCGGCCCACGAGGGCGGCGGCCCGCCGGACATGAACGCGATCCGGGCGGCGCGGACCAACGTGCGCTACCACCTCAAATATATCGGCTACCTGATTGCCCGTCGGCGCTGGCTCGCGGGCGACAACCTGACCTATGCCGATCTCGCGGCCGCCGCCCACCTCTCCTGCGCCGACTATCTCGGCGACGTCCCGTGGGACGAGGACGAGATGGCGCGCAACTGGTATGCTCGGGTCAAGTCGCGGCCCTCGTTCCGGGGGTTGCTGGCCGACCGGGTGGCCGGCATGCCGCCGGCGGCCCATTACGCGGATCTGGATTTCTGAGCCCGAGACGGACCTATTTCGGCGCCGAGTTGCGTCGCCTCGTCGAGGCCCGGGCGCAGCATCTCGGCTTCTGCGGGCTGCGGATCACCCGGCCCGACCGCCTGCCGGACCTACCCGACCGTCTGTCGCGCTGGCTGGAGGAGGGCGCCCACGGCACGATGGACTGGATGGCGGAGCGCGCCGACCAGCGCGCCAGCCCCGTCGGCCTGTGGCCCGGCCTGCGCAGCATCCTGGTCCTCGCCATGAGCTATCGCCCGGAGGACGACCCGCTCGACCTCGTGGCCCGGACGGATCGCGGCGCGGTCGCGGCCTATGCGCGGCGCCGGGACTATCACGAAGTTTTGAAGGGCCGGCTCAAGGAGCTCGGCGGCTACCTGTCCGCCAAGGGCGACGTCCGGGTGAAGGTGTTCTGCGACACCGCCCCGGTGATGGAGAAGACGCTCGCCGAGGCGGCCGGGCTCGGCTGGCAGGGCAAGCACACGGTCCTGCTGTCGCGCGAGCACGGCAACTGGCTGCTCCTCGGGGCGATCTACACCAGCGCGGAGTTCGAGCCCGACGCGCCCGGGCGCGGGCATTGCGGCTCCTGCCGGGCCTGCCTCGACATCTGCCCGACCGACGCGTTCCCGGCGCCCTACCGCCTCGATGCCCGGCGCTGCATCTCGTACCTGACGATCGAGCATGCTGGGCCGATCGCGGACGAATTCCGGACTGCGATCGGCAACCGGGTCTTCGGCTGCGACGACTGCCTCGCCGTCTGCCCCTGGAACAAGTTCGCCCGCACAGCTGCCGATGCCCGGCTGGCGGCCCGGGCGGATCTCGAAGCGCCGGCCCTGGCCGATCTCGCCGAACTGGACGACGCGTCCTTCCGCAAGTTCTTCGCCGGAACCCCGGTGAAGCGCACCGGCCGGGACCGGTTTCTGCGGAACGTCATGATCGCGGTCGGCAATTCCGGCGACCCGCGCCTGGCAGATTCCGCGATCGCGCGACTGGACGACGCCTCGCCGCTCGTGCGCGGCATGGCGGTCTGGGCCTGCGGTCGGCTGCTCGAGCCGGACGCCGTGCGGGCCCTGCACCGGCGGCATGGGGTCGCCGAGACGGATTCGCATGTGCGCGATGAGTGGAGCGCCGCCACCGCCTTGACGGAGCTTCACCTCGGCGAGACATCCCCGGCATGAACCTCTTCATCTTCGGGCTCGGCTTCACCGGCCGCCGCTTCGCCGAGCGGGCGCGCGACCGTTTCCAGACCGTGCGGGCGACCGTCACCGATCCGGCGGCCGCGGCGCGCATCGCCGCCGAGACCGGCTTCACCATGCGGGGCTTCGGCCCGGAGGCCGACGATCCTCGCATCGCGGAGGATCTCGCCGACACCGACGCGCTCCTCGTCTCGGCGCCGCCCTCCGAGCAGGGCGACCCGGTGCTGCGGCGCTACGAGGAGGCGATTGCGGCGAGCCAGATCGGCTGGATCGGCTACCTCTCGACCATCGGGGTCTATGGCGACCAGGGCGGGGCCTGGATCGACGAGACGACGCCCCCCGCGCCGCGCAGCGCCCGCTCCCGGATCCGGCTCGACGCCGAGGCGGCCTGGTTCGAGCTCGGTGCGCGCACCGGAAAGGCCGTGCAGGTGTTCCGGCTGGCGGGCATCTACGGCCCCGGGCGCAACCCGATCGTGAAGCTGCGCGAGGGCCGCTCGCAGCGCATTGTGAAGGCCGGACAGGTCTTCAACCGCATCCATGTCGACGACATCGCGACGACGCTGCTGGCCTCGCTGGACCGTCCCCGTCCGGGCGCGGTCTACAACGTCACCGACGACGAGCCGGCCCCGCCGCAGGTCGTCACCGAGCACGTCGCCGCGCTGACCGGCCTGCCGCTGCCGCCCGAGATCGACTTCGAGACCGCCGACCTGTCGCCGATGGCGCGCAGCTTCTACGGCGAGAACAAGCGGGTTCGGAACGGTCTGATCCGGGACGAGCTCGGCGTCGCGCTCGCCTACCCGACCTACCGCGAGGGCCTCGCCGCGCTGAAGGACGAGGCCTGATCAGGCTTCGAGGTGGCGCGGCCGGATCAGGCGGCGGAGCAGGCCGCCGCGCGGGCCGGCCAGCATCGAGACGAGGTAGAGCGCTCCGGCGGCCAGCACGATGGCCGGGCCGCTCGGCAAATCGAGCTGGTAGGACAGGCTGAGCCCCGACACGCTCGCCACCGCGGCAATCAGCATCGAGATCGGGATCAGGCCGCCGAGATCGCGCGCCCAGAACCGGGCGGCCACCGCCGGCAGCAGCATCAGTCCGACAGCCAGCAGGGTCCCGAGCGCCTGGAACCCGCCGACCAGATTGATCACCACCAGGGCCAGGAAGGCGAGATGCACCGGCCCGCCGCTGCGGCTGACCGTGCGCAGGAACAGCGGATCGACGCATTCCATCACCAGCGGCCGGTAGATCGCGGCGAGCGCGACCAGCGTCAGCGTGCTGATGCCGCCGAGAAGGATCAGGGCGGCGTCGTCCAGCGCCAGGACCGAGCCGAACAGGAAATGCATCAGGTCGATCTGCGAGCCGCGCAACGACACCAGCAGGACGCCCCCGGCCAGCGAGATCAGGTAGAAGGCCGCGAGGTTGGCATCCTCGCGCACCACCGTCGCCCGGGTGACGGCGCCGGCCAGCAACGCCACCGCCAGGCCGGCCACCAGCCCGCCGACGGTCATGGCCGGCAGCGACAGGCCGGCCACCAGGAATCCTGCCGCGGCGCCGGGCAGGATCGCGTGGCTCATCGCGTCGCTCATCAGGCTCATGCGGCGCAAGGTCAGGAACACCCCGACCGGCGGCGCGGAGACCGACAGGGCGAGGCAGCCCGCCAGCGCCCGGCGCATGAACCCGAACTCGACGAACGGCGCGAGAATCGGCCCGAACGGATCGATCACGCGGCGTCCTCGTGATGGTGGTGAGTTTCCGGGCCGTGGTCGTGGCTTAGCGCGACGGCCGGCTTCGGGCCGACGCACACCGCGGCATCCTCGTCCCAGGCTTCGGAGAGATTGCGCGCGCGCGCCAGATTCTCCGGCGTGAGCACTCGCGCGGTCGGCCCCCAGGCCACGGCTTCGCGGGCGAGCAGGAGTGTCGTCGGAAAATGCTCGCGCACCTGGGTCAGGTCGTGCAGGGCCGCGACGACGGTGCGGCCCTGGCCGTGCCAGAGCCGGATCAGGGCCAGCAAATCCTCGACGGTGCGGTTGTCGATGCCGGTGAACGGCTCGTCGAGGAGCATCACCGGGCAATCCTGCAGGATCAGCCGGGCGAACAGCGCGCGCCGGAACTGGCCGCCCGAGAGCGTGCTGATCGGGCGCGCCTCGAAGCCGCCGAGCCCGACCGCGTCGAGGGCCGCCCCGATCTCCGGCCGCCAGCGCTCCAGGCCACGCCAGGATCCGGCCTTCCGCCACAGGCCCATGCCGGCAAGGTCCATCACGCTCAGCGGGAAGCTGCGATCGATCTCGTCGGCCTGGGGCATGTAGGCGAGGGCGCCGGAGCGATCGATGTGGCCCTCCAGGCAGCGGATCTCGCCGGCCATCCCCTTGAGCAGGGTCGACTTGCCGGCGCCGTTCGGCCCGACCAGGGCCAGCAGGTCGCCGGCGCGCACGGTCCCGGAGAGGTGGTGGACTGCCGGATGCCGGTCGTAGCCGAGGGTGATGCCGACCAGGCGGATCGATTCTCGTGTGGCGGGTCGGATGCTCATGCCGCGAGCGCCCAGGCGATCACGAGCCAGACCAGGGTGGAGAGCACCACGGCGAGGGCGAGGCGCGGGCCGATCCCGCTGCGGAACAGGGATCGTGGGGCCGCTCGGCGTGGGGTGGCGATGGTCGGCAAGACGTCCTCGTCGCGCGCTCGGGCCGGCGCGGGGACCGTTCGGCTACTGGTGCGGTCCGGGGCGGCAGTGATACACTGTAACAAACCCGCTGGACAACCGGCGGATTTGCGGTTGGAGCGAACATGCACCGTCACGAGGGCCACGACGCGTGCCACGGCGATGTCGCCGACATGCTCGCGCGGGCGGAGGCCGTCTGCCGCGAGCGCGGACTGCAATTCACGCCCCTGCGCCGGGAGGTGATGGAGGCGGTGGCCGAGGCCGGTAAGGCCCAGGGCGCCTACGACATTGCCGAGAAGCTCAGCGCACCGGGCAAGCGCGTGGCGCCGGTCTCGGTGTACCGCGCCCTCGATTTCCTGATGCAGCAGGGTTTGGTCCACCGGATCGCGAGCCGCAACGCCTTCATCCCCTGCGCCCACGGGCATGCTCCGGGGGAGGGCGTGGTGTTCCTGATCTGCCGCACCTGCGGCGGCGTGGACGAGGCCTCCTCGGAGATGCTGGAGGACGGTCTCGACCGTACCCTGAAGCGGGCGGGCTTCACGCCGGCCCACAGCATCCTCGAGGTCGAGGGCGATTGCGGCGCCTGCCGGGAGCGGCAGCAGGCCGGCTGACGCGTCAGCGCGCGTTCTTGTAGGCCCGGCGCGACACGATCGTGAGCAGCATGATCTGGATGTCGAACCAGATCGACCAATTGTCGATGTAGTGCAGGTCGCAGGCGACGCGCCGCTCCATATCGAGGTCGGTCAGGGTCTCGCCGCGATAGCCGTTGACCTGCGCCCAGCCGGTGATGCCGGGCCGGACGTTGTGCCGCCGGGCGTAGAGCGCGATCCGCCGCTCGAAGCTGCGGTCATGCGCCAGGGCGTGCGGCCGGGGACCGACCAGCGACATCTCGCCCCGCAGGACGTTGAGGAGCTGCGGCAGCTCGTCGAGATTCGTCCGCCGCAGGATCGCGCCGACCTGGGTGATGCGGCTGTCGTTGCGGGTCGCCTGCTTGAACACCGCGCTGGCATCCGCCCGCATCGACCGGAACTTGAACACGCCGAAGGGCTGCTGATTGAAGCCGTAGCGCTTCTGGCGGAAGAAGACCGGGCCCGGACTGTCGAGCTTGATCGCCACGGCGATCGCTGCGAGCAGCGGCGACAGGGACACCAGGGCGATCGCCGCCACGACCAGGTCGAGGGCGCGCTTCAGCACGATCTCGGCGATGTTGAGCGGCCGGCGGCCGATATTGATGCCGGAGACGCCGCCGACCCGGGCGACCTGCATGTCGGGGAACCGGTCGAGCACGCTGCCGGGCCGGAGATGCAGCGCGGAGGGCACCCGCAGGAAAGCGTCGATGCAGCGCTCGACTTCGGCGGTGTCGGTCCACGGGACCAGCACGAAGACATCGTCCGGCCGCAGGAACCGCACCACCGACACGGCGAGGTCGAGATCCTCCTGGAGCTGGTCGTGCCGCGACACGGTGTCGGCGCCCGGATCGATCCGGCGCAGGTAGCTTGTGCCGACGATCCGGGATCCGAGCTGATCGGCCTCGTGGCTGGCATAGAAGCGGGCGATGTCCTCCTCGTAGCCGACCAGGTGGACGCGGCTGGCGGAGGCGGATCCGGATGCGAGGCTGCGGCGCACCAGACGGGTCGCCGCGGTCCGGGTCATCACCAGGACGGGCAGGCCGATGACGAAGGAGGCGATCGAGACGAGGCGCGAGTAATCGTTCGTGGTCTTGGTCAGGAAGCCGACCAGCAGCACCGCCGCCCAGGCGACCAGCCAGAGCGAGGCCATGCGCTGGATGTTGAGCTTCTGCGCCATGATGCCGTCGAGGCTGTAATCCTCCCGCAGCACGTTGGTCGCCACGATGATCGCGCCGAGCAGGGCGGCCAGCCGCAGGCCGCGCAGGGCCGTCACCCAGACGCTCTCGCCCCCGAAGGCGACCTGATAGGCGAATTCGACGCCCAGGATGACCGCGACGATCGCCACGATGTCGGCCACCGCCATCGACGACGACATGGCGATGCGCGCCAGCGCGCGACCGCGGCGCGGCAGGAGCGCCGACCATACGCTGCGACGGCGTTCGGCCGAGGTCGGCAAGGCCTGGAACGTCTCCGGAACCCGCTCGTGAAACATTTCGCTCGCCACGTCCCGGTTTGATCGGACTTTGTACCGGTCTGAAACACGTAAGTTTTCAGCGCCGGCATCTGCCGATGACGGAGCAAGGGGTGAGCCGCGACGGTGAGCGTTTCGGCAGCAGAGGCGTGGCCGCCCATGTAGGCGAACGTCCGGTCGTCGGCAATACATGGTAAATGCTGAGTCACCGGAATACAGACACATGCGGCCCGGCGGGGCTCGACAGCCCGATACCAGCAGTTGCGTTGGAATGTCAGATCATTGCTGGCCGGTTGAATCCCCCCACCGGCGCGTGGCCTGGCGGATCTTGCCGCTTTCGCGGGGATTCAATCATCGCGATTGCCGTGCGCGGGATACGGCAACCCTAAATTAAAAGGCGCCCGCCGCCGATCCGGCAGCGAGCGCCCTGAATACCGTGACAGGTCGCGTCAGACGGCGTCGGCGTGCTGCTTGGCGCCGTCCGCGCCGCCGACCGTCTGGACCATCTCGAACCCCTCGAATTGCGGATGACCGAGATAGAGCGGCTTGGTCGAGGGCGCCCGGCTATGGGCCTTGCGGAACTGCTCGGAGCGCGTCCAGGCCTCGAAGTCGGCGCGCGAGCGCCAGACGGTGTGCGAGGCGTAGAGGACGTGGTCCTCCTGCTCCGGACCGCGGAGCAGATGAAACTCGACGAAGCCTTCCATCTCCCCGAGGTGGCTGTCGCGGCCGAGCCAGACGGCCTCGAAGTCCTCGGTCGCATCCTTAACGACCTTGAAGCGATTCATCGCGATAAACATGGTGATCTCCGTTGCCGCACCGAATTTAGGCCCCGAACCCCGTCCGGGCGAGCCCTGCTGCGGCGACGCGGCGCGCGCCAAGGACTGCGCAGTCTTAGCCCATCGACATTTCAGCAACAATGTTTCGAAGATACGTCAGGTTAAACCACAAGATGTGGACCTAGACTTGCGGAGCTTAACAACTTGGTGTCCAATTGCGGTACGGTTCGTATTGTGTCGCGGTCGGGGTGTTGACCGACTGCTATAGGGCTCGTCGTTGACGCGGAATCTTGTTCCGCGTTCGAGAGCCGGGGGCAATAAGGGCTTAGAGACGCGGCCATTTGCAATGCAGTCGGCTGCTGCTCTAGCGTGTGACACAGCACGTTAGGTATAGGCGCGATATGAGATCGAGGGTGGGACGGTGAAGCGGCGCGACGGCGAGGCCAGAACACCGGATCCGCAAGGGGACGTTGTTCAGAGTGTGGACAAGGACACGAACGGTCAAATGATGCCGAAACAGACCACGGACGTGGACCGTCTGGTCGGTATCCGCATCACCGCGTTGCGGAAGGCGCGAGGTCTCAGCCAGACCGCGCTCGGCAACGCCGTCGGCGTGACGTTCCAGCAGGTTCAGAAATACGAGAAGGGCCAGAACCGGGTCGGGGCCGGCCGGCTCCGTGAGATCGCGCGCCTGCTCGAGGTGCCGGTTTCCGCCTTCTTCGAGGAGAGCGAGCCGCGCGAGAACGCCCAGGAGGACGTGTTCGGCTTCCTCAGCGCCCACGGGGCGATCGAGCTGCTGCGCGCCTATGCGCAGATCGAGGACGAGCAGATGCGCCGGGATGTCCTGGCGCTCGTGCGCAGCGCCGCCCGCCTCGCGCAGGCCCGCACGGCGCCGCCCGCCGCCGATCCCGCCTGAACGCCAGTCCTTGTCGGACCGGTGACGCGTCTCGCGGTCCGGCCGACCGTAGGCTGGTCCGACCTATTCCGGATGCCGGTCGAGCCGAGGATCACCCGTCATCCGCCGCGATGAGGTGGAAGAAGCTCCCACCCACCGACCCGACCCGGTGGCCGGCGAGGCCCTGGTCCGTCCCCTCCGCGTCCGTGACGCGGGCCAAAGCGTCCGCCTCCGCGGCGGCCGGCGACAATTCGCTGGCATAGTGGAATTCGTGACCCACGACCCGCGCCCCGCGCCGGCCGAGCGGGCCGTCGCTGCAGAGCCGCGCGACGCGGTAGCCAAGATGCAGCTTGCGCTTGCGGTACGACGTGGCGACCGGCAGCAACCCGGCCATGGCGTGGGTGGTGCCGTCCGCATCCTCCAGCGTCTGACCGAGGACCATGTAGCCACCGCACTCGCCGTGGACCGGCCGCGTGGTCGCGAAGGCGCGCAGGCCGTCGAGGAAACGGCTTGCGGCGGCGAGCTGGCCCGCATGCAGCTCGGGGTAGCCGCCCGGCAGCCAGCAGGCGTCGCAGGTATCCGGTGGCGCCTCGTCCAGGAGCGGCGAGAACGGCACGATCTCGGCCCCGGCCAGGCGCCATCCGGTCTCGAGATGCGGATAGAGAAAGCTGAACGCCGCATCCCGGGCGATCGCGACGCGCTGCCCGGGCGGGCGCGGCAGCACGCCGGTCGAGGCGGGGGCGCCGCCGCTCGCGCAGGCGAGCACGGCGTCGAGGTCGATTCCGGCTTCGGCAAGATCGGCCAGCCGGTCGAGCCGGGATTCCAGGTCGGCGGTCTCCCCGGCCTGGACGAGGCCAAGATGGCGTTCGGGCAGGACCAGTTCGGCGTCGCGCATGAGCGCGCCAAGGACCGGCAGCCCCACGCGCTCCATGCCGGCCTCCACGAGACGGCGATGACGGGCGCTCGCGACCTTGTTGAGGATCACCCCGGCGATCCGGATCCGCGGATCGTAGAGCTTGCAGCCGAGCGCCACGGCGGCGGCCGATTGCGCCGCGCCGGAGACGTCGACCACCAGCACCACCGGCCAGCCGTAGCGGGCGGCGATGTCGGCATTCGCGCCGGTCCGGCTCTCCGCCGCCCGGACGCCGTCGAACAGGCCCATCGAGCCCTCGGCGACCACGATGTCGGCCTGCGCCGCGGTCTCGCCGGCCAGGGCGTCGAGGAGGTCGGGCACCATGGCGAAGCTGTCGAGGTTGAAGCTCGGCTGGCCGGTCGCCGCCCGGTGGAAGGCCGGATCGATGTAGTCCGGCCCGCATTTCGCGCCGCGGACGCGCAGGCCCCGCCGCCTCAACGCGCGCATCAGCGCCAACGTGACGGTGGTCTTGCCGGAGCTGGAGCGCGGCGCCGCGACCAGCAGGCCGGGGGCGCTCAAACCGCGCTCCCCACGGTACCGCCCGGCCGGTAGCGCCGGTCGTAATCGGGGGCGTAGAGCGCGCTCTCGCGGAAGTCGGCGGCGCCGAGCGCGGGACCGACGAGGATCAGGGCGGTGCGTTCGAGCCCGGCCTCGGCCACGAGGGCCGGCAACCCGGCGAGGTCGCCGATCAGCGCCCGCTCGTCCGGCCAGGAGGCGCGGAACACCGCGGCTGCCGGGCAGGCGGCGCCGTAGAACGGGATCAGCTCGGCCGCGACTGTCTCGACCACGTGGATCGACAGGTGGATCGCCAGCGTCGCCCCGGTGGCCGCGAAGGCCGCCAGGGTCTCCCGCTCGGGCATCGCGCTCGCCCGGCCGGAGGTGCGGGTCAGCACGACGGATTGCGACACGCCCGGCACGGTCAGCTCCCGGCGCAGCATCGCGGCGGCGGCCGCGAAGGCCGGCACGCCCGGCGTCACGGTGTAGGCGATGCCGAGCCGGTCGAGCCGGCGCATCTGCTCGGCCAGCGCGCTCCAGATCGACAGGTCGCCCGAATGCAGCCGCGCCACGTCCTGCCCGCGTGCCTCCGCGGCCGCGATCTCCGCCATGATCGCGTCGAGGTCGAGGGGCGCCGTGTCGACGATGCGCGCACCCGGCGGGCACCAGCCGAGGATCTCGGGCGCCACCAGGGAGCCGGCATAGAGGCAGACCGGGCAGGCCGCGATGCGGTCGCGGCCGCGCACCGTGATGAGATCGGCAGCGCCGGGGCCGGCGCCGATGAAGTGGACGGTCATGGGTGCCGAGCGGTGTCGTGCGGGATCGCGAGGGCGCAGGTTGCGCTGGCGCTGGCGATGCGGGGGAGGGCGAGGCGGCTCTCCGGCCCGGCCGCCGCCAGGGCCGCCGCCTCGGCCAGCGAGCCGACACCGCGCAGGCGCTCGATCCGGGCGGAGCGCGTGACCACGCGGGTGTCGCAGGCTTCCAGGGCCGGTGCCTCGACCGGGCAGGGCGACAGGCCGAACGCCGCCGCGGCTTGGCAGATGGAGGGGTCCGCGGCCCGGTCGGCCGCCGTCGCGACGGCAGCGAGATCGGTGCGGCCGGCGCCGATGGTGCCGAGGGCACGGGCGATGAGCGCGGCGATCTCCTCGGCGCCCGTGCCGCGACGGAACCCGATCCCGGCGACGATCCGGTCGCTCATGGCTTGGTCCAGGCCCATTGAGTGACAGGCATCGCCGGCCGCCAGCCGTGCAGGCCGCCCACCGGGCTCGCCCGGTCGACGGAGAACCGGCGCAGGCTGCCGCCGTACTCGGCAAAGGCCGCGAGCAGCGCGGCTTCGCCCTGGAGCGTCACCGCGTTGGCGACGCAGCGCCCGCCCGGCTTCAACGCCGCAAGCGAGGCCGCCAGAATGCCCGGCTCGGAGACGCCGCCGCCGATGAAGACCGCATCCGGCGCATCCAGGCCGGCGAGCGCGTCCGGCGCTGCGCCGGTCAAAACCGCCAAGTCCGGAACCCCCAGCGATTGCGCGTTCCGGAGGATCCGCTCGGCCCGCTCGGAGCGCGCCTCGATGGCGGTGGCGCGCAGGCTCGGATGGCGCAGCATCCACTCGATGGCGATGGAGCCCGCGCCGGCCCCGACATCCCAGAGATGCAGGCCCGGATGCGGGCGGAGCGCCGCGAGCGTCAGCGCCCGGATCTCGGCTTTGGTGAGCTGCCCGTCATTCTCGAACAGGCCGTCGTCGAGGCCCGGCGCCAGCGGCAGCGCGTGTCCTTCACCTCCGACCGCGATCGCCACGGTGTTGAGCGGGTCGATCGCCGCGAGGTCGAAGGAAACGGCCGGCGCCGAGCGGATCCGCTCGCGCGGGCCGCCCATCGCCTCGAGAACGGTCATGATCGAGGCGCCGAAGCCGCGCGCGGTGAGAACGTCCGCCAGGGCCGCCGGCGTCGTGCCGTCCCAGGACAGGACGAGGAGGCGCGCGCCCGGCTGGATATGCGGGACGATCCGGGCGAGCGCCCGGCCGTGCAGGGTGACGAGGCCGCATTCGGCCATGGGCCAGCCCAGCCGCGCACAGGCGAGGCTGAAGGCCGAGGGTTGCGGGAAGGCCCGGATCTCAGCGGGCGGCACCAGCCGGGCGATCTCGGCGCCGATGCCGTAATGGAACGGGTCGCCGGTGGCGAGGATGCAGGTCGGCTGCCCGCGCCGGACCAGGATCTCCGGGTAGGCCTCGTGGATCGGGCTCGGCCAGGGCCGCGTCTCGGCGTCGAGGGGCGCGGCCAGGGCAAGGTGGCGCCGGCCGCCATAGACGACCCGCGCGGCATCGAGCGCGGCGGCGGCGGCGGGTGCGAGCCCGGCCCGCCCATCCTCGCCGATGCCGACGATCGACAACCACGGGCCGCTCGACAGGGGCTCAGCGCTCATGGACAAGGCCCCGATGAGCGGCGGCGCGATGCGAATCCTGATCCTCGGCGGCACCGGCGAGGCGAGTGCCCTGGCGCGGTCGCTGGCTGGCCGGAATGAATACGCCGTCATGCTGTCCCTGGCCGGCCGCACAGCCGCGCCGAGGCCTGAGCCGGTGCCGACGCGAATCGGCGGGTTCGGCGGTGCCGAGGGTCTCGCCGCTTATCTGCGCAGCGAGCGTATCGATCGCCTGATCGATGCGACGCATCCCTTCGCAGCGACCATTTCGGGCAACGCCGCCCGCGCCGCGGAAGCAGTTGGCGTGACGCTGCTCGCGATCCGCCGGCCGGCCTGGCGCCGCGCGCCCGGCGATTTCTGGACCGAGGTCGCCAACATGCAGGAGGCAGTCACTGCCCTCGGACACGAACCCCGGTGCGTGTTCCTGACCATCGGTCGGCAGGAGGCCGGCGCCTTCGCGGCGGCGCCGCAGCACGCCTATCTGGCGCGCACGGTCGAGCCGCTGGACGGGGTGCTGCCGGTCCCACACCTCACCGCCCTCGAGGCCCGCGGTCCGTTCGACGCCGAAGCCGAGGCGGAGCTGATGCGCGCCACCGGCACCGAGATCCTGGTCAGCAAGAATTCCGGCGGGGCTGCGACCTACGGCAAGATCGCCGCAGCGCGCAGCCTCGGGATTCCCGTCATCATGGTACGTCGCCCGGAGAAGCCCGACGTGCCGAGCGTCCCCGACGCCGCGGCTGCGCTGCGCTGGCTCGATGCCGGCGCTCATGCCGGCCCCGCGACTTTGCGCGACGTGTAGACGAAGGGCAGGCCATCGGTCCGCGGGATCAGCCGCGTGGTCGAGGCGCCGAGGATCACCATCGTGGCCATGTCGGCCGGCACGTCGCGCGCCTCAGCGAGGGTCGAGACGCGGATCGCCTCGTCCGGCCGGCTGATCGCCCGGGCGAACATCACTGGCGTCTCCGGCGCCCGGATCCCGGCGGCGAGTTCGAGGGCTGCCCCGAGCTGCCAGGGCCGCGCGGTGGAGATCGGGTTGTAGAGCGCGATGACGAGATCGGCACGGAGCACCGCTTCCAGCCGGGCGGTGACCACGGGCCAGGGCTTCAGGTTGTCCGAGAGCGACAGGGCGCAGAAGTCGCCGCCGAGCGGTGCCCCGAGCCGGGCCGCTGCGGCCAGCATCGCGGTGATGCCCGGCTCGACCGTGATGGCGAGGTCCCGCCAGGCGGGTTCGCCATGCTCCACCGCCTCGAACACGGCCGAGGCCATGGCGAACACGCCGGGATCGCCCCCCGACACCACCGCGACGCGCCGACCGGATGCCGCCAGCTGGAGGGCATGCCGGGCCCGGTCGACCTCCACGCGGTTGTCGCTGGCATGCCGGATCAGGCCCGGACGCTCGGGCACGCGGGCCACGTACGGGAAATACCCGACCAGATCGTCCGCGGCGTCGAGGGCCCGGCGGGCGGATTCGGTCAGCAAACCGGCATCCCCGGGGCCGAGGCCGACCACCGTGAGGCTGCCGCTCACGGCCGCCGCCCCTCGCCGGGCAGGAGGACCATGGAGAAATAGGGCGCGTCGTCATCCGCCTTGTCGGCGAGCATCACCACGCGCTCGCCCGCCATGGTGCCGCGCTCGACATAGATCGCCCGGTCGATGAGCCCGGCGGCGGTGAGCGCCGCCCGGACCTTCGGCAGGTGCCGGCCGAGCTTCATCAGCACGGCGGCGTCGGTACCGCGCAGGCGCTCGGTGAGCGCATCGAGTGGCAAGGTCGCCGGCAGGACCGTCAGGATGTCGTCGCCCCAGGTGATCGGCGTGCCGGCCCGGGTCCAGCAGCCGGACATGCCGGTCACGCCCGGGACCACCTCCACCGGGAAGCGGTCCTTGAGGCGCCGCCACAGGTGCATGAACGAGCCGTAGAAGAACGGGTCGCCCTCCGACAGGATCGCGACGTCGCGGCCCGCGCCGAGATGGTCGGCGAGCTGCCCGGCCGCGTCGTCGTAGAAGGCGGCCAGCGCCGCCACGTAATCCGGGTGCTCCGGGTGGATCTCGGTGGTGTAGGGGTAGGCCAGCGGCATCTCGCGGGCCGGGTCGCGCAGGATCGCGTCCGCGATGGTGCGGGCGTTGCCGCGCCGGCCGCGCTTGCAGAAATGCACCAGAACCGGCGCGCGCATCAGGATGCGCTGCGCCTTCACGGTGAGCAGCTCCGGATCGCCCGGGCCCATGCCGACCCCGTAGAGGGTGCCGGTCACCGCGGCGGTAGGAATCTCCTCGATGGGCGCCTCGACACGCTCGAACCCGTCCATCACTCGACCTCGCTGGCCAGCGCGTTGACCGCTGCGGCGGTCATGGCGCTGCCGCCGCGGCGGCCGTGGACGACCACGAAGGGGACGCGGCCGTCCCGGGCCAGCGCGTCCTTGGATTCGGCCGCGCCGACGAAGCCCACCGGGATGCCGATCACCGCGGCCGGGGGCGGCACGCCGGCATCAAGCAGTTCCAGCAGGCGGAACAGCGCCGTCGGGGCGTTGCCGACCGCCACGATGCTGCCGGGCAGATGCTCGCGCCACAGCTCCATCGCGGCGGCCGAGCGCGTGGTGCCGAGGCTCTTGGCGAGATCCGGCACCCGCGGATCGCCGAGGGTGCAGACGACCGGATTGTTGGCGGGCAGGCGTGCCCGGGTGACGCCGTCGGCGACCATCCGGACATCGCACAGGATCGGGGCCCCGGCCTGGAGCGCCGCGACACCGGCCTCGGCGAAGCCGTCCGACATTTCCACGTCGGCGGGGAGATCGGTCATGCCGCAGGCATGGATCATCCGGACGACGACGCGCTCGGCCGCGCCCGACCAGCGCGTGAGGTCGGCCTCGGCCCGGATCATCGTGAAGGAGCGCGCGTAGATCGCGGCGCCGTCGCGGATATACTCGTAGCGAGAGGTGGCCTCCGGCTCCGAACCTGCCTGGCGCAGGGCATTCTGGCTCGCGCTCATGCCGGTCTCCTGGTCCTCCCAATATCGGTCCTGGCGCGATCCGGCGCGAAAGCGGCGGCGAGCCCGATTGTCTTCGCCCTTCCTAACCGCTCCAGCACCGCCTCGATAGGGAGATGCATCGCCGGCTCATCGCCAGGCGCGCCGCCGACGATTGCGCCGTAGAGGCCATCCCGGCCGACGAGGGTGAGGTCCGCCGGGCCCGGCCGGGCGCAGCCCTTGGCGCAGCCGGAGACATGGGCCGCGCGCCCGTCCACGGCGAACGGCCGGAACGCCTCCGCGACACTGGCGGCGTCGGCGAGCGTCGGCGTCGATCCGGAGGCGCAGGCCGGCGCACCGGTGCAGGCGGCGACGCTGCGCCGCGGATCGTCGGGTGCGACGATGAAGTCCCGGGCCAGGTCCGACAGATCCGCCTCTGGCGATGCCGGGAGCAGCAGCACGAAGCCGCGGGCCGGAGACAGGCGGACCTCCTTCGCGTCGAGGCGGGCGACGAGGTCCACCAGGCGATCAAGGGCGTCCGCCGTGCAGCGACCGAACGGCGCATCCACGGTGAGCACTGACTGACTCGCCGCCAGCATTGTGAGGCCGGCCGGTGGGGAGAAAGGCGCAACGTCCGGAGTGAGGCCACCGTGCCCCCTCTCCCGTGCGGGAGAGGGTTGGGGTGAGGGGGGCGCGCTTTCCGGAGAGGTCGCATCCCTCACCCTGTCCCTCTCCCGCACGGGAGAGGGGACTTGCGCCTGCAACGCGAGCCGAACGGCATCCTCCATCGCATCGCACGCATCGGGCGATAGATCGCGCATCCGCCGCAAGCCGCTTCGGGCAAAGGCCTTCAGCAGCGCCGCTATCGCGGCCGGCGCCTCGTTCTCGGTACAGGTGGCGAGATCGTGAAAACCCTGCTCCGCGGCGATTGCGATCCCGACCTCGCCGGAGGCACGGGAGAAGACGTACGCATCGGCGTCCGGCATCTCCGCACCCGCGCGGCCGTCGACCACCACCAGCGTCTTGGCCGGCAGCCCCGGCACGGCGAGCCCCGCCGCCTCGATGGCGCGAGCGAGGGCCGGGACGTCGAACGTCTCGGCGGGATCATGGCCGGCGAGGGGACTGGTGAGCGTCAGGCGCTGCGGGCCGCCGTCGGCGCGCGTGTCGCCGAGGCCGGCGGCCTCCAGCAGGCGGGCGAGCGGCGCGCGGGTCGCCTCCGAGACGCCCCGGATCTGAAGGTTGGCGCGGGCGGTGAGGTCGAGATGGCCGTTGCCGAAGCGGCGCGCGCCCTCGGCCACCGCCCGGGCCTGCGGAAGGGTCAGGATCCCCAGCGGCGGATGCACCCGGGCGAGCAGGCCGTCCCCGGTGGGCATCGGCCGGCTGAGACCGGGGCACCAGCCCCGGCGCGTCGGTGCCTCGGGAAGAACGCGGCGATGGGTGGCGACGCTCATTCGGCGGCCTCCGGCATCAGCGCGTCGGCCGGCAGCGCGTTGCGCCGGCTGTGCCACAGGCCGCGGTCGCGGGCCTCGTCGAACCGCTCCAGGATCGCCCGGGTCGCGGCAGGGTTCGCCGCGCGCAGCCGGTCGAACACCTCGGGATCGGCGATCCAGGCGGCGTAGAGCCGGTCAAAGCCGGCATCGGTCACGGCGTCGCTCGCGGCGGCAAGGACGAAGACCGCGTCGAGGCCCTGGGCCAGCTCCTGCGCGCCCCGGTAGCCGTGGCGGAGCTGGGCGGCGATCCAGCGCGGATCGGCCAGGCGCCCGCGGATCAGCCGGGCGGCATCCTCCCGGGCGGTCCGGGTCTTGGGGCGCTCCGGAACCGAGACGTCCAGGCTGTAGAGAGCGGGGCTGGCGCCCTGGAGCGTCGCCGCGGCCGCGAAGCCGCCCATGGCGTCCACCGCCGCGTCGCCGTCGAACAGGTCGCGCTCGGCCACGTCGAAGGCGTGCAGATAGGCATCCGCCGCCGCGACCCGGGCGCCGAAGGCCGCATCCGGTCCCTCGCGGTCGCCATAGGCATGGCCGCTCGCCGCGAGATAGGCTTGGCCGAGATCGGCCCGGTCATCCCAGGCGCCGTCGAGGGCGGTGGCGGCCGTGCCGGCGCCGTATTGACCGGGGGCGGCCCCGTAGACCCGGGCGATGTCTTCGCCGCGGCGCCGGGCGGCAGCCAGGGGATTTTCGGCATCCTCCTCGTCCCGCTCGGCCACGGCGCGGGCGGCGCGATCAAGCAAGGCGAGGGTATCCGGGAAGGTGTCGCGGAACGCGCCCGAGACGCGCACGGTCACGTCGATGCGCGGCCGGTCGAGCATGGCCAGCGGCAGCACCTCGAAGCCGGTGACCCGGGTGCTGGCATGGTCCCAGACCGGCCGCACGCCCATCAGCGCCAGGGCGTGGGCGACATCTTCGCCGCCGGTGCGCAGGGTCGGGGAGGCCCAGAGATCCATGACGATCCGGGCCGGGTACTCGCCCTCGTCCTGCAGGTAGCGGGTCACCACCGAGGCGGCGGCCCGCTCCCCTAGCAGCGCGGCGGCGCGGCTCGGGATCGCCCGCGGGTCCAGCGTCGCGAGGTTGCGCCCGGTGGGCAGCACGTCGGCCCGGCCGCGCGACGGCGAGCCGGCGGGGCCCGGCGGCACAAAGCGGCCGTCGAGCGCGGCGAGCAGGCCCGCCCGCTCGCCCGCGGCGCTCGCAATGACGGCGTCCGGCGCACCGTCGCGGGCGCGTCCGAAGACGTGCAGGCCGTCGCGGAAGGTGGTCTCGCCGAGGTCGCAGAGATGGGCGTCGAGGCGGGTCAGCGCCTCCTCCATCGGCGTGTCCGGGCCGATACCGGCGCCGTCGAGCAGCCCGGCGGCGTCCGCATCCTCCAGGATCGCGCTCGCGATCAGGCCGGCCCGGCGCGGATCGAGCACGCTGGCGGCCGAATACTCCTCCACCAACTCGCGCAGGCGCGCGGCCTCCGGCGGCAGGGCGTGAAGGGTCGTGTCGGGGGTGATGTGGCCGAGGGCGATCCCGCCGAGCCGGCGCTTGAGCGGCGCGGCCTCGCCCGGGTCGTCGACGATGAACGGGTAGATCACCGGCAGCCCGCCGATACAGAGCGCCGGGACGCAGTCCGGGGACAGGGCCACCGCCTTGCCGGGGAGCCATTCGGTGGTGCCGTGCGTGCCGAGCTGCACCAGCGCGTCGAAACGCCGGCGCAGGCCGAGGTGGAAGGCCAGGTAGGCGTGGGTCGGGACGCGATCCGGGTCGTGATAGCCGGCCTTGCGGTCGGGATCGCGGCCGCGGTCGGGCTGGAGGAAGACCGCGAGTTGCCCGCCCCTTCCCACCAAGGCCTCGGCATTCGTCATTCGGCGCGCGAAAGATGCGACGTGCCCCCCCTCCCGTGCGGGAGAGGGGACCGGAGTTCCCTGCGGCAGCGTTTGAATGTGGTCGTCCGCAGTGAGGGACTGGTGCGCGGCACGCGCTGTGACCATCCGGAACCGGAACAGGCCGCCGTGACAGATCGGGTCGTCGGCGGGCCCGCCCCAGGCTTCCAGCAGCGCATCGCGCAACGCCGCGGGCAATCCGGAGAGCCAGGCAGCATAATCCGCCAGCGGGACCGTGAAGTCCGCCGCGCCCTCGGTGAGCGCCTGCATCAGCGCGTCCGGCTCTGGCAGCGCGCCGGTCGCGTAACCCGCTTCAGCAAAGTCCGAAACAAGCGCGCGGGCGCTCTCGGGAGTGTCGAGGCCGACCGCGAAGCCGGCCCGGCCGCCGCGGGCGGGATAATCGGACAGGACGACGGCCACCCGCCGCTCGGCGCGGGGGAGGGCGGCGAGGCGCAGCCAGCCCGCCGCCCGCTCGGCCAGGGCTTCGATGCCGGCGGTATAGGGGACGGCCCGGCGCTCGGCGAAGCCGGCGACTTCCGGGGCCTCTTCCTTGAACGAGATCGGGAAGCCGGAGAGCCGGCCGTCGAATTCCGGCAGGGCGACCTGCATGGCGAGGTCGGCGGCGCCGAGACCTCGGGCCGAGGCCTCCCAGGCCGCCCGGGGGGCGCCGACCGTGAAGGCCTGGAGCACCGGGCAATCGGCGCCGTCGAGGACGAAATCGATCCCGTCCTCCCGCGCCGAGAAGGCAGTGGCGGCGATGACGAGATCCGGCTTGCGAGCCCGTACGGCCTCGGCGACCGCCCGGGCCGCCACCGGCTCCTTGAGGCTTGAGACCGCCATCGGCAGCACACCGATGCCGCGGGCGCGCAGGGACGCGGCCAGGGCGACGAAGGGCGCGGTATCGCCGCCGAGCACCGCGGAGCGGTAGACCAGAAGCAGGGCGAGCGGGGTCGCGGTCACGCGCGGGTCCGAGAGCGGCACCGCCGTCTCGGCCGCCTCGATCGCCGTATCCAGTGCGAGCACGCCGCAGCCGGGGCACCAGGGAAAGCCCCGCGGCAGCGGCTGCGGCGGCTCGACGGCACCGCCCGCGCCGATCCGGGCGGCGAGCAGGCGCAGCATCCGCCGCAGATTCTCCGGGCCGCCGGCACGGAAATACGCGTCGAGCTGCTGCGCGAGATCCGGATCGGTGGAGAAGCCGGCCAGCCGCGGGTCCGGCCGGTCGTCGCCCGGCAGCACCGCCAGCACGACCCCGTGCGCCCGCGCCGCGGCGGCGCAGCGTTCGATCCCGTAGCGCCAGTAATCCAGGCCGCCGAGGCAGCGGATCACCACGAGCTTCGCCCGCGACACCACGCGCTCGACATAGAGATCGACCGACATCGGATGCCGGAGCTTGGCGAGCTTGGCGAGCCGCAGGCTCGGCAAACCCGGCTCGGCGGCCTGGGCCTGCCCGATCCCGGCGAGGTCGCTGTCGGTGAACGACAGCACGACGAGGTCCCCGGGCTCCTGCCCGAGATCCACCGCCGCCTCGCCCTCGTCGAGCGAGACGCTATCGATGCGAACGAGATGCATGGCGCCCGGGCCTATTCCACCGGGCGGGGTTCGTCCGCGACGAGGCGCGGTCGGACCGGGAAGGTGACGCCGTCGTAGATCTCGGCCAGCGGCAGGCTCAGGCGCAGGGCGGGCAGCTCCAGTGTCGCGTCGAGTCCCGTGACGCGCGCTTCCTGCCAAGCCCCTGCATCGTCGCGAGACCACGACCGAATTTCGGGAGCGTTCGGTTCGACGAGCAAGATGTGCGCGAGGCTGACCACGGCCTTGTATTCCGCCAGCTTGGCGAAGGCATCGAAGTCGCGGGTCGTCGGCGACAAGACTTCCGCCACGAGGCGCGGCTCGGCCGCGATCAGGGCGTTGGGATCGCGTATACCGCAATCGACGCCGACATCCGGCCGTCGGATCTGGCCCGGCAAGGTCTCGACGCTGCCATCGCCGGTGAAGGGCCGGCAGCCGCTGCCCCGTAGGTTCGTACGCAGCAGGGCGAGCAGGTTCACCACGATATCGTCGTGAATGTTGCGCGCACCTGCCATCATCCGGACGGGCACGCCACCGACGAGCTCGTAGCGCTCGGCCTGGGTCTCGGCCCAGGTGAGGAACGCGTCAACCGACATCGGTTCTGGCTTGCGATCCAGCATGGTTCGAGGCGCTCCCTCGGCCCCAACACGCGTCACTCTTGGAGACTAGCACACGATGCGCAAAGTCCGGGATCGATTGTCTGCGACCACGATACGATAGCAAGATAGGCCGTTATCCCGCGAGCGCCGCGGCGACGGCGCCCTGGTCGAACCCCTTCAGGCCGATCACCACGAGGCGCCCGTCACGGCTCTCGCCCGCCCGCCAGGGACGGTCGAAATGGTGGACGACGCGCCGGCCGACCCCCTGCACCACGAGGCGCATGGCCTTGCCCTCGACCTCGGCGAACCCCTTGATGCGCAGGACGCCCGGAGCTTCGGCGGCCTTCTCCACCCGGGCCGCGAGGTCGCCGGCGGTGATGGCCGGGCGGACCGGTAGGGCCACGGTCTCGAAATCGTCGTGGTCGTGATCCTCGCCGTCGCCGTGATGCGAGGGGCGGGCATCGAGGTCGTCCTCGGCGGCCGCGCCGAGCCCGAGCAGCACCAGCGGGTCGATCGCGCCGTTGGCGGTCTCGACCACCTTCACGGCCCGGGGCAGATGCCCCTCGACCTCGGCGCGCACCCGCGCCCGGGTCTCGGCATCGAGCAAGTCGGACTTGTTGAGAACGACGAGGTCGGCGCAGAGGAGCTGGTCCTCGAACACCTCCTCCAGCGGGTTGTCGTGATCGACCGCCGTGTCGGCGGCGCGCTGGGCGGCCAGCGCCGCGGGATCCTCCGCGAAGGCACCGGCGGCCACGGCCGGACCGTCCACCACGGCCACGACCCCGTCGACGGTGACCCGCGAGCGGATCGCCGGCCACTGGAAGGCCTGGACCAGGGGTTTCGGCAGGGCGAGGCCGGAGGTCTCGATCAGGATGTGCTCCGGCGGCTCCGCGCGGCCGAGCAGGGTCTCGAGCGCCGGCACGAAATCGTCGGCCACGGTGCAGCAGATGCAGCCATTCGGCAGCTCGACGATGGAGTCCTCGGTGCAGCCCTCGACCCCGCAGGCGGCCAGGAACGACTTGTCGAAGCCGACATCGCCGAATTCGTTGACCAGGATCGCCAGGCGGCGGCCCTTGGCGTTCTCGACGACGTGGCGGACCAGGGTGGTCTTTCCGGCCCCGAGGAAGCCGGTGACGATGGTGCAGGGGATCTTGGTGACGATGGTCATTCCGCAGCCTCCAGGGTGCCGGCCGGAAGCGGGCGGGGATCGGGGAAGGGCGGGATCCGGGCGATCACGCCGGTCTTGAAGGCGGCGGGCCGCTCCCGCCACGGTACGATGCCGTCCTGCGTCGCCGCGTAGGACGCGAGGCCGCCGAGGATAATGGCGGCGGACTCGATCGGATCCATGTCGCCGTAGACGTAGGTCCAGCGGTTCGCGGAGGCGACCGCCACCGAGCAGGGCCGTTTGCAGACCGAGAGGCACTCGACCCCCTCGATCCGTAGGTCCGGCGCGGCGTTGCCCGCGCGCAGGGCGTCGAGCAGGCGCGCCCCGGCCCGCGGGCCGTCCGGGTCGTCGCCCGGGCGGCGGCAGGTGGTGCAGACGTAGAGGACGGTCTCAGGCATGGGCCGTCCCGCGCGCCGGGCCCCGGGCGAAGGCCTGCCACGCCCAGCCGAAGCCGAGACCGATCAGCAGCCAGAACACGAAGCTGATCGCCAGCGAGCGGGCCGCGAACTGTGCCGCCAGCGCCGCCGGAAGCTCGGAGGCGGCCTCGGGGGCCTGCGGTGCGCCGGCCACGTGTGGGGCGATGATCAGAACGAGCCCGCCCAGGATCGCGATCAGCGAGCGCCGGATCGCGATCAGGTACAGGCCCATGCCGGTGGCGGCGGCGGTCATCACCCACCAGGCTTGGCGGGTGGCGAGCGGTGCCGCCTCGCTGCCGGGCAGTTCGGGCGGCAGGCCGAGGCCCGGGGCCAGGGCGACGCTGGCGAAGCCCGCGATCGCGAAGGCGACGCCGACCTGGCGGGTCGGCTCCCGCCCGCAGGCGAGGATCGCCGCACCGAGCAGCAGCGCATAGCCCACCGCGCCCACGAGGGTCGCCAGGGCCGTGAACGCCATGCGCGGCAGGCCCTCGCCGGGCTGCCATTCGGGCGCAGCATCCGGCGCGGCATGATCGTGCCCGGCATGCGCCAGGACGATCGGCAGGCCGCGCTCGGCCTGATGCGTCTGTTGATGTTCGTAACGCTCGGCCGCCACGATCAGCGGCGAGGTCAGCGTCAGCTCGAGGCCCGTCACGACGACGGCCGCGAGGAAGCCGGCGGCCAGAGCCGCCGACAGAAGCCGGATGATCATCCCTGGGGCAGGGGCGTCAGTGGCAGGGGAAGTTTTGGGTGTGCCGGAAATCGTGCGCCGCGTTGTGCAGCGCGATCGCCGGCGAGAAGCCCGCCATGAACAGCAGGCCGAGTCCGAGGAAAGCCGCGATCGCGACGGCGACCGGGCGCTCGGCAGCGCGGGTGCCGGTGGCGACGGGTGCGAGGGTCGAGGTGGTCATCAGCGTGTCTCCAGCCGCCCCACCGGCGGCATTGCGGGATCTCAGCGTGACGGCAGGTCTCCTGGCTCGCGGCTCGGCGCGCCTGCCGCCTTCCCGGATCGCTCCGGTGGCCTACTGGCAGACGCTCGCCGCTCACAGTTGCGGGGGCAGCCGCGGATTCGGAACTCGCGCTCCTCACCGCATTCCCTTTTCACCCCGTTGCCGGGGCACCGTCACGGGATCGTTGTAGACGCATGACAGCTCTCGCACAACGGAGGCGCGGCGGAATCATCTCCGACTCTTCGGGTATGACGTGGTTCAGTGGTGTGGTCGGTTGCTGTGAAGCTTTTGCCGCGTCCGGGCGACGATCTTCGCGGTGAAACCGTCCCGCCCCGACTTGCCGAACATGATCAGCCCCGATCATCCGGACTGCCGGCGGACGACTCCCGCAGCGGCCGCGCAGGCCGCCGATTCCCGAGCATGTTGAGTGTGATACCGATGCGAACCTTGTGGCTGGCCCTCGCCCTCGCGGCGACGGCGTCCTTGCCCGCCCGGGCGGATGACAGCAGCGCCGCGCTCGCCGCGGGCGGTCTGGTCCTCGAGAAGACCGACAAGATCGCGCTCGCCTCCGAGGAACTGTACCTGTCCGAGAAGGCCGTGCGGATCGACTACCGGTTCCGCAACCTCACCGACGCCGATATCGAGACCACCATCGCGTTTCCGATGCCCGACGTCACCGGGGATCGCGAGATGCTGACCGCGATTCCCGATCCGGCCCACGACAACTTCCTCAAGTTCGCCACCGAGGTCGATGGACGGCCGGTCGAATCGCAAGTCGAGCAGCGCGCCTTCCTGATCCGGAACGGTGCGCCGCCCGTCGAGATCACGGATCGCCTCAAGGGCCTGGGCATTCCCCTGATGCCGACCGTCGAGGCGACGGAAGAGGCCCTGCGCCGTCTGGGCGAGCGCCGGCGCCTCGCCCTGGCCGCCGACGGCATCCTGGAGCGGCAGGTGCACAAGGATGGCACGATCGCGGATGTCCCGCTCTGGACGCTGAAATCGAAGTTCTGGCGCCGGCAGGTCTTCCCGGCCGGCCGGGAGATCACGGTCCGCCAGAGCTACGTGCCGAGCCTGGGCAGCCTGCCCAGCCTGTCCTACGGCGCTCCGAACGTGGACCCGGCGCAGAAGGCGCAATACGCCACCCGCTACTGCACGGAGCCCGCGTTCGAGAAGGCGGCCCAGGCTTTGTACCGCCGGGCGAGCGCGGATGGCAGCCGGTCGTTCCAGGCCTATGAGCAGTACCTCTCCTACGTCATCACGTCCGGGGGGAACTGGGCGGGACCGATCGGCACGTTCAAGCTGGTCGTGGACAAGGGCGACCCAGCGACCCTCATCGCGTTCTGCGGCACCAACGTGAAGAAGACCGGGCCGACCACGTTCGAGATGGTCGTGAAGGATTACGTCCCCCAGCGCGACATCGACATCCTCCTCCTGAAGTCCGGGACGAACGGCTGAGCCGGCGACCGGGCGCGATGGCTTCAGCGGGCGGGCTTGACGGGCCGGTGTCGATGCGGGCACCGCCGGTCGCGCCGTCCGGCTGCGCCCCGGCGCGACCGGCCCAGATCCGCCCCGGAGACATGATGGCCCCGGCAGACGACTCGAATCCCGCCCTCGTCGACCTCGCCGATGGCCGCACGCCGCAAGCGGTCGCGAATACGACCTGGCTGGAGATCGATCTCGGCGGCCGTTTCCCGATCCATTCCATCGTCGTGGTGTGGAATGGGGTGGATCCGGCACCCGCCGCGGATGTCGCGATCCTCGTGCTGCAGGACGGCGCGTCCTGGTCGGAGCCCGGCCTTGCGTCCCGGCAGAGCGAGGCGGGCTCCAGCACCGCATTCATCGAGGCCGATGAGCGCGCCTGGACGCGGTCCGTGCGCATCGCGGTGCCGAATCCCGACCGGGTGGCCGCCGTGCAGGTCCGCGCCGAGGAGGCCGCGATCGACCTGATCGCGCTGCGTGCGATGCTCGACCTCGACGTGACGCTCCTCAACGAGAAGCCGGGCGCCAACCGCTACCTCGCCTACAGCCTGGAGAGCGGACCGGATCGGGCGAGCCGCACCCTCGTCGGCCTGTCGCTGTTCGAGAACGGCGCGTTCGGCAATTGCCTGGTCCAGTACATCATCGCGCTCTCGGTCGCGAAGGCGTTGAACCTCAAATACGTCAAGGTCCCGAAGGTCGACCGCAGCAAGGTGATCTTCCTGACCGAGCGGCTCACCCGCGACGGCATCACCTTTATCCCGCCGGATGAGGCGCTGCCGGCGGACGGCTACTTCCTGTCCGGCCTGTATTTCGACCCGACGCAGTTCCAGCGTCTGGTGGGGCTCGAGACGCCGCCGGATTCGCGGGCGATCATCCAGGAGATCATCCGCCCGCTGTTCAACGGGCTGCCGGCGACGTTCCCCCCCAAGCCCGACGACCAGCTCCTGATCCATATCCGCTCGGGCGACATCTTCAGCACCTGGGTCGATCCGCACTACCCGCAGCCGCCCTTCGCCTTCTACCGCATGGTCATCGACCGGCTGCGCGGCGAGGGGCGGATCCGCTCGGTCAAGCTGGTCTTCGAGAACCGGCTGAACCCGGTGATCGCCGAGGTGGAAGCCTACGCGAAAGGCCTGGGCCTGCCGGTGGAGACGCAGAGCGAGTCGCTCGTGGCCGATGTCGCGGCGCTGGTGAACGGTCGCTACCTCGTCTTCGGCCTGGGCACTTTCGGTCCGGCGATCTGCCACCTGTCGGAGCGGGTCGAGCAGGTGTTCTACTTCGCGTCCAATTGGCCGCAGGCGTTCCAGGGCATCGAGACCATCCGCAAGCTGGTCGAGGTCCGGGACATCGCGGGACGCTACATGAAGGTCGGCGAGTGGCAGAACACCGACGCCCAGCGCCGGATGATGATCGACTATCCGGCCGAGGCGCTCGCGTTCGACGACGCGGCGTGACCGTCAGGGCGCGTCCTTGAGCCGTTCCGCCGGTGCCCCGGCCGGAGGCGCCGAGCCGCCATCGCGGGCCTTGAGGGCGTCCTGGTAGAGCCGCCGGACATCGCGCTTGAACGCGGCCCGGGAATCGTCGCGCGAATAGAACATGTGCCCCCCGGGATAGACCGCGAGGCTGAGACGCCCGGCGCCGTAGGCCGGGACCTGCGCCAGCAGCAGCTTCGAGGCGTAATACGGCGTCACGAGATCGGTGAAGCCGTGGGCGACGAGGACGCGCAGCTGGCCGTCGAGAGCCAGGACGCCCTTGAGGTTCGAGAGCACTTCCGGCGCCTGCCGGCCCGAGCCCCAGCTCCAGCCGCGATTCACCGCGTTGCTCAGAAGCTCGTAGCGCAGGTTCGGCATGGGCCATTTCAGCGTGCGCGCGTAGAGGTCGAGCATGGCGCTGGTCAGCGGCGCCTGGAGCGCGGTGAGCTGCGGATCCTCGAAGCTCGGCTGCGCGGCATCCGGGTTCGGGTCCCAGCCGGTGATGCCGGTGTCGTAGGCGCTGGTGACGCGGCCCTCCGTCCGGTCGATCTCGCGCTGGATGCTGCGGGTGGAGAGACGCGCGGCCTGGGCGCGGACGAAGGCCGGGTCGAAGCCGGTGAGCGGCGCGACCTTGTCGGTCATCCGGGCGACCGCGGCGGTGTCGCTCGGGCCCTTGAGCAGGTCGGTCAGATACGGCCCCGCCGCGTAGGCCTCGGCGTCGCTCAGCAGCGCCGGATTCGGCATGGTGCCGGCCCGTTCCAGGGCGCCGGCCGCCAGGGAGGGCAGCTTCAGCACGTAGCCCCACGGATTCGCCCGCGGGGTCTCCAGCCAGCCGAAATCGAGCACCGGCGAGAGCAGCACCATCCCGGACAGGCCGATCCCGATCTCCTCCTGCAGCTTCTCGGTGACCAGCGGGCCGCGGAAGCCGCCGTAGCTCTCGCCGACATAGAATTTCGGGCTCGCCATCCGGTCGTTGACCCGCAGGTAGCGGGCGATGACGGCGGCCAGCGTCGCGGCGTCGCTGTCGATGCTCCAGTAGGTCTTGCCGTTGCCGTCGCTGGCCCGGCTGTAGCCGGTGCCGACGGGATCGATGAACACGAGGTCGGTGAAGTCGAGCCAGGTGCCGTCGTTGGGCGTGAGCGCCACCGCTTGCGACGGGCTGATGCTCGTGCCGCCGGTGGGCAACCGCCAGGGACCGATCGCACCAAGGTTCAGGTAGGCCGAGGCCGCGCCCGGTCCGCCGTTGATCGCGAAGGTGACCGGCCGCTCGCGCCCGGCCTCCGGGGCCATCGTGTAGGCGACATAGGCGATCTCGGCCTGGAGCTTCCCGGCCTCGTCGACCAGCGGCAGGCTGCCGGCCGTGGCGGTGAAGTCGAGGCTGCGCCCGTCGGGGAGCTTGACGCTCTGGCGGGTGGTGGAATCCGGCGGCAGGCGGCGGCCTTCCGGGCCGCGCGGGGCCGGCTTCGCCTCGGCCTGGGGGCCGGGATGGTGGGCGTCCTGCGCGCGGAGCGGCAGCGGCGCCGCCACGAGGGTGAGGGCGAGCGCGGCATGCGCGAGACGCTTGCTGAGGAGCACGGTCAAGCCTTCTTGTTCCAGCGGCCCGAATCGTCCTGCTGCCAGTAGGCGACGGCGTGACCCGCCTCCTTGGCCTGCCGCCACTGCTCGCGGGCGCGCAGCAGGGCGTCCTGGTCGGTCCCGTCGAACAGGATGCAGATCCGCTCGTAGCTCTCTGCGTCGGGCGGCAGGTCGGCGCCCTCGACCAGGAACCGGATCGAGGCGGTGTTGGGGTTCACGTCGCGGAGCGTCAGCACCACCGGCTGGCCGGCCGCATCGGGGTCGCGGTCGGTGCCGTGCGGCAGGAAGCTCTCGTCGGAATAGGTCCAGAGGTGGTCGTCGAGGGCCTGCAGCCGCTCCTCGGTGGCCGCCTGGATCGCGGCCTGCCAGCCCCGGCCGAGCGAGCGCTCGACGAGGTTCGGCAGCACCTTCTCCAGGGGCTGGCGCTGCATGTGGTAGAACAGGATCTCGGTCACGATCCGACCGATATAGGGTTCGGGCGCACGGAGCGAGCAGCGGCGCGCAGCCGCGGCTCCGGTGTTCTAGACCAGCCGGCTCTGCTCGATCGCCGCGCCGACGAAACCCTTGAACAGCGGGTGCGGCTCGAACGGGCGCGACTTCAGCTCCGGGTGGAACTGCACGCCGATGAAGAACGGGTGCCCGACATGCTCCACCGTCTCGGGCAGGAGCCCGTCCGGCGAGAGCCCGGAGAAGCGCAGGCCCTTGGCCTCCAGCCGCTCGCGATAGGCCATGTTGACCTCGTAGCGATGGCGGTGGCGCTCGGAGATCCGGTCGGACCCGTAGATCTGGGCGATCTTCGAATCGGGGTCGAGCTGCGCGTCGTAGGCGCCGAGCCGCATCGTGCCGCCGAGATCGCCGACCGCGGCGCGGCGCTCCAGCTCGTTGCCGCGCAGCCACTCGGTGAGCAGGCCGACCACCGGCTCCGAGGTCTCCCCGAACTCGGTCGAGTTGGCATCCGGCACGCCGGCCAGGGACCGGGCGGCCTCGATCACCGCCATCTGCATGCCGAAGCAGATGCCGAGATAGGGGATGCGCTTCTCGCGGGCGTAGCGGGCCGCGCGGATCTTGCCCTCGGCGCCGCGCTGGCCGAAGCCGCCGGGCACCAGGATGCCGTTCAGGCCTTCGAGGAACGGCGCGGGGTCCTCGCGCTCGAACACCTCGGCCTCGATCCATTCGAGGTTGACCTTGACCCGGTGGCTGATGCCGCCGTGGATCAGCGCCTCGGTCAGCGACTTGTAGGCGTCCTTCAGCCCCGTGTACTTGCCCACGATGGCGATCGAGACCTCGCCCTCGGGGTTGCGCACCCGGTCGGAGATCGTCGTCCAGCGGCCGAGATCCGGCTCCTCGCCATGCTCCAGGCCGAAATGGCCGAGCACCTCCCGGTCGAGCCCGGCCTTCCGGTAGGAGAGCGGCACCTCGTAGATCGAGGCGACGTCCAGCGCCTCGATCACCGCGGTCTCGCGGACGTTGCAGAACAGGGCGAGCTTGCGCCGCTCCTCGACGGGGATCGGCCGGTCGCAGCGGCACAGCAGGATGTCGGGCTGGATGCCGATCGAGCGCAGCTCCTTCACGGAGTGCTGGGTCGGCTTGGTCTTCAGCTCGCCCGCCGACGGGATGTAGGGCAGCAGCGTCAGGTGGACGTAGCAGCAGGTGCCGCGGGGCAGTTCCTGGCCGAGCTGGCGGATCGCCTCGAAGAACGGCAGACCCTCGATGTCGCCGACGGTGCCGCCGATCTCGACCAGCACGAAGTCGAACGTGTCGTTGCCGTCGAGGACGAAATCCTTGATCGCGTTGGTGACGTGCGGGATCACCTGGATCGTGGCGCCGAGATAGTCGCCCCGCCGCTCCTTGGCGATGATGTCCTGGTAGATCCGGCCTGTCGTGATGTTGTCGGCCCGGCTCGCCGGCACGCCGGTGAAGCGCTCGTAATGGCCCAGATCCAGGTCGGTCTCGGCGCCGTCGTCGGTGACGAAGACCTCGCCGTGCTGGGTCGGGCTCATCGTGCCCGGATCGACGTTCAGGTAGGGGTCGAGCTTGCGCATCCGGACCCGATAGCCCCGTGCCTGAAGCACGGCGGCGAGCGCTGCGGAGGCGAGTCCCTTACCGAGAGAGGAAACCACGCCGCCGGTGATGAAAACGTACCGCGTCATGGGCCTCGGTCCATAAAGAAGGCGCTGGCATTTGCCAAACGGCAAGCCTGCCGGCGATGGAATGGCTGGGGATCGTGCAGGCACGGGAAACGGCCTGCCCGGACGGGCCGGAGCCGAGCCGAATCGTCGGCCCCATGCTCATCCGCCGACCGTCCTCTTGCGGCGCCCGGACCCGGATGTCACGCGCGCCCGGCGCAGACCCTGGATGCTTGATCCAGGGTTCGCGCCGGTTTCCCGATCGGCATCCGTTCCGGCACGGCGCGCACGATGCCGGTCAGGTGGGCATCAGCGCGATTGCGGCGCCTCGGGCACGGCCGGCTGGGCCGGGGCGGTGGTGGGCGCACGGTCCTGCTGCTGGCGCAGGGTGTCGAGCAGGTTGTCGGCGCCGGTGGGCTGCTTGGCCGGTTGGCCGGCGGGCGCCGACGCGCCGGTGTCGAGGATCGACTTCGGCGCCGCCGAGCGGTGCGACATCACGGCGAGCAGCATGCTGGTGGTGAAGAACAGGGCGGCCAGCATCGCGGTCGCGCGCGTCAGGGCGTTGGCCTGGCCGCGGCCGGTCATGAAGCCCGCGACGCCACCACCGCCGCCGCCGCCCAGGCCCAGCCCACCTTCGGAGCGCTGGAGCAGCACGACGCCGATCAGCGCCAGCACGATGATGAGGTGGACGACGATCAGGACGGTCTGCATCGGTGTTCCGGAATCTGGTTCGGCCTCGCGCGCCGGTCCCGAGAGGCCGGTCCGGCGGCGGGCGCGGCGACCGGTGCCAAACGTTCGACTTGGCGCGCCGGTCGCAAATCTGTGCCGGCCATACACCACTCGCCGGCCGCCGCCAACTTGACGATCGGCCTCGCGGTGTCGCCCGCAGCTCTCGCGCCGCGCCGCCGGTCGTGCTCTGTCGGGCGGGAAGGGCGGCTCACGCAACACGCCGCCCCGCCCGGGAGGCCCGCCATGACCCTATCTCGCCGTTCGGCGCTCGCTGCCGCGTTCGCCATCGCCGCTGCCGCGCCGATCCTGATTTACCCGACGCCGGGCTTCGCCGCCGGGACGACCGACGCCGCGCAGGGCGCCGCGGTCGAGGCGGCCGTCGATTCCCTGACCCAGGCCCTGCTCGCGGCGGACGGCGCCGCCCTGGACGCCCTCACCCTCGACGGCTTGAGCTACGGCCATTCGAGCGGCGTGGTGCAGGACAAGGCGGCCTTCATCGCGGCGCTGACCAGCGGCGCTTCGCGCTTCCCGAGCATCACCCTGTCGGACCGTTCGGCCTCTGTGATCGGGGAGGACGCGATTGTCCGGCACGTCTTCTCCGGGGAGGCCGTCTCGAACGGCAAGACCGCCCCGGTCCATATCGGGGTCCTGCAGGTCTGGCGCCGGGACGGCGGCCGCTGGCGGCTGATGGCGCGTCAGGCGTTCAAGCTCTGACGCGCGTCGAGTCCGGTCAGTAGCGGGAGGGGACGAGCATCTCCGGCGGGGTCGGCGTGCGGAGGTAATCCGCGTGGCGTACCCGCTCGGGCAGGTGAACCGGCGGATGCTCGACGGTCTCGTAGGGGATCTGCTCGAGCAGATGGCTGATGCAGTTCAGCCGGGCGCGCTTCTTGTCCACAGCCTCGACGACCCACCAGGGTGCCTCGGGGATGTGGGTGCGGGCCAGCATGTCCTCCTTGGCGCGGGTGTAATCCTCCCACCGCCGGCGGGATTCGACATCCATCGGCGAGAGCTTCCACTGCTTGAGCGGATCGGTGATGCGCATGTGGAAGCGCAGCGCCTGCTCCTCGTCCGTGATCGAGAACCAGTACTTCAACAGGATGATGCCCGAGCGCACGAGCATACGCTCGAACTCGGGCACGGAGCGGAAGAACTCCTCCACCTCGGCTTCGGAGCAGAAGCCCATGACCCGCTCGACGCCGGCGCGGTTGTACCAGGATCGGTCGAACAGCACGATCTCGCCGCCCGCGGGCAGGTGGGTGACGTAGCGCTGGAAGTACCATTGCGTGCGCTCGCGCTCGCTCGGCGCGGGCAGGGCCACGACGCGGCAGACGCGCGGGTTCAGGCGCTGGGTGATCCGCTTGATCACGCCGCCCTTGCCGGCCGAATCGCGCCCCTCGAACAGGACGACGACGCGCAGCTTCTTGTGCTGGACCCAGTCCTGGAGACGGACCAGCTCGTGCTGGAGGTGCAGGAGGTCGCGGAAGTAGCGCCTGCGGTCGAGGCCGGATTCCGATCCGCCTTCGAGGCTGTCGAGGCGGTCATCCTCGAAGCCGAGTTCCATCTCCTCGTCGTAGCTGTCGAGGATTTCGCGTCGGATCATCTCCACCATCGTGGGATCCGCGGAGGCATGGTCGATCGTCATGTCGGGCTTCTTGGTCGGATGTCGTCACGCCCCTCAAAGCAGGATCGTGTGACAGCTCCGAGAACCCCGGCGCCTCACGCGTAGGCGGCGCAAATCCCCAGGAAGTCCTCGGCCACGAGGCTCGCGCCGCCGACCAGGGCGCCGTCGACATTCTCCACCGCCATCAGCTCGCGGGCGTTGCTGGGCTTGACCGAGCCGCCGTAGAGGATGCGGATCCGGTGGGCTTCGTCGCCCACGAGCTTGTCCAGCATCTCGCGGAGGGAGGCGTGAACCTCGGCGATGTCGCGCGGCGTCGGGGTGCGGCCGGAGCCGATCGCCCAGACCGGCTCGTAGGCGATCACCGTGTCGGCCGCGGTCGCGCCCTTCGGCAGGCCGATGGCGAGCTGGGCGCGGACGATGTCGAGGGCGCGGCCCTGCTCGCGCTCCTCGATGGTCTCGCCGACGCAGATGATCCCGCACAGGCCGGCCCGGCGGGCGCCCAGCGCCTTGGCGTGGACGCCGTCATCGGTCTCGTGGTGGTAGGCCCGGCGCTCGGAATGGCCGACGATCACGTATTTGGCGCCGAGATCGGCGAGCATCTCCGCCGAGATCGAGCCGGTGAAGGCGCCGCTCGGCCGGGCATGCAGGTTCTGGCCGCCGATGGCGATCGGCGATCCGGCTGTCGCCGCCACGCAGGAGCCGATCAGCGTCGCCGGCGGGCAGATCAAAACGTCGACCCGGGCGGCAAGCTCCGGCGTGATCCCGTCGCGGATCGCCTCGACCACTTTGATCGATGCCCGCGTCCCGTTCATCTTCCAGTTGCCGGCGACCAGCGGTTTCCGCCCCGTCTGCGTCATCCCTAGCCCTCGCCTCACCCCCGTGCCGCCTCGGCTTTTCCGGGGTCGGCGGGGCCTACCAGAGCGAGCTTGAGCGCGCAAACCGTCCGATAGGCTGAGCCTTTGCCTGTGGACGCGAATGGTCTATCGCGAACGCCTTTCAGGGATGGCACCGGCCCGGCGACGGGTCGAAGGCCGAAGGTATCCGATCACAGATCATGCTTCAGGGCATCCGCAACGCCAGCCAGCATTGGCTCGGCAAGATCGTCTTGACGATCATCTTCGCGCTGCTGATCGCGGGCGTGGGCATCTTCGGCGTGGAGGAGTTCTTCCGCGGCGGCTCGAGCAACAACGTCGCCACGGTGGGCAGCACGCCGATCACCGCCGAGCAGGTGCGCCAGGCCTACCAGAACCAACTGCAGCGCTATCAGGCCCAGCTGAAGCGCGCGCTCACCCCCGATCAGGCGCGTATGCTCGGCCTCGACCGGGCGGTGATGTCGCAACTGATCACCGAGGCGGCGCTCGACCAGAAGACGCATGATCTCGGCCTCGGCGTGCCGGACGCGTCGGTGATCCGGGCGATCCACGACGAGAAGAGCTTCCAGAACGCCCAGGGCCAATTCGACCCGACGTTGTTCTACCAGATGCTCCAGCGCGCCGGCCTGAACGAGAACCTGTTCGTGCGCGAGCAGCGCGCCGTCATCGCCCGGCTGCAGCTCGCCGAAGCCGTGTCGTCCGACCTCCATGTCCCGGCGGCGATGCGCGAGGCGGTCCACCGCTACTCCACCGAGCGCCGCTCGGCCGCCTACCTGATGCTCACGCCCTCCGTGGCCGGGGAGATCTTGGCCCCGACCGAGGACGAGCTGAAGACCTGGTACGAGGCCAACAAGTCGGGCTTCCGGGCGCCGGAATTCCGCGCCGCCACCCTGCTGGTGGTCGATCCCGAGGCGATGGCCAAGCCCGAGGCGATCACCGACGCGGATGCCAAGGCCGCCTACGAGCTGAACAAGGGCCGCTACGGCAGCCCGGAGAAGCGCACGATCCAGCAGATCGTGTTCCCGGACGCGGCCGCCGCGGAGGCCGCCCGCAAGGCCATCGACGACGGCTCGAAGACCTTCGAGGCCGTCGCCGAGGAGCGCCGCACCGGCGGCACCGACCTGACCCTGGGCACGCTCACCAAGGCCGAATTGTTCGACAAGGTCGTGGCCGATGCCGCCTTCGCGCTGCCCGAGGGCGGCGTGAGCCAGCCGGTCCAGGGCCGGTTCGGCACGGTGCTGCTGCGGGTGACCAAGATCGAGCCCGGCACGGTCAAGCCGTTCGAGGAGGTCGAGGGCGAGATCCGCAAGAACCTGGCGCTGAGCCGCGCCCGGGACGCCATGGAGACGACCCGCGACGCGATCGAGGATCAGCGCGCCGGCGCCAAGCCGCTCGCCGACATCGCCACCGAGCGCGGGCTCAAGCTCGTGACCGTCAAGGCGGTCGATCCCCAGGGCAAGGGCCCGGACGGCCAGCGCGTCGCCGACATCCCCGACCCGGACACCACCCTGCCGGCCCTGTTCCGCGCCGAGATCGGCGGCGACAACGAGCCCCTGCGCACCAAGTCCGGCGGCTATGTCTGGTACGACGTCACCGGCATCGACGCCGCGCACGACAAGCCCCTCGACGAGGTCCGGGACGGCGTGAAGGCCGGCTGGACCGCCGCGGAGATCGCCAAGCGCCTCCAGGCCAAGGGGCGTGAGCTGGTCGAGAAGCTCAACGGCGGCGCGACCATCGAGGCGGTCGCCCAGGAGGTCGGGGTCAACACCCAGGAGGCGCTGGACCTCGCCCGCAACCAGGCCAAGGACATGCTCACGACCGACGACGTGAACTTGATCTTCGCGACCCCGGTCGGCAAGGCCGGTACCGCGGCGGCGGGCGATTCGCGGGCGGTGTTCAAGGTCACGGCGGCGACGATGCCGGCCTTCGTGGTCGACACCCAGGCCGACAAGACCATCACCAAGAACTTCCAGGCCGCGCTCGCCGACGACGTGCTGTCCCAGTACATCTCGGAGGTCCAGAAGAATGCCGGCGTGAAGATCGACCAGGCGGCCCTGCGCCGCGCCATCGGCGGAGAGTATTGAGGGCCATGGCCGAGGCGCCTGACTACGCGGCGTTTGCCGGACGCTACGAGGCCGGTCAGCCGAGCCTCGTCGAGCTGAACCTCGTGGCCGATCTCGAGACGCCCGTGGCGGCGTTCCTCAAGCTGCGGGCCCGGCATTCCGGCCCGGCCTTCCTGCTCGAATCGGTGGAGGGCGGCGCGGTGCGCGGCCGGTACTCGATGATCGGGCTCGATCCGGACCTGATCTGGCGCTGCCGCGACGGCGCCCCCGCCATCGCCCGGGGCGCCGATCTCGACGCGTTCGAGCCGGACGACCGGGCGCCGCTCGCCAGCCTCCGGGCCCTGATCGCCGAGAGCGCCATCGGCGGATCCGACGGGCAGGACCTGCCCCCGATGGCTGCCGGCCTGTTCGGTTATCTCGGCTACGACATGGTCCGCGCCATGGAGCGGCTGCCCGAGCCAAACCCGGATCCCCTGGGCGTGCCGGACGCGATCCTGATGCGCCCGCGCGTGATGGTGGTGTTCGATTCGATCCGCGACCAGATCACCGTCATCTCACCCGTCCGCCCGGCGCCCGGCGTCACCGCCCGCGCCGCCTACGAGGCCGCGCTCGCGCGCCTCGACCGGGTGGCGGAAGCCCTCGAAGGGCCGCTGCCGGTGGACGCCCGGGTTGATCTCTCGAGCGTGGCGCATCCTGAGCCGGTCTCGAACACGTCGCCGGAGGCTTTCGCCGCCATGGTGGCGCGGGCCAAGGAGTACATCGTCGCGGGCGACGTGTTCCAGGTGGTGCTGTCCCAGCGCTTCTCGGCGCCGTTCACGCTGCCCGCCTACAGCCTGTACCGGTCGCTGCGCCGGACCAACCCGGCCCCGTTCCTCTGCTACCTCGATTTCGAGGCCTTCCAGATCGTCTGCTCGTCGCCGGAGATCCTGGTGCGGGTGCGCGAGGGCACCGTCACGGTCCGGCCGATCGCGGGAACGCGCCGTCGCGGCGCGACCCCGGTCGAAGACGCGGCCCTGGCGGCCGAGCTGCTGGCCGACCCGAAGGAATGCGCCGAGCACCTGATGCTGCTCGATCTCGGCCGCAACGATGCCGGCCGGGTCTCGAAGATCGGCACCGTGCGGGTCACCGATTCGTTCTTCATCGAGCGCTACAGCCAGGTCATGCACATCGTGTCGAACGTCGAGGGCGACCTCGACCCCCGCCACGATTCCCTTGACGCCCTGGCGGCAGGCTTCCCGGCCGGCACGGTCTCCGGCGCCCCGAAGGTGCGGGCCATGGAGATCATCGACGAATTGGAGCACGAGAAGCGCGGGCCCTATGCGGGCTGCATCGGCTATTTCGGCGCCCGCGGCGAGATGGATACCTGTATCGTCCTGCGCACCGCCGTGGTGAAGGACGGGCGGATGCACGTCCAGGCCGGCGCCGGCATCGTCTACGATTCCGACCCGGCCTCCGAGCAGCAGGAATGCGTCAACAAGGCCAAGGCCCTGTTCCGGGCCGCCGAGGAGGCGGTGCGGTTCGCTGCCCAAGCGAAGCGCGGGCAATAGGGCAGGTTGACCCCGCGGGTGAGAGGGCTCACATCGCGAAAATGCCCGAGCGTGCCGCCGCGATGTCCAACGTCCTCGTCATCGACAACTACGATTCCTTCACATGGAATCTGGTCCACCTGATCGGCCCGCTCTGCGGCGCCGTCGAGGTCGCCCGCAACGATGCGCTGAGCGTCGCCGACATCCGCGCCAAGGCGCCGGACGCGATCGTGCTGTCGCCCGGCCCGTGCACGCCGAACGAAGCGGGCATCTGCCTCGACGTGGTGCGCGATCTCTCCGACGAGATCCCGATCTTCGGTGTCTGCCTCGGCCTGCAGGCGATCGGCCAGGCCTTCGGCGGCGACGTGATCCGCGCGCCGCTGCCGCTGCACGGCAAGGTCTCGACCATCCGGCACGGCGCCAGCGGCCTGTTCCGCGGCCTCAACGACAGTTTCGAGGCGACGCGCTACCATTCCCTGGTGGTCGACCGCGCGAGCTGCCCCGAGACTCTGCGGGTCACCGCCGAGGCGGACGGCCTGATCATGGGGCTGGAACATGCCGAGCGACCGCTGCACGGGGTGCAGTTCCACCCCGAGAGCATCCGGTCGCAGCACGGCACGGAGATCGTGAAGAACTTCCTGGATCTCGCCGCCGCCTGGAACGCGGCGCGTGACAGAGCCCGCCCCGACGTGCATTGACCCCGGACGGCCGGGGCGGCCTTCCGACAGAGCGCATGGACAGTTTCAGACCCCATCTCGCCAAGGTCGCCGGGGGCCTGGCCCTCGACCGTGCGGAGGCGCGCGCGGCCTTCGACGACCTGTTGTCGGGCGAGGTCACGCCCGTCCAGGCCGGCGCCTTCCTGGCCGCACTGAAGGTGCGCGGCGAGACTGTCGAGGAGATCGTCGGCGCGGCCGAGGCGATGCGTGCCCGCATGACCCGGATTGCGGCGCCCGACAACGCCGTCGATGTGGTCGGTACCGGCGGCGATCATTCCGGCAGCGTCAACGTCTCGACGCTCGCCGCCATCCTGGTCGCCGCCTGCGGCGTGCCGGTGGCCAAGCACGGCAACCGCGCTGCGACCTCGCGCTCCGGCGCCGCCGACGTTCTGGCGGCGCTCGGCGTGAAGCTCGGCCTCGATGCGGAGGGGCAGGCAAGGTGCCTCGCCGAGGCCAATCTGTGCTTCCTGTTCGCCCAGGCCCATCACGGGGCCATGCGCCACATCGCGGCGGTGCGCTCCGAGCTGCCGGTGCGGACGATCTTCAACCTGCTCGGTCCCCTGTGCAACCCGGCCGGCGTCGCCTACCAGCTGTTCGGCGTCGCCCAGGAGGCGCTGGCCGAGCCGCTGACCCGGGTGCTGGCCGAGCTCGGCAGCCGCCGGGTCTGGACCGTCCACGGCTCGGACGGTCTCGACGAGATCACCGTCACCGGGCCGACCCGGGTGGTCGCCCTCGAGGACGGCCGCCTGACCCGCTTCACCATCGAGCCGCGCGAACTCGGCCTGCCGCTCCGGGCGCCGGAAGAGCTGCGCGGCGGCGATCCCGCCGACAATGCGCGGGCGCTCGAAGCCGTCCTGGCGGGCGCACGCAACGCCTACCGGGACATCGCCGTTCTCAATGCAGGCGCGGCCCTCGTCGTCGCGGGGGCGGCTTCGACCCTGGCGGACGGGCTCGCGCGGACGCAGGATGCCGTCGATTCCGGGGCGGCGCGGGACACCCTCGCCCGCCTGGTCCGGGCCTCGAACGATCGCTCGAACGGGCAGGAGTGCCGATGAGCACGCTCACGCAGGAATCGGTGGCCCAGGAGGGTTCTGCCGAGGCGCCGCCCGAGCGGCCCAACGTGCTGGCCCGGATCGAGGCCTACAAGCGCCGCGAGATCGCAGAGGCGAAGCTGCGCGTGCCGCTCGCCAAGCTGGAGCGCCGCGCCGCCCAGGCCGATCCGGTCCGCGGCTTCGCGGCGGCGATCCGGACGCATCTCGCCGCCGGCCGCCCGGCCCTGATCGCCGAGGTGAAGAAGGCCTCGCCCTCCAAGGGGCTGATCCGGGAGGATTTCGCCCCCGCGATGCTGGCCGCCGCCTACGAGGCGGGCGGCGCCACCTGCCTCTCGGTTCTTACCGACGAGCCGTCGTTCCAGGGCCGGCCGGAATACCTAACCGAGGCACGGGCGGCCTGCGGGCTGCCGGTCCTGCGCAAGGACTTCCTGTTCGAGCCCTACCAGGTCTACGAGGCGCGGGCCTGGGGCGCCGATTGCATCCTCGCGATCATGGCCTGCCTCGACGACGACGAGGCCGAAGCCCTGGTCGCCACCGCGCACGAGCTCGGCATGGACGTGCTGGTCGAGGTGCATGACGAGGCCGAGCTGACCCGGGCGCTGCCGCTGGGCACGGCCCTGATCGGGATCAACAACCGCAACCTCAAGACCTTCGAGGTCTCGTTCGACACCGCGATCCGCCTCGCCCCGGGCATCCCGAAGGACCGGATCGCTGTGGCCGAGAGCGGCATCGGCGGCCATGGAGATGTCGAACGGCTCCGGGAGCACGGCCTCGGCGTCGTGCTGGTCGGCGAGAGCCTGATGCGTCAGGCGGACGTGACCGCGGCGACCCGGACGCTGCTGTTCGGCGCGCACGGCGGATCGGAGCCGGACGCCAAGGCCGGCAAGGCCAAGAAGCAAGACGACAAGAAGAAGGGCTGAGCATGGAGCCCGGTTCGACGCTCACCCATCTCGACACCACCGGCGCGGCCAATATGGTCGACGTGACCGACAAGCCCGCCACCGACCGGACCGCCCGGGCCGAGGGCAGCGTGGTGATGCGGCCGGAGACCCTGGCGCTGATCCGCGAGGGCGACGCCAAGAAGGGCGATGTCGTCGGCACCGCCCGGCTCGCCGGGATCATGGCGGCCAAGCGCACCCACGAACTGATTCCGCTCTGCCACCCGCTGCTGCTCTCGAAGGTCCGGGTGGAGTGCGACCTGGACGACGCGCTGCCGGGTTTGCGCATCGCCGCCGAGGTGCGGGTCCAGGGGCCGACCGGCGTCGAGATGGAGGCGCTGACCGCCGTCTCGGTGGCCTGCCTGACCGTCTACGACATGGTGAAGGCGGTCGATCGCGGCATGCGGATCGAGGGCATCCGCCTCGTCGCCAAGGATGGCGGGCGCTCCGGGTCCTACCGGGCGCCCGACGCATGAGCGGCCTGATCCCGGTCGCCGAGGCGCTGGCGCGGGTCCTGGCGAGCGTGTCCGACCCGGTCGAGGCGGAGACCGTTCCCCTGGCCCAGGCCGCTGGCCGGACCCTGGCGGCCGATGTCGCCGCCGCCCGCACGCAGCCGCCGTTCCCGGCCTCCGCCATGGACGGCTACGCTGTCCGCTTCGCCGACGCCTCGGCTGTCGGGGCGAGTCTGAAGCTGATCGGGACCAGCGCGGCGGGACACGGATTCTCCGGCCGCATCGGCCCCGGCGATGCGGTGCGGATCTTCACCGGCGCACCCGTGCCCGAGGGCGCCGACGCGATCCTGATCCAGGAGGACGCCCAGGCCAAGGGTGAGACCGTCCGGGTCGTCGAACCCGTCGAACAGAACCGCTTCATCCGCCGGGCGGGCCTCGACTTCACCGCCGGGGAGACCCTGCTGGTCGCCGGCATGACTCTCGACGCGCGGCGTCTGGCGCTGGCGGCGGCGGCCGGCCATCCGCGCCTGTCGGTCCGGCGCCGGCCGCGCGTGGCGATCCTCGCCACCGGCGACGAGCTGGTCGAGCCCGGCGCCGAGCCGGCCTGGGACCAGATCGTCGCCTCGAACAGCCTGGCGCTGGCCGCGCTCGCGTCTGACGCGGGCGCCGAGATCATCGATCTCGGGATCGCCGCGGACGATCACGGCGCCCTGGAAGACGCCTTCCGCCGGGCCCGCGAAGCCCGGGCCGACCTGCTGATCACGCTCGGCGGCGCCTCGGTGGGCGATCACGACCTCGTCCAGGCGGCGCTCGCTAAGGAAGGGCTGGAACTTGGGTTCTGGCGGGTGGCGCTCCGGCCCGGCAAGCCGCTGATGCACGGGCGCCTCGGCGACATGCTGGTGATCGGCCTGCCGGGCAATCCGGTCTCGTCGATCGTCTGCGGGCTGCTGTTCGTCGTGCCGGCGATCCGGGCCCTTCAGGGCGACGCCCAGGCCGGGGCCGACCGCAGCGAGCCGGCCACGCTCGGCCGCGATCTGCCGGCCAATGACGGCCGCGCCGACTACATGCGGGCGAGCCTCGCCATCGAGCCCGGCCGGCTGCCCGTGGCCTCGCCCGAGCAGCGCCAGGATTCCTCGATGCTGGCGGTCCTCGGCCGCGCCGAGGCGTTGCTGATCCGCGCGCCGCATGAGCCGGCGGCCAAGGCCGGCGATCCGTGCCGGATCATCCGGCTGGACCGCCGGCTGCTCTGACGGCTCACGGCGCCACGCGCCAGACCTTCAGCGGGCCGGGCAGGGCGATCGGCTCTAGCCGGTCGGAGCCAATCTCCCCGCGGGCAAGCCGAGTGACGAAAGCCGGCTCGGGCTGGAGGTCGTCGGCCGGCCGGCCCGGGCAGGCCACCAGATAGCGGACCCGGAACGCATCGAGCACGCGGTCGAGATCGGCTTGCGTCCCGCCCAGCCCCTCGATCGCGGCGGTGAGGCCCGGGATCGCCCGGTGATAGGGCGCGGCGACGATCCTGTGCGGCGTCCGCAGCAGGATCGACGGACCCAGCGCGATCGGCGCCAGCACGGTCCCGGCCGGCAGACCCGCCAGGGGCCGCACGGCGGCATCGCCCTGGCAGGCGAGCGCGGCCGCCGGATCGGGTGCCGTCCGGGCGGGCGGCACGAGCCGTTCCGCGAGCGCCATCGGCGCCAGCCAGAGCGCGCTGACCAGGCTGCCACCGAGCAGGGCCGCGCCCCAGCGGCGCGAGCCGGCTTGCGCGGCCGGCGTCAAGGCGCGGTCGATCACCGGCCCCGCCACCAGCGGCACGAAGCCCGAGGCGATGTAGAGGCCACGGAACTGGGCGTAGCCCAGGAGCAGCCCCGGCCACAGGAACAGGGCCGCTACCGACCACGCCCGGCGCTGCGGGCCGCGCCAGGCCATCCCGGTGGCAGTCAGCGTCGCGAGCAGCACCACCGGATAGAAGACCAGCATCTCCCACCGGCCCTGCACGACGGATTTCGGCAGCGAGGCCATCTCGTTGACGGTGAGCAGCCAATGCTCCCGGACCAGGGGCGTCATTCCGGGGAACGGTCCGTCCAGGCAGACCGGAAAGGCGAGGGCGAAGCCGCCGATCAGGAGGATCCCGCAGAGGATTGCCAGAGCGACGCGCCGTCCAGCTGTGGTCAAATGACGACGGAAGGCGGCCGCCGCCATTGCGAAGCCGAGGCCGCCGGCGGCGAGCCACAGCCAGGGCGGGGAGAGCGCGTCGCAGCGCGTCACGGTCCAGAGGGCGGGTGCCGTCTGCGCGGCGAACAGGAGCGGCGCGGCGACGCCGAGCCCGAGGCCGAATCCTGCAAGGCAGGGGAGGGCGGGGCGGCCGCGCCAGCACCAATCGCCGGCGCAGGCCAGGGCGCCGAGCGCCAAGAAGGGCAATCCTTCCAGGCCCACCGCCAGCGACAGGGCCGCGAGCCCGCCACCGGCGAGGCCCGCGCGAAAGCCGCCGCGGATCAGGCAGAACGCGAGGCCCAGCATCGCCAGGATCTGCAGGTTGTGATGGTCGACCCGGCCCGGCTGGAACTGGATCACGATCCCGAAGGTCTGCGATGCCACGAGCAAAGCTAGGATCGCAGCCCGGTCCCCGAAGGTCTCGCGGACGCCGCGATACATCAGGGCGCAGAACAGCCCGAACAGCAGCAGCGGCCAGAACGCGGCCGTCAGCCCCTCGGCGCGGGGCCGTCCCACAAGCGGCGTGAGCACCCGGATCAGCCCGGCGATCGGCGCGTCCACGAGGCGCGACCAGTGGCTCGCCACGCCCTCGGGCGGGAGGAACCGGTACTGGACGTTGTCGTACCAGCCCTGGCCGCCCAGGAGGTCGCGCACCGCGACGAGCCGCATGGCGTCGTCGGTATCGGGCACGCGCAGGTGCCGGATCGTGTCCCAGATGTCCTGCGGCGCGTGCATGGTCGCGAGCGACAGGGCCACGACCAGCCACAGGAAGGCGCGGGTGTCGATCCGTGCCGGCGAGGCGGCGGCCGCGGGCGGCATCTGTGCGGGTTCCCGGACGCGCCGAGCTCGAGCGCGGGATGGAGCCTGCGCGAACCGGCTTAACGGCCGGTCAATCGACCGTGAGTCGGTTCCTTAACCATCCGCGCCCAATCTCCGCGCGAGCCGGCCGGGATCCGGCCGCGACGGCAGCCGGAGCAGGGGATGAGCCACCACACCGAGACGCTGGTGATCGGCGCGGGGCCGGCCGGCCTCACCGCCGCTTACCTGCTGTCGAAGCAGGGGCGGTCGGTCACCGTGCTGGAGCGCGACCCGGCGCAGGTCGGCGGCATCTCGCGCACGGTCTCGCATAACGGCTACCTGTTCGACATCGGCGGCCACCGGTTCTTCTCGAAGTCCAAGGCGGTGGTCGATCTCTGGGACGAGATCCTGCCCAACGACTTCATCGAGCGGCCGCGGCTGTCGCGGATCTACTATCGGGGCAAGTACTACGCCTACCCGCTCAAGGCGTTCGAGGCGCTGCGCAATCTCGGCCTGGCGACCAGCGCGGCCTGCGTGGCCTCCTACCTGTATGCCCGCATGCGGCCGGTGCGCGACCCGAAGAACTTCCACGCCTGGGTGCGCAACCAGTTCGGCGAGCGGCTGTTTTCGATCTTCTTCAAGACCTACACCGAGAAGGTGTGGGGCATGTCCTGCGACGCGATCTCGGCGGATTGGGCGGCCCAGCGCATCAAGGGGCTCGATCTCGGCGCAGCGATCCGCGACGGCATCAAGCGCTCGCTCGGCCTGCGCAAGGCGCCGAAGGCCGGCGGCCCGGTGATCAAGACCCTAATCGAGTCCTTCCGCTATCCGCGCCGCGGGCCCGGCATGATGTGGGAGGCGGCCGCCGCCAAGATCCAGGCCCAGGGCGGCCGCGTGCGCCTCGACCGCGGGGTCGATTCCCTCAGCTACGATGCCGGCACCGGCATCTGGACCGTGGCGGCCCGCAGCGCCGACGGCAGCCGCGAGACCTTCACGGCCCGGCACGTGATCTCCTCCGCGCCGGTGCGGGAGCTGGTGGATTCGATCCGCCCGCGCCCGCTCAGCACCTTCAACGCACGCTCCCTCAAGTACCGCGACTTCCTCACCGTCGCGCTCATCGCAAAATCCCAGAAGAACTTCCCGGATAACTGGATCTACATCCACGATCCGTCGGTGCAGGTCGGGCGGGTGCAGAACTTCCGCTCGTGGTCGCCCGAGATGGTCCCGGACGCGGACCACACCTGCCTCGGCCTCGAATATTTCTGCTTCGAGGGCGACGGGCTCTGGACCGCCTCGGATGACGAGCTGGTGGCCCTCGCCAAGCGCGAGATCGGCCAGATCGGCCTGATCGACCCGGCCGACGTGGTCGATGCCTGCGTGGTCCGCCAGCCCAAGGCCTATCCGGTCTACGACGAGGATTATGCCGGCCACGTCGTCACCGTGCGGCGGGAGCTGGAGCGGGATTTCCCGAGCCTGCACCTCGTCGGCCGCAACGGCATGCACAAGTACAACAACCAGGACCACGCGATGATGACCGCGATGCTGACCGTGGAGAACATCCTCTGCGGCCGCCGCCGGCACGATGTCTGGCAGGTCAACGAGGACGCGGAATACACCGAGTCCGGCGTGTCCGGGGCCCGGGCCGCCCTGGGGAGTGAGCGCCTCGTTCCCCGCAAGGTCGCCTGACACGGGACAAGGGCGGAGCCGCGTCACCGATGCGGCTTGCCGGCCCGAAGTGAAACTCTATCGTTCGCTCCGACAACGCCCGTATCCAAGGGCGGCGGGAGGACGAATAAAGATGCGCTCTGTGATCATCGCCGCGCTCTGGGCGGGTGTCGCCCTGCCCGCCTTCGCCGTGTCGGCCCTCGCGCAGGGTGCGGCGCCGGCTGAGACGAAGACCAAGGCCGACGACCTCGAGAAGCTCCAGAGCTTCCGCAGCACCGACACCCAGGCCGCCCCCGAGGTCCCGCAGAGCGGCCGTCGGGCCGACGCGATCCGCAAGACGCTGGGCAAGATCAAGCTGCCCGAGGGCTTCAAGATCGACCTCTACGCCGTGGTGCCGGATGCCCGCGCCATCGCGGTCGGGCCCAATGCCGGCGTGCTGTTCGTCGGCACCCGCAAGAACAAGGTCTACACGGTCACCGACCGCGACAAGGACCGGGTCGCCGACGAGGTCCGCGCCTTCGCACCCGGCATCGCCTTCAAGATCCCCAACGGCGTCTGCTTCTCGAAGGACGGCGTGCTCACCGTGGTCGAGCAAAACCGTGTGCTGGCCTTCCCGGCCGCCGAGTTTTTTTATGAAAATCCCGACGTTGCCGCCGGCATTCTCGTGAAGGAGGGTGCGCTCATTCCGGCTGCGGAGGAGAGCTTCAACCACACCGCCCGGGTCTGCCGGGTCGGGGCGGACGGCAAGACCTACATCGCGCTGGGCCAGCCCTACAACGTGCCCCCGGCCGAGAAGATGGACCTGTACCGGAAGGCCGGCATCGGCGGCATCATCCGCATCGACGCCGACGGCAAGAACCGCGAGGTCTTCGCCACCGGCATCCGCAATTCGGTGGGCATGGATTTCGCCGCCGACAAGTCGCTGTGGTTCACCGACAACCAGGTCGACGGCATGGGCGACGACAAGCCGCCGGGCGAGCTGAACCACGCCACCAAGGCCGGCGAGAATTTCGGGTTCCCCTGGTACGGCGGCGGCGCGGTCCGCACCGTCGAGTACAAGGACCAGACCCCGCCCGCGGACGCGGTCCCCCCGGTCGCCGAATTGCCGCCCCACGCGGCCGATCTCGGCATGACCTTCTACAACGGCAAGCAGTTCCCGGCCTCGTACAAGGGCGGGATCTTCATCGCCGAGCACGGTTCCTGGAACCGCACCGAGCCGGTGGGCGCCCGGGTGATGTTCGCCCCCATGGGCGCGGACGGGAAGCTCGGCGCGGTCAAGCCGTTCGCGGAGGGCTGGCTGACCGGCGACGGCGAGTATCTCGGCCGCCCGGTGGACGTGGCGGTGATGCTCGACGGCTCGCTGCTGGTCTCGGACGATGCCGCCGGGGCGATCTACCGGATCTCCTACGAGAAATAGGTTTTCGAGACTTGGCGCCCCTGTTCGTGAGAGGCGCCACGAACCCTTCGCCTCGTGCGGGCTACGGTCGCTTGTGAAGGCCGCGCCGCGCCCCCTCTCCCGTGCGGGAGAGGGGACCTACGCCTCTTGCGTCGACCGTTCGTGAAACCGTCTGTTGAGCCCCCCGATGATCCGCCCGCTTCTCCTTCTTGCCGCTCTGCTCGTCCCGCTCTCGGCCCAGGCCGGCGACGCCGCGCTCGGGCGCAAGAAGGCCAGCGCCTGCCAGACCTGCCACGGGATGGACGGGCTCTCGAAGCTGCCGGAGGCGCCGAACCTCGCCGGCCAGGTCGAGCCCTACCTCGTGAAGGCGCTCAGCGAGTACCGCGACGGCAAGCGGCAGAACGAGATCATGAGCGTGGTCGCCAAGGAGCTGTCGGATGCCGACATCGCAAACCTGGCAGCGTATTATGCGGGCATCCAGATCGACGTGCTTCCGCCGGGGTAAAAACGTTTCCCGCGCGCCACACCGTCATTGCGAGCGCAGCGAAGCAACCCAGGGAAACGCCACGTTCTGCTGCCGCGCGCTGTCCTAGGTTGCTTCGCTGCGCTCGCAATGACGGGCGCGGCGGGTTTCACGTTCGCATGCGGAAGCTAGATCAGGCCCCGGGTCTCCCCCATAGCAATCGGGGAAGAGCGCAGCACGCGCCCGTCCCTCAATCATCCATCTTCAACGCCGCGATGAACGCCTCCTGCGGGATCTCCACGCGCCCAAACTGGCGCATCTTCTTCTTGCCTTCCTTCTGCTTGTCCAACAGCTTGCGCTTGCGCGAGATGTCGCCGCCGTAGCATTTGGCGGTGACGTCCTTGGACAGGGCCTTGATCGTCTCGCGGGCGATGATCTTGCCGCCGATCGCCGCCTGGACCGGGATCTGGAACAGGTGGCGGGGGATCAGGTCCTTCAGTTTCTCGCACATGGCCCGGCCGCGCGATTCGGCGCGGGTGCGGTGGACCAGCATCGACAGGGCGTCCACCGGCTCGGCGTTGACGAGGAGCGACATCTTCACGAGGTCGCCCTCGCGGTAGTCGGAGACATGGTAGTCGAAGGAGGCGTAGCCCTTCGAGATCGATTTCAGCCGGTCGTAGAAATCGAACACGACCTCGTTCAGCGGCAGGTCGTAGACCACCATGGCGCGCTTGCCGACGTAGTTGAGGTCGATCTGGACGCCGCGGCGGTCCTGGCAGAGCTTGAGCACGCCGCCGAGATACTCGTCGGGGGTCAGGATCGTGGCGCGGATCCAGGGCTCCTCGATCAGCTCGATCTTCATCACGTCCGGCATGTCGGCCGGGTTGTGCAGCTCCTTCACGGTGCCGTCGCGCATCTTGAGCCGGTAGACCACCGAGGGCGCGGTGGAGATCAGGTCGAGGTTGAACTCGCGCTCCAGCCGCTCCTGGATGATCTCCAGGTGGAGGAGGCCGAGGAAGCCGCAGCGGAAGCCGAAGCCCAGCGCGGCCGAGCTTTCCATCTCGTAGGAGAACGACGCGTCGTTGAGCCGGAGCCGGCCCATGGCCGAGCGCAGGTTCTCGAACTCGGCGGCGTCCACCGGGAACAGCCCGCAGAACACGACGGCCTGGACCTCCTTGAAGCCCGGCAGCATCGAGCTGGTCTGGCGCTTGTCCTCGGTGATCGTGTCGCCGACGCGGGTATCGGCGACTTCCTTGATCGAGCCGGTGAAGAAGCCGACCTCGCCCGGGCCGAGTTCGCCGATCTCGGCCATCTTCGGGCGGAACACGCCGATCCGGTCGACGCCGTGGACCGCGTCGGCGCCCATCATCCGGATGGTCATGCCCTTCTTGAGCACGCCGTCGATGATGCGCACGAGCACGACGACGCCGAGATAGGCGTCGTACCAGCTGTCCACCAGCAGGGCCTTGAGCGGCGCGCTCCGGTCGCCCTTGGGCGGCGGCAGGCGGGTGACGATCGCCTCGAGCACCGCCTCGATGTTGAGGCCGGTCTTGGCCGAGATCGGTACCGCGTTGGAGGCGTCGAGGCCGATCACCTCCTCGATCTGCTCCTTCACCCGGTCGGGCTCGGCGGCCGGCAGGTCGACCTTGTTGAGGACCGGGACGATCTCGTGGTTGGCGTCGAGCGCCTGGTAGACGTTGGCGAGCGTCTGCGCCTCGACCCCCTGGGAGGCGTCCACCACCAGCAGAGAGCCCTCGCAGGCGGCGAGCGAGCGCGACACCTCGTAGGCGAAATCTACGTGGCCGGGCGTGTCCATCAGGTTGAGGACGTAATCCTTGCCGTCCTCGGCCCGGTATTCCAGGCGCACGGTCTGCGCCTTGATGGTGATGCCGCGCTCCTTCTCGATATCCATTGAGTCGAGCATCTGCTCGCTCATGTCGCGCAGGGCCACGGTGCCGGTGGCCTGGATCAGCCGGTCCGCCAGGGTCGATTTGCCGTGGTCGATATGCGCGACGATCGAGAAGTTGCGGATGTTGTCGATCGGGGTTGTCATCGGCATTCCGTTCGGGCGCGCGACGGCGCGCACCGTCTGACGTCTGGGCGTGTTCGGATAGGTCGGCTCACGCGCGAGATAGCAGCGCCGCGGGAACGCGCCAAGCGGCGGGCCGGCGCGGCACGTTCAGGCAGGAACACGCATGAGGCGGGAGCCGGCGCGATCCGGCCCCCGCCGTCTCATTCGATCGGGTTCGGCGATCAGCGACCGCGGTCGCGGATCAGGCGCTCGATCTCTGCCTCGCCATGGGTCCGAGCCTTCGACTCGGTCGGGTGCTTCCGGTCGGAGCGTTGATGCAGCTTGCCGTGCTTGCGGATGCTCCACTGGAACATTGAGCCGCTCTCGCCGACCGGCTGCACATCGAGGCTGAATGGGTAGGTGTCTGTCTGTGTGTCGCTCATCGCGCGGATATGGTGCAGCACACCGCGCTTCGCCATGCCTGAGGGCGATCTCGGGCGTTACGCTTCGGCCGTTCCGACACCCCCGCGCGCCTGCGCCGCCATCGCGACCAGGCTTTTACGCAGGCCGCTCATATCGGAGACCCGCTCCGGATAGACCACCCGTACGGTGCGCTCCCCGGCGATCAGGTCCATGCCTTCCGGGTCGAGCCCGGTCAGCCGCCAGGGCAGCCCGGCTTCCGCACCGGCCGCGGCCGCGTAGAGCGCCAGCGCGTCGGCATGGTCGGCATTCATGTGTTCGACCGCGCCGCGCTCGCCGGCGACGATGGCTTCGGCCCCGGTCAGGTCGAGGAGCAGCTCTTCGCGGGTCAGCGTCGCGGCCTTCGCGAAACCGCCGTTGAGATGGCCGGCCTTCGGATCCAACGCGAAGAACCCGAAATCCGGGAAGTCGGCATAGAGCCTTGCCTTCGGATGGCGCGCCAGGAACCGCTCCCGCGCGCGCGGCTCGGCGGTCTGGACGGCGCTTCCGACCACGGTGAGCCGGGGATGCGCCAGCGGATCGCCCTTGCCGCCCTGCGAGAACAGCAGCGAGCAGCGCGGGTTGGCCAGCAGGTTGCGGGTATGCGCCGAGAGCCGCGACAGCAGCATCAGCGGTGTGCCGTCCTGATCGGTGGCGATGGTGACCAGGGAGGCGAAGGGCGTCCCCTCGGGGTCGAGCGTCGCCAGCGCGCCGGAGCGGATGCTCCGCAGCAGCATCCGGGAGAGTCCGATAGCGTCGAAGGGCGCGTCCGCGGCGGGAAGCGGGCGGGCCGGCTCGCGCTGTTCCGACGCACCTGTGCTCACATCCGCCATGGAATCCCCCGGGTTTCGAACCGCCGCCACAATCGGGCGCCATGGTAGCGATGCCTTAGCCGGCGCACGAGCGCCGCGGCCCGCGTCAGATCGGCCTTTATGGCCAAGCTATGACCGCCGCTCGCTTTTTCCGATCGACCGTACTAAAGCACCTGTCCCGTTGCGCGAACCGGGCGGCGCCGAAACCGGCCCGGTTCGCACTTCCGCCTGCCCCTCGGGGGCCGGGATGAAGCGCGGCCCGTGCGAAGAGCCGGGACCGCGCTTGAGCCCGTTCAGTCAGGGACCGCGCATGCCAACCATCGCCCTCGTCGACGACGACCGGAATATTCTGACCTCCGTGTCGATCGCGCTTGAGACCGAAGGCTACCGCATCCAGACCTATACCGACGGCGCCTCCGCCCTCGACGGTCTGCGGCATTCCCCGCCGGACCTCGCGATCTTCGACATCAAGATGCCGCGCATGGACGGGATGGAGCTTCTCCGACGCCTGCGGCAGAAATCCGACCTTCCGGTGATCTTTCTGACCTCGAAGGACGAGGAGATCGACGAATTGTTCGGTCTCAAGATGGGCGCGGACGACTTCATCCATAAGCCGTTCTCGCAGCGCCTGCTGGTGGAGCGGGTCAAGGCGGTGCTGCGGCGCTTCGCCAAGGAAGCCCCCGGCTCGACCCCGCGCGGCGAGGCCGAGGTCGCGGCCCGCTCGCTCGAGCGCGGCTCGCTGATGATGGATCCCGAGCGCCATACCTGCACCTGGAAGGGCGAGCCGGTGACGCTCACCGTCACGGAATTCCTGATCCTCCAGGCGCTCGCCCACCGCCCCGGCGTCGTGAAGAGCCGCAACGCCCTGATGGATGCGGCCTACGACGATCAGGTCTATGTCGACGACCGCACGATCGACAGCCACATCAAGCGCCTGCGCAAGAAGTTCAAAGTGACCGACCAGAGCTTCGACATGATCGAGACGCTGTACGGCGTCGGCTACCGGTTCAAGGAGGCGTGATCCAAGGATCCGCTCCGTGACCGGCCGTACCCCCGCCCAGGCCGAGGACGCTGAGCCTCGCGCCTCGCTCACCCAGCTCCTCTCCCGACCGTTGACGTGGCCGCGCGCCCTCTGGGACGCGGTGGGACAGCGCGCGTCGTCGAGCCTGACGCGCCGCATCGTCGTGCTCAACCTCGTCGGGCTGATCGCGCTGCTCGTCGGCTTCCTCTACCTGAACCAGTTCCGGCAGGGCCTGATCCAGGCCCGGATCCAGAGCTTGGCGATCCAGGGCGAGATCATCGCTGGCGCCATCGCGGCCTCCGCCTCGGTCGATACGGACACGATCCAGATCGACCCGGACAAGCTGCTCCAGCAGCAGGCCGGCGAGGCCGCCGAGGAGGAATCGCAGCCGCTCGCCTTCTCGCTTAACCCCGAGAAGGTGGCGCCGCTGCTCTCGCGCCTGGTGACGCCCACCGGCAACCGCGCCCGGGTCTACGACCAGGAAGGCGGCCTGCTGTTCGACACCCGGACCCTGTTCAAGCGCGGCGATGCCGGCCGCGGTGATCCGATTGCCGCCAAGCCGCACAAGGCCGGCATGCTCGAATCCGCCTTCCAGGCGGTGCAGACGAAGCTGAGTGCCCTGTTCGGCAGCCGCTCCGCCCAGCCCGAGGAGACCGGGCCGGTGAACGGCCACTCGCTGCGCGAGGTCCAGGCGGCGCTCAACGGCAATCGCGGCAGCTTGGTCCGCCGCAATGCGCTGGGCGAGACCACCGTCTCGGTGGCGGTGCCGATCCATCGCGCCGGCTCAGTGCGCGGCGCGCTGCTGATCTCGACGCAGGGCGACGCGATCGACCGGGTCATCGCGTCCGAGCGGTTCGGCCTGCTCCAGGTGTTCCTGGTCGCCTCGGCCGTGATGGTGGTGCTCTCCGCGCTGCTCGCTGGCGCCATCGCGGGCCCGGTGCGCCGTCTCGCCGAGGCCGCCGAAAAGGTGCGGATGGGGATCAAGACCCGGGAAGAGATCCCGGACTTCACCCAGCGCACCGACGAGATCGGCCATCTGTCCGGGGCGCTCCGGGACATGACCCAGGCGCTCTACCGGCGCATCGACGCGATCGAGAGTTTCGCCGCGGATGTGAGCCACGAGCTCAAGAACCCGCTGACCTCGCTGCGCAGCGCGGTCGAGACCCTGCCGCTCGCGAAGTCCGACGATTCGCGCGGTCGGTTGATGGCGATCATCCAGCACGACGTGAAGCGCCTCGACCGGCTGATCAGCGACATCGCCGATGCCTCGCGGCTCGACGCGGAACTGGCCCGCGCCGAGGCGCGCCGGGTCGATTTGAAGAAACTGCTGACCACGGTGGTCTCGGTGGCGAACGAGCGCCGCCGGCCGAAGGATTGCCTGATCCAGCTCGACGTCGAGGCGATCGCGGACCAGGATGCGCCGTTCACGGTGATCGGCCACGACAGCCGGCTGGGGCAGGTAGTCAACAACCTGCTGGACAATGCCCGGTCGTTCTCGCCCACCGACGCCAAGGTGCGGGTCGCCCTGCGCCGGGTCCGTGGCGAGGTCGAGATGGTCTGCGAGGACGAGGGGCCGGGCATCCCCGAGCACGCCCTGGAGCGGATCTTCGAGCGCTTCTACACCGACCGGCCCGAGCAGGGCTTCGGACAGAATTCGGGCCTCGGCCTGTCGATCTCCCGGCAGATCGTACAGGCCCATCGCGGCACGATCCGCGCCGAGAACCGCCCCGGCGCCCCCGACGAGGACGGCGAGCCCACGGTGCGCGGCGCCCGCTTCACCGTCCGCCTTCCCGCAGCGCCGCGCCAGCTCCACGCCTGATGCCGAGCCTTCACGCCGCCTGCGTCGCCCTGGGCGATGCCGGCATCCTGATTCGGGGCCCGTCCGGCTCGGGCAAGTCGAGCCTCGCAGTGCTCCTCGCCGCCGAGCCGGACGGAGCGCTCGTCGCGGATGACCGGGTGATCTGCGAACGGCACGCCGATTCGCTGCTCGCCCGACCTCATGAGACCTTGGCGGGCCAGGTCGAGATACGCGGTCAGGGCATCCTGTCCGCCGCCGATCTCGGCCTCAAGCTCCGTCCGGACACGGTCCTGAATCTCGTGGCCGATCTGGTCACGGACGCGCCGCGCCTGCCGGAACCGCCGGAGGTTGCTGAAATCCTCGGCCTTCGGCTGCCCCGCTTGGTGCTCGATCGAGGCGTGCGGCGGGCCGGATTAGCGACGTTGCTGATTCGTGCGGCATTGCGAAAGGGCAAGCCGTGACTTCGCAGCCGCACAGGCCGTTGATTCGCGTCACGGTGGTGAGACCCCATAGCGCGCGCCGAGCCCGCATGGCATGATCGCGGTAATGTCCGAGCAAAAACGTCGCGATCGCCTTGTTGGGACCTGTGCATTGCACAACATGGCGGCAGACAGAGGACGTTGGAACACGTGTCGATGATTGGCATGGTGCTCGTCACTCACGGGCTATTGGCGACCGAATTCAAGGCCGCCCTGGAGCACGTGGTCGGCCCTCAGGATCAGATCGAGACGATCACGATCGGGCCGGAAGACGATATGGAATTGCGACGGCGGGACATCATGTCCGCGGTCTGTCGCGTGAACACCGGTGACGGTGTAGTGGTGCTGACCGACATGTTCGGCGGCACGCCCTCGAACCTTGCGCTGTCGTGTATGAACGGCGGCTCGGTCGAGGTGGTGGCGGGGATCAACCTGCCGATGCTGATCAAGCTGGCGAGCGTCCGCGACGAGGAGAATCTCGGCGACGCCGTCCTTCACGCCCAGGAAGCCGGCCGCAAATACATCAACGTCGCGTCGCGCGTTCTCGCCGGCAAATAACGTTTCTCAGACCTCTTCGATCACCCGTTCCTGCGCCGGCCTGCGGCTGGTGGCCGTGATGCCCGCGGAGGCGGCGATCACCAGCCCGATGGCGAGCCATTGGACGGCGCCGAGCCGTTCGCCCAGCAGGGCGAAGCCAGCGCAGGCCGCGACCGCCGGCTCCAGGCTCATCAGCACGCCGAAATTCTTCCGGTCGAGGCGGCGCAGGGCGATCATCTCCAGCGAGTAGGGCAGGGCGCTCGACAGGAGCGCCACGAGGAGGCCGGCCATCAGGACGCCCGGGGCCAGCAGGGCCGCGCCGGCCTCCGCCAGGCCGAACGGCGCCGCCACGAGGGCGGCCACCAGCATCCCCAGCGACACCGCCTGTCCGCCGTCGATCCGGCCGGCGCGCTGACCGAACAGGATGTAGAGCGCCCAGGCCAGGGCCGCCCCGAGGGCGAGAGCGACGCCGAGCGGGTCCAGCGGGCTCGTGGGCGCGATGGGCAGGAGCAACCCGAGCCCGGCCACCGCGACGCCGATCCACAGGAAGTCCGTGGTGCGGCGCGACGCGATCAGCGCGATGGCGAGCGGCCCGGCGAACTCGATCGCCACGGCCGGCCCCAGCGGCAGCCGCGCGATCGCCAGGTAGAACAACAGATTCATCAACCCCAGGGTGATCCCGTAGAGCGCGATCCACCCCGCCTCGCGCCGCGCCAGGCTCCGCCGCCACGGACGCCAGACGGCGATCAGGATCAGCGCCGAGAAACCCACCCGCAGGGCCGAGGTCCCGGCCGCGCCGACGACTGGGAACAGGTTCTTCGCGATGGTCGCGCCGTATTGCAGCGAGACCATGCCGGTCACCAGCGCGGCGACCGGGAGGAGGACCGAAACGGGTCCTCGCTCCGCAAGCGTGGTCACAGAATGAACCGGCTCAGATCCGCGTTGGCCGCCAGATCCTCGACCCGGGCGCGCACATAGGCGGCGTCGATCGGCACCGTCTCGCCGGAGCGGTCGGTCGCCGTGAACGAGATCTCGTCGATCACCCGCTCCAGCACGGTCTGAAGGCGGCGGGCGCCGATATTCTCCACGGAGGAGTTCACCTCGACGGCGACGCGAGCGAGCGCGTCCACGGCGTCGTCCGTGAACGTCAGGGTCACGCCCTCGGTCTCCATCAGGGCGACGGTCTGCTTGAGCAGGCTGGCCTCGGTGGAGGTCAGGATCTGGCGGAAATCGTCCACCGTCAGCGGCTGCAGCTCGACGCGGATCGGCAGGCGGCCCTGGAGCTCGGGGAGCAGGTCGGAGGGCTTCGAGACGTGGAAGGCGCCCGAGGCGATGAACAGGACGTGGTCGGTCTTCACCGGGCCGTGCTTGGTCGCCACCGTCGTGCCCTCGATCAGCGGCAGCAGGTCGCGCTGCACACCCTCGCGGGACACGTCGCCGGAGGAGCGGCCCTCGCGGGCGCAGATCTTGTCGATCTCGTCGAGAAAGACGATGCCGTTATTCTCGACCTCGCGGATCGCCTCGCGGATCAGGGCGTCGTCATCGACCAGCTTGTCGGATTCCTCGGCGAGCAGCGGCGCGTAGGCGTCCCGGACCAGGATCCGGCGGGGCTTGCCGCGCTGGCCACCCAGCGCCTTGCCGAGCACATCGCCGATATTGATCGCCCCCAAGGAGGCGCCCGGCATGCCTGGGATCTCGAACATCGGCAGGCCGGCGGGGGCACCCGAAGCCAGTTCCAGCTCAACTTCCTTGTCGTCGAGCTCGCTGTCGCGCAGCTTTCGGCGGAAGCTGTCGCGGGTCGCCTGGCTGGCGGTGGGCCCGACCAGGGCGTCGAGGATCCGGTTCTCGGCAGCCGCCTCGGCCTTGGCCTTCACGGCCTCGCGCTTCACCTGCCGGGTCAGGCCGATCGCGACCTCCACGAGGTCGCGGACGATCTGCTCCACGTCGCGGCCGACATAGCCGACCTCAGTGAACTTGGTCGCCTCGATTTTCAGGAACGGGGCATTGGCCAGCCGGGCGAGGCGCCGGGCGATCTCGGTCTTGCCGCAGCCGGTCGGCCCGATCATCAGGATGTTCTTGGGCGCCACCTCCTCGCGGAGCGGGCCGGTCAGCTGCTGGCGCCGCCAGCGGTTGCGCAGCGCGATCGCGACGGCGCGCTTGGCGTCGTGCTGCCCGACGATGAAGCGATCGAGTTCGGACACGATCTCGCGCGGAGAGAACGTCGTCACCGCTGGGCCATCCTGTTTTTCCCGGCCCGACGAAACCACGGGCCCAGGCCGGGAATGGGGTCGCGGCGCGCGCGACGCAAGAGGCGGCGCGCGGCCGCAGGGGCCAGCTTACCGGCTCAGTGTCCCGCCGGCGACGCCGCGGCGCCGGGCTTGTCGTGCGTTCCGAATCGCTCGACCAGCGTCGCGCTGGCGGCGTTCAGGCCGACGACCTCGACGATCCGCCCGCGGCCGCGCGCCTTCAGGACCACGCGGTCGAGGGCGGCGACCGCCGAGATGTCCCAGAAATGCGCGTCCTGCACGTCGATGACGAGGCGATCCACCGGCTCCAGCACGTCGATCGCCTCCGAGAAGGTGCCGGCCGAGGCGAAGAACACCTGCCCGGTGACCCGGTAGGTCCGGGTCCGGCCATCTTCCGAGAGCGTCGCAGCGACCTGGCTGAGTCTCGACACCTTGCCGGCGAAGAACACCCCGGACAGGAGCACGCCGGCCAGAACGCCCTGCGCCAGGTCCTTGGTGGCGACCACGACGAGCACGGTCGCCAGCATCACCGCCGAGGAGGGCAGGGGGTTGGTGCGCAGCTGCGCCAGCGACCGCCAGGAAAAGGTGTTGAGCGAGACCATGATCATCACCGCCGTCAGCGCCGCGACCGGCACGACCGCCAGCAGGTCCTGCAGCGCCACGAGGAGCAGCAGCAGGAAGGCCCCCGCGACCAGCGTCGACAGCCGGCCCCGTGCGCCCGAGGAGACGTTGATGACCGACTGCCCGATCATCGCGCAGCCGCCCATGCCGCCGAACACGGCCGACGCCATGTTGGCGACGCCCTGGCCCATGCATTCGCGGTTCTTGTCGCTGCCGGTATCGGTCAGGTCGTCGACGATCTGCGCGGTGAGCAGGCTCTCCAGCAGGCCGACGGCGGCGAGCGTCGCCGCGTAGGGCAGCAGGATCCGCAGGGTCTCGAAGGTGAAGGGAACGTCCGGCAGGGCGAAGCTCGGCAGCGTCGAGGGCAGGGCGCCCAGATGCGAGACCGTGCGAACGTCGAGGTGGAAGATCGCCGTCACCGCGGTCAGGACCGCGATCGCCACCAGGGGCGAGGGCACGGCCCGGGTGATCCGCGGGAAGCCGTAGATGATCGCGAGCCCGAGTGCGATCAGCCCGTAGGTCGCCGGCGTGACGCCCGTCAGTTCAGGCAGCTGGGCGAGAAAGATCAGGATCGCCAGCGCGTTGACGAAGCCGGTCATCACCGATTGCGAGACGAACCGCATCAGCCGGCCGAGCTTGAGCAGGCCGGCCAGGATCTGGATCACGCCCATCAGGATGGTGGCGGCGAACAGGTACTGGACGCCGTGCTCGCGGACGAGGTCGACCATCACCACCGCGGTGGCGGCGGTGGCGGCCGAGATCATGGCCGGGCGCCCGCCCGCGAAGGCGATCGTGCAGGCGATGACCACCGAGGCGTAGAGCCCGACCTTGGGATCGACCCCGGCGATGACCGAGAAGCCGATCGCCTCCGGGATCAGCGCCAGGGCGACGACGATGCCCGACAGGGTATCGCCGCGGATATTGGACACCCACGACCCGAGAGGGCCGCCGGTTCCGGTTGTGCTGCGTTGCATGTGATGAAAATCCGCACGAGACGCGCGTCCGCTTGAGGGGCGGATCGTGTGGCGTCTCGGATGCGTGGTCCGGCGGATCGGCGGCCGGAAGAGCCACCCGGGCTTTCACCGGGTCCTTGCGAATGGCTCAGACCCTACGGGCCCTGGCATCGCGATGCAACATCGGCGGCGTCAGGCGGCCCGCACCTGGGCCACGAAGCCCGCGACCTCGCCGCCGAGCCCGTCGGACCGGCGGGCGATGTCGGCCGCCGCGTCGAGGACCTGGCCGGCGCTGGCCCCGGTCTCGTGGGCGGCCTCGAGCACCAGCGACATGGTCTCGGTCACTGCGCGGGTGCCGCTCGCCGCCTCGGCGACGCTGCGGGCGATCTCCTGCGTGGCGACCTGCTGCTGCTCCACGGCCGAGGCGACCCCGATCGCGATGCCGTGGACCTGCTCGATCGTGCCGCCAATCTCCTCGATGGCGGTGACCGCCTCGTGGGTCGCCGCCCGCATGGCGGCGATCTGCCCGGCGATCTCGTCGGTGGCCCGGGCGGTCTGGGTCGCCAGGGCCTTCACCTCGGTGGCCACCACCGCGAAACCGCGCCCAGCCTCGCCGGCGCGGGCCGCCTCGATGGTGGCATTGAGGGCCAGCAGGTTGGTCTGGCCGGCGATGGTCGAGATCAGCGACACGACCTGCCCGATGCCGTCGGCGGTGCGGGCGAGGGCCTGCACGCTCGACCGGGTCCGCCTCGTCGCCTCGACCGCGCCCGCCGCGGCCTCGGAGGTCTGCGAGACCTGGACGCCGATCTCGCTGGCGGTGGCGGCGAGCTCTTCCGTGGCGGCGGCCACCGCCTCGACATTGTGCGCCGTGGTCTCTGCGGCGCGGGTCACGGCCCGGGATTGCTGGTCGGTACGCTCGGCATTGCCGGCCATCGCGGCGGCGGCCCGCTCCATACCGGCGGCGGCGCTGGCGAGATGCCCGACTAGGCCGCCGATGCTGCCTTCGAACTGGTTGGCCAAGCCGACCATCTCGGCGCGCTTGCGGGTGGCCGCCTCGGTGCCGGTCCGCTCACGCTCCAGGCGCAGGGTCTCAGCCTCCCGCATCGTCCCGGCGAAGACCGCCATGCTCGTCCAGATCGCACCGATCTCGTCGCGGCCGGCCTTGACCGCCGGGAGGGACAGGTCGCCCCGCGAGAGGCGCTGGATCGCCTCCGAGACCGCCCGCAGCGGCCGGGCGATCTGGCGTTGCCCCACGAGGAGCCCGAGGGCGGCGCAGGCGATGGTGCCCAGGAAGGCGAGCCCGAGCAGGAGGCGGGTGCGCGCCGCGAACAGATCCTGCGTCTGCGCCTTCACGGTCGCCATCTCGTCGCGTCCGCGGCCCACCAGCGCGTCGATGCCGGCCTGGAAGGCCTTGCGGTTGGCGCGGTTCGCGTCGTTGAAGCCGAGATCCGCGGCGGCGCGCGGGCCGATCGTCTCGCCGGCCTGCGCGATCGCGGTCCGCATCGTCCGGTAGGCGTCGGCGTTGCGCGCCATGGCGTCGAAGAGTGGCCGCTCGTCCTCGGTGACCAGCGGCGCCCAGGCGGCGCGGAGCGCGTCCATGTCGGCGAGGCCCTTGCGGACGCCGGCAGCGTACTTGGCGGCGTCGGTGGCGTCGGCGGCCGCGTAGACGCCGCGGGAATCCATCGTCACCTCGGCGGCGAGGCGGTTAAAATTGGCCGCGTAGAGCGCGCGGGTCGAGGCGCCCTCGACCTGCCCCAGCGAACGCTCGAAGCTCTGCAGCGTGGCGACGCTCACGCCGGCCACGACCAGCGTCGTAAGACTGCAGGCGCCCACGAAGGCCAGGAGTTTCCCGCCGATGTTCATTTTAGTTCCAGTCCGAGCATGCGCGGGCTGAAACTAAGCAGAATTATTCAATGCCGCGTTAAGCACTCCCGATCGCGGCTCACGCCCGAATCGCGGGCAGGAGGCGCTCAACTCTGATCGAGCGCTTCGATCACCAGGTTCCCGTTGGTGTAGACGCAGATCTCGGCGGCGATCGCCATGGCCTTGCGCACGATTGCCTCGGCGTCGAGGTCGGTATCCTCGAGGGCGCGGGCGGCCGCCAGGGCGTAGTTGCCGCCGGAGCCGATCGCCATGACGCCGCTTTCCGGCTCCAGCACGTCGCCCGAACCGGACAGGAGCAGGCTGACCTCCTTGTCGGCCACCACCATCATCGCCTCGAGGCGGCGCAGGTAGCGGTCGGTGCGCCAATCCTTGGTGAGCTCGACGCAGGCCCGGGTGAGCTGGCCGGGATACTGCTCCAGCTTGGCCTCCAGCCGCTCGAACAGCGTGAAGGCGTCGGCGGTGGCGCCCGCGAAGCCGCCGATCACCGCGCCCTTGGCCAGGCGCCGGACCTTGCGGGCATTGCCCTTCACGATGGTCTGGCCGAGGCTCACCTGCCCGTCGCCGCCCACGACGACGCGGCCGCCCTTGCGGACCATCAGGATCGTGGTCGCGTGCATCTGGGGCACGGAGCCCCGTTCGTCGTACCTGAAGGCGTCGTGGCTCAAGGTTTCAGCTCCGATCTCGGTGCGGCCGAGATGGGGAGCTTTGCCGGCCGCGTCCAGCCGTCGGCTACTCGGCAACCGCCTCGGCGGTGTGGACCGAGCCCGCATCGGTGAGGATCGAATCGGCCGCTGCCTGGGCGAGCAGGGCGTAGCCGCCATCGGCCATGTGCAAGCCGTCCGAGGCGAAGAGCTGCTTGGCGGTGAGTTTCCCTTCGCGGACCCAGCCATGCATCAAGTCGGCCCGGCGGATCACCGGCACGTCGAGCTCATCCCCGATCGAGCGCACGGCGTCGCGGAACCGCGAGGAGCCGGGCGTCGAATCGAGCTTCGGGCACCATTGCGGCTCCATCAGCACCACGTCGATGCCGGCTTCCCGGATCCGACGGATGGCCGCGGCGGTGGCGTCGCGGAAATGATCGAGCGAGACACCGCGCAGCGGGTCGTTGCTGCCGGTCTGCCAGATGACGAGCTGCGGCTCAGCCGCGATCACGTCGCGGTCCAGGCGCTTCAGCATGTCGTCGACATGCTCGCCGCCGATGCCCCGGTTGATCACCGAGACATCCATGCCGCGCAGCTTCTTGCGCAGGTCGACCTGCAGGCGGGACGGGTAGGAATTGGCCGGGCTCGAGGCGCCGATGCCCTCCGTGGAGGACGAGCCGAAGGCCACGATCTTGAGCGGCGCGCCGATGGCGATCTGCCGGGCGACATGCGGCAGGTCGGGGCTCTCGCTCAGATCGATGCCGAGCAGGTCGAGCGAGTCGGGCAGCAGATCCGCGTAGGCGAGCACCGCAGTGGGCACCATCAGCAGGCCGCACAGAATCAACACATCCCGAAGCCGCTTACGGCGCGGCTTGGCGGGACTGAAAGATGTCGGATTCTGGGACACGGGACCGATTGCTCCGCCGCTCGTAAACGACAGATACAATCTGACACAGGGACTTGAAAAGAGCGGTTCCGCCGGTCCCTTGAAGGCAAAGTGAATTCGTAACGCAAAATTAACAGCGGACGACCGCGCGGCCGGAACCGCGCGGCGTCAACGGTGGGCGGGTTCGGCTTCAGCCGGCCGGCGGGGACAGAACCATTTTGCCGACGAACGGCGCGTCCCGCTTGTTGTTCGCGGTGCAGCCGTAGCTGTGCTCGCCGGCATCGAGGGTGCGCAGCTTGAGCGTGCCGCGGCCATTGGCCTTCACGGTGTAGCCCTTCTCGCTCATGACGTGGACGAGATCGCCGTCGGCGTGCAGCAGGTGGCCCTGCTCGAACTGGCCTTCCGCGGTGATCGTCACCGGCACGTTGGCCTGGCTGACGACCTGCAGCATCACGTTGGTGTTGGCCGGCAGGCGGATCTCGGCGGGCGCGCAGACCGGCTTGCCGTCCCGCAGGGTGATGGTCAGCTCGACCGGCGGCAGGGCGTCGCTCGACGGCTTGCCGAGTTGCGGGTTGTCGGCGGCGCCCGCCGAACCGGCGAGCAGCGTGGCCATGGCGGCGGCGATGAGGGTGTTGCGCAAGGCTGGGATTCTCCACCGTCTCCCGCGACTCGAGCATCGTCCCGAAAGGGGTGTGCCCTCTTTCGGAGCAAGACGATGCCCTCGGTGCCCGGGTGTCTTCCCGGCAATGACGCCGTCGGACCACAGTTCCGGTGCGCGACGCCGTGGCTCAGACCGGGGGGGCGTCGTCGCGGGGGCAGCGAAACCTGACGTTTTATTGCCGATGCCGCTCGCCGGGACCGCGTTCGGCACGATCGATGCGTTGGGTCGGCACGGATCCCCGAGAGGGCGGCGGAGATCCTGGTCCGGGATGTCGAGCGCGATGTCCGAACCGGCTGCAGGCCTCGGTGAGCCGTCCCATGGTCGCCCGCTTGCGCATCGCAATCCTCACGCACTCGACCAATCCCCGCGGCGGCGTGGTCCATGCCCTGGCGCTCGGCGAGGCCCTGTGCGGCCTCGGCCACGAGGCGGTGGTCCACGCCCCCGATCCGACCGGCCGCGGTTTCTTCCGGGACGCGCGCTGCCCGGTCGTGTCGGTGGCGGCCAAGCCGGTCGCCGAGCCGACGGTGGCGCTGGTCCGCTCCAGGATCGCCGATTACCTGTCGCATTTCTCGACCCCGGCAGCCTGCGATTTTGACGTCTTCCACGCCCATTGCGGGATCAGCGGCAACGCCCTCGCGACACTGACCCGCCGGCGGCTGATCCCCGGCTTCGTCCGCACGGTCCACCACATCGACACGCTTCCGGACCCGCAGCTCAGCCAGTGGCAGGACCGGGCCATCCTCGATGCCGGGCGGCTGCTCTGCGTCAGCCGGGCCTGGGCCGCCGCCATCGCGGCGGAATACGGCGCCCAGGCCGAGGTGGTCGGGAACGGCGTGGACGGAGCCGTCTATACGCCCGAGCCGGCCCCCGGCGATCCCGAGCTGCGCGACCGTCTCGGCCTCGGGGCCGGGCCGGTCTTCCTGAGCGTCGGCGGGTTCGAGGCCCGCAAGAACACGCTGGCGATCATCGAGGCCTTCGCGCGCCTGCGCGCCCGGATCCCCGACGCCCAGCTCGTCGTGGCCGGCGGCGTCTCGCTTCTCGACCATGCCGGCTACGAGGCCCGGTGCTGCGCCGCGCTGGAGCGCGAGGGTCTGGAAGTCGGCCCGGGCAAGCCGGTGATCCGGACCGGGCCGATCGCCCAGCGCGACATGCCCGGTCTCTACCGGATCGCCGACACCCTGGTCTTCCCCTCGCTGAGCGAGGGCTACGGGCTGTGCGTGCTGGAGGCGATGGCTTGCGGCACGCCGGTCATCGTGTCGGCGCGCCCACCCTTCACCGAGTACCTCGCCCCCGGGGAGGCGCTCGCGGTCGAGCCCGACGAACCGGACGCCATTGCGGATGCGATGCAGGCGAGCCTGGACCCGTCCCGGCGCGTCCGCCTGCGGGTCGCCGGCTTCGAGGTCGCTCGCGCCCATGCCTGGGAGTCCTGCGCGGCCCGACATCTGCCGACCTACGCATCCCTGGTTCCGGGACCCGCGCCGGTGGCGGCGATCGCCACGGGATCCGGCGCCTGGAACACCACACGGATCCCCGGCGATGCCTGAGATGCGCTTCCACATCCGCTGGCCGGATGGCAGCCGCGAGGCCTGCTACTCGCCGTCCCTGGTGATCAAGGACCACCTCGCCGTCGGACAGGATTACGCCCTCGACGAGTTTCTGGCGCTGACCCGCCTCGCCCTCGGCAGTGCCAGCGCGCGGGTGCAGGAGCGCTACGGCTTTCCCTGCGGGCGGGCCGAGGCGCAGCTCGCCCGGATCGAGGAGAGCGCCCGACGCCAGGAGCCGGGCACCGTGCATGTCGAGGCGTTCGAGGAGTAAGGAGGCCGCCGCGCCCGGGCCATGCCGATCCGTGGCGAACCGACACAGCGCAAGTCCCGGATCCGGTGGCGTTGTCCTGACATGCACGCCGATCGAGCCAGGCACACCCGATGATGATCCGGATCGCCGCGGCCGCCCTGATGGTCGCGGCTCCTGCCGCGGCGCAGACTCGCCCGTCGAGCACCACCATGACCTGTCGGCAGGCGGCCGGGCTGGTCCAGGCCCGTGGCGCAATCGTGCTCGGGACCGGCGGCCAGACCTACGACCGCTTCGTGCGGGACCGGTCGTTCTGCGAAATCACCGAGATCGCCCGCCGCGCCTTCCGGCCGACCCGGGACAACCCGGCCTGCCTGATCGGATACACCTGCTACGAGCCCGGCATCGGCGACTGGCCGGGCGAGGGCTACTAGACCCGGTATCGGCGCCTCAACGCCCGCCCGGCTCCAGATCGACGATCACCCGCCGGTCGCCGGTCCGGCGGCTGAAGCCGACGGCGTCGAGATGTTCGAGGAGCGGGATCGAGAATTTCCGTAAGATTCCCAGGGCGGCGCCGGCCTCCCGGGCCAGGAAGCCGGTCTCGGGGGTCGTGGCGTTCGGGAACGCCTCCGCGAGCCGCGTCCGGGCGACCGCCACCGCCTCCCGGTGGAACAGCACCGCCCGGCGCTGAACCCGGTCGATCGCGCGGATGACCGTTCCGGCCCCGACCAGATAGGTCAGCGCCTCGCGCCGGCGGACATCGCGGCCCACCGCCTCGCTCTCGTCGGGCGGGTTGAGGCCGGCCCGGCGGAACAGCTGCTCGAGCTTGCGCGCCGTGTCGCTCTCGTTGCGGGCCGGGTCGAAATCGGACCGGCGCCACAACGCGCCGGCCTGGACCGTGCCGCCGGTCGCGGCCAGGTCGCGCAGCACCAGTCCGGTCAGGGGCTCGGGCAGCGACAGGAGCTTGGCGAGGCGCTCGAGCGCGATGCCGTGCTCCATCGGGTTGTCCCGGTGATGCCCGGACAGGGCCGTCAGCGCCGCGGTGCGCAGCGACGCGAAGGCCGGGGCCCCGATGAACCGGTCGCCGACCTCCCGGGCGCCCGATGCGGCGAGCATTTGCCGGGCCCGCTCGAGGCCGGTGCCGGCCGCGCGGGCGAGGTCGGGCAGCGTCGCGCCGGCCGCACCGGCCTGGGCCAGGCGAACCGCCACAGCATCGGACGGCTTGCCCGTCGCCAGCGCGTTGAGGTCCGCGAGCACCCGGGCATCGTGCCGCCGCCGACGGCGGCTCGCCGGATCGAGCACCCGGCCGCCCGCCACCGTGGCGGGCGGCGAATCGAGACGCAGCACGAAGGGCTCACGGGCCGGGACGGTGACCGGTTCGGCGAGGTGCAGCTGCGCCGGTGCGGTCGCGCCCGGTTCCAGTGCATCGCGGTCGAGGAGGCGCAGCCGGGCCTCGACCTCGGTGGTGCCGAACAGGAGCCGGCAGGCGCTCCCGCCCGCAAGGGGGGCGTCTGCGCTCGACGCGGCGGTGAGCGCGACGTCGAGCCATTGCGACGGGGCGAGGAGGCCCGGCACCGTAAGCGCGTCGCCGCGGGCGATCTCGTCGAGGCCGACGCCGCGCAGAGCCACCGCCGTCCGCCGGCCGGGCTCGGTGCGCTCGACCGGGCGGCCGTGGATCTGGAGGCTGCGCACCACGGCGCTGCGGCCGCCGGGCACGATCTCCAGCGTGTCGCCGACCGCCAGCGTCCCCCGCCGCAGCGTGCCGGTCACCACCGTGCCGAAGCCCGGCCGGGTAAAGACCCGGTCGACCGGCAGGTACGGGAATCCGTCATCGACCCGCGGCTCCGCCTCCGCCAGCAGCGCGGCGAGGGCCTGGGCGAGGTCCGGGATCCCGGCGCCGGTGAGGGTCGAGGTGGCGATCACCGGCGGCGCCTCGAGCCCGGCGCGGGCGGCGGCGGCGGTGATCTCGGCGGCGCGCGCCGTGATCGTGGCGGGGGTCGCGAGATCGGATTTCGTCAGCGCCAGCACGCCGCGGCGGACTCCGATCAGCCGGGCGATCTCCAGATGCTCGACCGTCTGCGGCTTGATGCCTTCGTTGGCGTCGACCGCCAGCAGCACGGCGCTCATGCCGGTGGCGCCGGAGACCATGGCGCGGACGAATCGCTCGTGGCCGGGCAGGTCGACCAGGTCGATCTCGCCCTGCTCGGAGGCCAGCAGCGCGAAGCCGGGGACGATCGAGACGCCGCGGTCCCGCTCCTCCTTTAGCCGATCCGTCTCGACTCCCGTGAGCGCCCGGACCAGGGCCGTCTTGCCGTGATCCACATGCCCGATCACACCGACCAGAAGTGTCTTCAAGGGAGCCACCGACCCGACGATCTCCGCGGCGCAACCGTCCACGCGGGGCGCACCGCTCTCACAGTGAGGGATTCCGTCTACCTGGCACCGCGTCGCGCCGTTCGCCGCCGAACGGGCGGGGCCGAAGCACAGGAGGCAGATCAATTGTGGACAATCGGTTTTGCCACGGCCTCCCGGTTTGGGAAAGCGCAAATTTGGAGCGCTTCGAGATCCGCACCCGGGCCCGGGCCGGGCGCCCCGGCGCGGCCTGAGGCTCGATTTCCGCCCGCCCGCGATTGCAACGCCGCGAGGGCCCGGCCTAGACCGATTATCGTGACGCTCGGATGCAACCCGGTGGGCGCCCCGCCGAGTTAAGAACCGGACGTTTCGAAGAGGAGAGCATGAGCGAGACCGATAGCCACGCCGTGGCAGACCCCCGCGAGATCGAGCTGAAGCTCGATTGCGCAGGTTCCGACCTGACCGCGCTGGCGGCCCATCCGCGGCTCCAGGGGGCCGAAGGCGCCGAGCCCGAGCTCCTCGTCAGCACCTATTACGACACGCCGAATCAGGACCTTCGCGCCGCCGGGCTCACCCTGCGGGTGCGCAATCAGGGCGGCCGGCACATCCAGACCGTGAAGGCCGGGCAGGGCGGCGTCGGCCTGTTCGACCGGTCCGAGTGGGAGACCGAGATCGCGGGCGAGACGCCCGATCCGGCTGCCTGGGCCGACACCGCGGCCGAGAAGGTGCTGCGCAAGGCGGATGCGCCGCTGGAGCGCCTGTTCTCTACGATCGTCACCCGCCGGGTGATCCCGGTCCGGCAGGGTGAGTCGCGGATTCTCGTGACCCTGGACGAGGGACGAGTCGAGAGCCCGTCCGGCGCTTCGCCCATCTGCGAGGTCGAGCTCGAGATCGCCGAGGGCGAGCCGGCCGACCTGTTCGCCCTGGCCCAGACGCTCGCCGAGACCGTGCCGCTGCGCCTGAGCGCCACCGCCAAGAGCAGCCGCGGCTTCGCCCTGATCGATGGCACCGGCCCGTCCGTGGTCAAGGCCGAGCCGGTCGCATTGCCCGACGATGCGAGCGCCGGCGAGGTGTTCCGCCGGGTGGCGCGCGCGTGCCTGCGCCATATGCGGCTCAACGAGACCGCCTTCCTGGCGAGCCACGCCCCGGAGGCCCTGCACCAGATGCGCGTGTCGCTGCGGCGGCTGCGTTCGGCGCTGTCGCTGTTTGCCCCGATCCTGGAGAGCGACCCACGCGCGATCAGCTTCGGCGACGAGATCAAGCGCGTCACCGAGCCCTTCGGTCACGCCCGCAACCTCGACGTGTTCCTCAGCCAGACGCTGCCGCGCCTGGCGAAGGAACGTCCGGGCGACGCGGATCTCGACGCGTTGCGGGATCTGGCCGAGACCGAGCGCGCCAAAGCCTACGATTCCGTGCTGGCAACCCTGGAGAGCCCGCAATGGCGCGGGCTGATCATCGACTTCGCCGGCTGGATCGAGGCCGGCGCCTGGGCCAGGCAGGAGGCCGCCGCCGAGGACGGCCGAGCCTTCGCGGCCCAAGTCCTCGACCGCGCCCGCGAGCGCCTGAAGAAGCGTGGCCGCGGCCTGAAGAAGCTCGATCCGCATACCCGTCACCGGGCGCGGATCGCTGCGAAGAAACTCCGCTACGGGGCGGAATTCTTCGCCGAGTTGTTCCCGAAGAAGAAGGCTCGCCGCCGTCAGGACAAGTTCGGCGCCGCGCTGTCGGACCTGCAGGACCATCTCGGCGCGCTGAACGATATCGAGACCGCGCGGTCGATGACGGAAAGCCTCGGCGGGCGGCCGATGCCGGTTCTGGACGATGCGAGCACCCAGGACCTGCTCAATGCCGCCGCGGAGGCGCGCTCCGAACTGCTCGACGTCAAGCCGTTCTGGCGCTGACGCTTTCCCGCAGGCGCACCGCTGCGGCGTGAGGCAGCCGATCCGTGCTGGGTTCTGAGCGGCTCGGCACGAAGCGCGCGGTGCCCTGCACAGCGGGGCGCGCGCTCGGCCATTGAAGCTGCGAGACCGCCGTCGGAACGGCAGGCGCGGTTGGGGCCACCCGCGCACCGTCCCGACGGCGTTGAGATGGAACCGGGCCCGCCTGAGGGGGGGATAGCGGACCCGGGCTCCCGCCCACCGCGCTGGGGACGCGGTTGGATGCATGATTCACATACGGATGTTGCCGGAGGATTTCTGAAACGCGTCCGCGTCGAAATCCTGCCGGGAAGCCGGACCCGCGTCGCGTCGTCCGGGTGCTTCCAGGCGGCTTCCTTCCGCACCGCACTCTGCTATCCCTCTCGCTCCGGCGGACACCTCGAATATTCGGCATGAGCCTTCTGAGCGACATTTTCAGCCGTGTCGGCCGTACCGTGACGGCCTATGCGGGCGACAAAGCCCTGATGCTCGCCGCCGTTTCGGCCGCGGCCAACGTCATCGTGGCCGATGGCGAGGTGGCCGGCGAGGAATTCGACGCCGCCCTGCACGGCCTGCGCGCCGATCCGGTCCTGGTGAAGGGCTACGACGCGCTGATGCTGGAGACGGAGCTGTACGAGGGCATCGCCCGGGCCCGCACCCGGCTCGGCCGCGCCGAGAATCTGCGCCACGTCTCGGCGATCGTCGAGCGGCCGGCGAGCCAGCGCGAGAACGTCTTCCTGATCGCCGCCGACGTGGCCGACCAGGATGGGATCAGCGGCATCGAGGCGAATGCCCTGGGCGAGATCGCCGTCGCCCTGCAGGTCGATGGCGAGGGTCTGCTGCGCGCCAATCCGGTGCGGCGTTCGCCGGTGTGACCGAGGCGCCTGGCATCACCGTTGCTCCCGGCCGGCGCGACACCCGATAAGGGCGTTCGATGATCTTGCCGCACGGCGTCGCGCCGTGAGAGGACCCGCCATGGCCGAAACCAATCCGAGCAAGACCCACAACCTGCGCGCGGACGGCGCACGGCTTTGGGCCACGATCCTGGAGACCGCCGCCTTCGGCGGCACCCCGGCCGGCGGCATCAACCGGCTGACCCTGTCAGCCGAGGACGGGCGCGTGCGCGACTGGTTCCGGGATGCCTGCGAGGCGGCCGGGCTCACGGTCACGGTCGACGCGCTCGGAACCCAATACGCCGTCCGACCGGGCCGCGACATGAGCCGCCCGCCGATCGCCTTCGGCTCGCATCTCGACACCCAGCCCACCGGCGGCAAGTTCGACGGCGTGCTCGGCGTCCTGGCCGGGCTCGAGGTGATGCGCAGCCTGAACGATGCCGGCCTCGAGACCGAGGCGCCGCTGATGGTGGTCAACTGGACCAACGAGGAGGGCTCGCGCTTCGCCCCCGCCATGATGGCCTCGGCCGCCTATGCCGGCGACTTCACCACCGACGAGATCCTGGCCAAGCGCGACGCTGCGGGGATCACCGTGGCCGAGGCGCTCGACGCGATCGGCTATCGGGGTGCCGAAGACGTGGGCGCCCGCGCGATCGGCGCCTTCGTCGAGCTGCATATCGAGCAGGGCCCAATCCTGGAAGCCGAGGGCAAGACCATCGGGGTGGTCGAGGGCGGCCAGGGGATCATGTGGTTCGACGGGCTGATCACCGGCTTTGAGAGCCATGCTGGCACGACCCCGATGCCGCGGCGCCGGGATGCGCTGCTGGCGCTCTCCGAATTCGCCCTGGCGGCAGAGCGGATCGCCCTGGCGCACGCGCCCTCCGCGGTGGCAACCATCGGCGAGGCTCAGATCCTGGCGCCGTCCCGCAACGTCGTGCCGGGCCGCGTCGCTTTCACGGTGGATGTGCGCGACCCGCGCTCGCCCGCCCTCGACGCCATGGAGGCGAGCCTGCGCGAGGCCGCCACCGAGATCGCCGAAAGCCGCCGGCTGGAGATCGCGCTCACCCGGATCTGGCGCAAGGAGCCCGTGCCGTTCGATCCGGCCATCGTGGCCGCGGTGGACGCGGCGGCCGAGAGCCTCGGCCATGCAAGGCGGCGGATCATCTCCGGGGCCGGGCACGATGCCTGCAACCTCGCCGCCAAGGTTCCGACCGCGATGATCTTCGTGCCGTGCAAGGACGGCGTGAGCCACAACGAATCGGAATCCGCCACCCCGGGCGATTGTGCGGCCGGCGCCGACGTCCTGCTGCAGACGGTGCTGCGGCTCGCCAACGCGCCGCGGATGGAACCGCCGGCGCGATGATCTTCGCCCCGCGTATCCAGGCGCGCCTCGACGCGCTGGCGGCGATCACGGCCGAGCCCGGCACGATCACCCGCCTCTACCTGACGCCCGAGCAGGCCAGGGCCGAGGCCCTGGTGGCGGGCTGGATGCGTGAGGCCGGGATGGCGGTGCGCCACGATGCCGTCGGCAACCTGATCGGCCGGATCGAGGGACCCGAGCCCGGCGGTCCGGCCCTCGTCGTCGGATCGCATCTCGATACGGTCCGCAATGCCGGCCGCTACGACGGGCCGCTCGGCGTGATCACCGGGATCGCCTGCGTGGAGGCGCTGGCCCGCGACGGGATCCGCCTGCCGCACGCTTTGGAGGTGGTGGCCTTCGCCGACGAGGAGGGCGTGCGCTTCTCCGCGACCCTGATCGGCAGCCGCGCCTTCGCGGGCCGTCTCGACCCGGCCGTGCTCGATGTCGCCGACGCGGATGGGGTCACCCTCACTGCGGCGATGCGGGATTACGGGCTCGATCCCGCGGCGATCGCGTCCGCGGCACGATCGCCGGATGCGGTTCTCGGCTATCTCGAGCTGCATATCGAACAGGGGCCGATGCTCGAGAAGGCCGGCCTGCCGGTGGGCGTCGTGACCGCGATTTCCGGCGCCAGCCGCCTGGACTTCACCCTAACCGGCGAGGCCGGCCATGCCGGCACGGTCGCCATGAGCGAGCGGCGCGACGCTCTGGCCGGCGCCGCCGAATGCGTGCTCGCCGTCGAGGCACGCTGCCGGGGCGAGGCGCATCTGGTCGGGACCGTCGGCCGGATCCAGGCGCATCCCGGCGCGGTGAACACGATTCCCGGGGCGGTGCGCTTCTCCCTCGATCTGCGTGCCCCCGACGATGGCCAGCGTCTCGCCGCGCTCGCCGACATCACAGCGGCCGTCGCTGCAATCGCGGAACGTCGCCACCTCGATCTCGAGACGCGCCTGCTGCACGAGGCTGCGGCAATCCCGTGCGATCCCGGCCTGACGGATCTGGTCCGGGAGGCGGTGGCCGCCGAGGGCTTGCCCGTCCTTGCCCTGCCGAGCGGCGCCGGCCATGACGGCATGGCGGTGGCGGCGATCGCGCCGATCGCCATGGTGTTCGTGCGCTGCCGGGGCGGGATCAGCCACAATCCGGCGGAATTCGCGAGCCTGCCGGATATCGAGACCGGGGCGCGGGTGCTGTTCGGGGCGATCAAGGCGTTTTCCGCCGCGCGACACGGGGTCTGAACGGCGCACGCGGAACGGGTGTACGCCGCCCCAAAATCCCGTACAGACGCACCATGAGCGCGCGATCCTATCGCGACGCCAGGGGCCGGCCGCTGATCGCGGTGACGGGCATCGGCGTCGTCTCCTCCCTCGGGCAGGGCCAAGTCGACACCTGGGCGGCTATGAGTGCGGGCCGCTCCGGCATCCACGCCATCGGCCGGTTCTCCACTGAGGGCCTGCGGACGCGGATCGCCGGCACGGTGGATTTCCTCGATACCGAGCCGCTGGTCGCGCCGCTCCTGTCCGAGCGCTTCGCCGCGGAGGCCGCCGAGGAGGCGGTCGCGCAGGCCGGGATCGGCATGGCGGGCGACTTCCCGGGGGCGCTGTTCATCGCGGTCCCGCCGGTGGAGATGGAATGGCCGCAACGCCAAGCCTTGGCAGAGGCGGCCGGCGGCGAGGGCGACGTCGATTATGCCGGCCTGCTCCGGGCCGCCGCGACCCGGCGCTTCGACGCCTGGCACGACCTGTTCATCTTCGGCACCGTGGCCGACCGCATTGCCGACCGGTTCGGCACCAAGGGCTCGCCAATCTCGCTCTCCACCGCCTGCTCGTCGGGCGCCACCGCGATCCAGCTCGGCGTCGAGGCGATCCGCCGGGGCGAGACCGCGGCGGCGCTCTGCATCGGCACCGACGGCTCGGTGAATCCGGAATCGCTGATCCGCTTCTCGCTGCTCTCGGCGCTCTCCACGCGCAACGACGCCCCCGAAGAGGCGTCCAAGCCGTTCTCGAAGGATCGGGACGGCTTCGTGATGGGCGAGGGCGCGGCCGCCCTGGTCCTGGAGGAGGCCGAGGCTGCCGTGGCGCGGGGCGCCAAGATCCTCGGCTACGTGCTCGGCTGCGGCGAGAAGGGCGACGGCTTCCACCGCACCCGCTCCAGTCCCGACGGGGCGCCGGTGATCGCGGCGATCCGGGCGAGCCTGGACGATGCCGGGCTCGAACCCGAGGGGATCGACACGGTCAACGCCCATGGCACCTCGACCCCGGAGAACGACAAGATGGAGGCGTTGGGGCTCGCCGCCGTATTCGGCGCGCGCGCGCCCTCCCTGCCGGTGACCTCGAACAAGTCGATGATCGGCCACACGCTGACGGCGGCCGGCGCCATCGAGGCGGCGGTGTCGCTGCTGACGATCCGGAACGGCCGCATCCCGCCGACCATCAACCACCGGGTGCCGGACCCGGCGATCGGCCTCGACGTGGTCGAGACCGCCCGGGACCTTCCGGTCCGCACCGTCCTGTCGAACTCCTTCGGGTTCGGCGGCCAGAACACCTGCCTGGTGTTCGGGGCGGAGCCGGCGTGAGCGCCGCCCGCCGCGTCCTCGTCACCGGCGGCGCCTCGGGTGTCGGCGCCGCGATCGTGCGCGCGCTGGCCGGTACGGGCCATGCGGTCGACTTCACCTACCGCGCCTCGGGGGAGGCCGCCGAGGCGCTGCTCGCGGAGCTGCGCGCCGCATATCCCGATCGCGCCTTCACCGGGCACGCTTTGGACCTCGCCGACAAGGCCGCCCTCGACACGTTCTGCGCGGCGGCCGAGGATTGCGGCTATCACGGCCTCGTCCACAATGCCGGCCAACCGAGCGACGCCCTCGCGGCAATGTTCGACCAGGACAGGGCCGAGACGGCCATGCAGGTCAATTTCTTCGCGCTGACCCGCTTGGCCAAGGCCCTGGTCCGCCCGATGACCCAGGCACGCACCGGCCGCATCATCGCGATCGGCTCCGTGGCCGCCCTCCGGGGCAATGCCGGCAACGCGGCCTACGCGGCAACCAAGGGCGCGCTCATCGCCTATTGCCGCACGCTCGCGATCGAGACCGCCAAGCGCGGGGTCACAGTCAACGTCATCGCCCCGGGCTTTGTCGACACCGCCATGTTGGCCCGCTACGCCGCCCACCGGGCCGGGATGGAGCGCCAGATCCCCGCAGGCCGGTTCGCCCAGCCCGAGGATGTCGCCGCCTTGGTCGCCTTCCTGATGGGCGATGTCGCCGCCTACATCACCGGCGCGGTCCTGCCGGTCGATGGCGGCCTCACCGCGATGATGGGCGTCCACCGCACCTGATTTTTTGGGCGTATCGCGCCTCTTCGGATCAGTCTCCAAACGTCCCGTACGGCAATGATAGACTCGGAACCTGGAATTCCCCTCGCACGCGCCATGCTCTAGCGACTTGCCGATGCGCGCCCGCCTCATCGTTCTTGCCGGATTCTGCTTCGCAGCCCCCGTCGTCCCGGGCGGCGCCCACGCCGAACCGGAAGCCTACCGGATCTCCGGCCTGCCCCCCGGCGAGCCCCTCTCGATCCGCGCCGAGCCGGACGCCGCGTCCGAGCAGGTCGGCGAGATCCGCACCCGCGCCCTGGTCTTCGGCTGCACCAACGACACGCCGAGCCGGACCACCTGGTGCCGGGTCAAGGCTGGACGCGCCGTCGGCTGGGCGCGGCGGCGCTACCTGGCGCCGGATTAGTGCGTGTTGATCCCCCGGGCGGTGCTGGCTACCTCTCATCCGGAGGTGCTGCGATGGCGACCATGATCCTGCGCGACGAGGTGCTTCGGGCGCGCCATATCGAGGGCGATCCTGATCTGGCCCGGGCGATCCGCACCTTGTCGCCCGATCAGCCGATCGTCCTGCGGATCGAGGGACAACCCATGCGGTTCCGGAAAGTGCCGGACCGGGCAACCGGACAGCCGACCGACGCCATCGGCCCGGACGAAGCGGACGCCGCCGCCTGGCGGGAGTTGCAGACGCGCCGGGGCGCGACGATCACCGTCGAGCCCGAAGCGCCCCGAACCGATCCATACCTGCTGTCTCTGAGTGCCACGCTGACCGAATGGAACAGTCCCGAAGACGCGGCCGCCTACGATGGACTTTGAGCGCTACGATGTCCTGACGGCGCTCTTCCCCTTCGTCGACGTGCCGGTTCGCAAGCCCCGACCGGTTGTGGTGCTGTCGACCAACCCTTTCAACGGCACGCACGGACACGTCGTCACCGCCATGATAACCACGGGCGCCGACAGTCACTGGCCGAGCGATGTCCGGATCGTCAATCTCGCCGCCGCAGGCCTCCGGCACGGCTCGGTCATTCGGTGTAAGCTGTTCACCCTGCCGAACGGCCAGATCGGTCGCCGGATCGGGCATCTCGGCGAACCGGATCGCACCCGCCTGGCGCTCCAAATGGACGCGATCCTGGGTGCGTCCCACCGCGCCGAACCCTAATCACTGGTGCGGCTTCCCGAGGCCGCCGAGGACGACACGATCACGATGCAAGCCCTGCAACTATTCGGCGACCGCGACCTGCGCCTCACTGAGGTCGAGGCCCCCGCCGCACCGGGGCCGGGCGAGGTGCGGATCCGCATCCGCGCGGTCGGCCTGAACTTCATCGACGTCTGGGGCTTTCGCGGCATGGCCTTCGCCAAGCGCAAGATGCCGCTCATCGTCGGCGCTGAGGCGGCGGGCGTGGTCGAGTCGGTCGGCCCCGACGTCACAGCGCTGGCCCCCGGCGACCGGGTCGTACCCTATGGCGCCATGACCTGCGGGCAGTGCCGCGCCTGCCGCGAGGGCCGCGACAACCTCTGCGAGGACGTGTCCGGCGTCATGGGCTTCCACATCGACGGCTTTGCCCGCGAGCTGGTGACCGTGCCGGCCCGCCTCGCCGTGAAGGTGCCGGACGGGGTCAGCGACACCGACGCGGCCTGCGCCGGCATCGCCTTCGGCACCGTCCAGCACATGCTGTTCGACAATGCCCGGCTGGAGCCCGGCGAGAGCGTGCTGATCCATGCCGGCGGGTCCGGCATCGGCACCGCGGCGATCCGCATGGCCAAGGCGATCGGCTGCACGGTCTACACGACGGTCGGCGACGACGAGAAAGGCCGCAAGGCGGCGGAGCTCGGCGCCGACCACGTCATCAACTACCGGACCGAGCGGTTCGAGGGCGAGGTCCGGCGGCTGACCAAGCGCAAGGGCGTCGACGTGGTGTTCGAGCATGTCGGCGCCGATACCTGGAACGGCTCGCTGCTCTGCCTGAAGCGCGGCGGTCGGCTGGTGACCTGCGGCTCGACCTCCGGCGTCTCGGCCACCATGAACCTGATGCAGCTGTTCCAGCAGCAATACCGCATCACCGGCTCGTTCGGCTGCTCGCTGGCGAATATTGCCCAGGCGCTCGACAAGATGGCCCTGGGTATCCGTCCGGTCGTTGACACGGTCTACCCGCTCGGCGACTTCGCGCAGGGGCTCGAACGCCTCGAATCCCGCAAGGTCTTCGGGAAGATCCTCGTCAGCCTCTAAAACGTATCGCACGGCGCGGAAGATGGGTTAAGCTTCGCTTTATACGCGAACTGCCGGGCCTGCCCGCATCGTGCCCGGGAATCCAATGTGCTGCGCCTCGCCCTCATCCTTCGACGGTCTTTCCCGCGGCTTGCGGGTTTCGCCATGATCCCGCTGATCCGCGGCCTGGTCTGGCTGGCGCGCGCGCTGGGGCCGGATCGCGCCACCGCCTTGGGCGCCGCGCTGCTGCGGACGGTCGGGCCGCTGCTGCCGGCGCATCGCACCGCGATGGCGAACCTGCGCGGCGCCTTCCCCGACATGCCGGAGGCGGAACGGAAGCGGATCGCCCTGGAGGCCTGGGACAATCTCGGGCGGACGGGGGCCGAATACGCCCATCTCGACGCGCTGTTCGATTTCGATCCCGACTCGACCGAGCCGATGCGCACCGAGGTCGCCGGGATCGAGCACTTCGCCACCCTGCGCGATGACGGACAGCCGGGGCTGATCTTCTCCGCGCATCTCGCGAACTGGGAACTTCCGGCGATCTGCGCGGCCAAGTTCGGCCTGGACGCGACCGCGGTGTTCCGGCCGCCGAACAATCCCGCCGCCGCCCGGCTCGTCCAGGAGGTCCGCCGTCGCTCCATGGGCGGCCTCGCCGCCTCCACGCCCGGGGCCGTCTTCGCCATGCGCGACGTGGTCGAGAATGGCGGCCATCTCGGGCAGCTGATCGACCAGCATTTCACCCGCGGCGTGGTGGTCGACTTCATGGGCCGGCCGTGCCTCGCCAACCCGCTGCTCGCCAAGCTCGCCCGGCACTACGATTGCCCGGTCCACGGCGTCCGCGTCGTCCGCCTGCCCAAGGGTCGCTTCCGGCTGGAGCTGACGCCGCCCCTGGATCTGCCGCGGAACGCCGACGGGGTGATCGATGTCGCCGGCGCCATGCAGGCGATGACCGCGGTGGTGGAAGGCTGGGTGCGCGAGAATCCGGGCCAATGGCTCTGGATGCACCGCCGCTGGCGCCCGGACATGTTGCCTAAGACGAGAAAACAGCCCAATCAACCGCAACCGATAGTAGAACCTTCTCAAGCCAACGTGATTTCCCAGACAGCTTCCCAGACGCTCTGATGGCCTGATGACGCATCGGCACCGCGCCCGTATCTGGATCGGCGAAAGCCGCGCGCTGTGCGTGGCAGCGCTCCTCTGCGCCGTCTCGGCCGCGGCCGAGGCACGGGCGGAGCCGGTCCGCGCCGTGGTGGAGCTGTTCACCAGCCAGGGCTGCGGTGCCTGCCGGGGTGCCGACCCGATCATCCGCGACCTCGCCCGCCAGCCGGGCGTGGTCGCCCTGACGCTGCCGGTGACCTACTGGGACTATCTCGGCTGGAAGGACACCCTGGCCCTGCGGCCGCTGACCGAGCGCCAGCGCGCCTATGCGCGGGCTCGCGGGGCCCGGCAGGTCTTCACCCCGCAGGTCGTGGTCGATGGCGGCGGCTTCGCCGTGGGCTCGGACCGTCCGGCGCTCGAGCGGCTGATGCGGGAGGCCACGCAGCGCGGCGGCTTGCCGATCCCGGTCCGCGGCGAGATCAAGGGCGATCGGATCGCCGTGGAGGTCGGGGCCGCGCCGGAGGCCAGGCCCGACACGCGCGGCGATGTCTGGCTGGTGCCGGTGCTGCGCAGCCGGGCCATCGCGATCCAGGCCGGCGAGAATGGCGGCCGGACCGCGACCTACGTCAATGTCGTGCGCGGCATCCAGCGCCTCGGCAGCTGGACCGGGCAGCCGACGCGCTTCGACGTGCCCTGCACCCTCGCCGAGATCGCCGAGGCCGACAGCTGGGTGATCCTGGTCCAGGGCGCCGCGGAGGGCAGGCCCGGCCGCATCCTCGGCGCCGCCAAGGGGCCGGGCCTGTAGAGTCCCGTGCCTAATCCAGCGTGATCGGGTTCAGGGGCCGACGGCCCTTCCGGCGGCGGCGTTCGTCCGACGCCCGCGCCAAGCCGCCGAGTTTCGCATCGAGGCGCTCGGACGAGCGGCCGACCAGCCCGATCAGCGCGTCGAGCCCGCGGCTCAGCAGCGCAACGCTCCCGGTTACGCCTGCAACGAGCACGCGATCCGCGACGCGACCGATCCAGTTTAAAATCCGCATGGTCCGTGTGTAACCTTCGAGATCTGTGCGATGCCGGATGCATCCTGTTCCGTCCGCAGATAGCGCGGACCGGTCGGTGCGCTCTGCGACCGAACGCGGCATCGAACCGCCCGGGCGGCCGGGTCGTTGCCTGCGTGAGGCCGTCCGCCGAACCGCGTGGGCGCCCATCACCGAGTGTCGGCCATGCGGCGACGCCATCTGCTCTCCGGGATGCTCGCCGCCCTGTCCCTGGCCGGACGGCGCGCCGTCGCCGCGGAGACCGGTGTCGACGTCCTTCTCGTGCTGGCGGTCGACGTCTCGCTCAGCATCAGCGCGGAGCGCTTCGCCCTGGAGCGGCGGGGCTATGCGGAAGCCTTCAGCGATCCGCGCGTCCTGCGGGCGATCGCCGAGGGCAAGCGCGGACGCATCGCGGTGGCGCTGTTCGACTGGGCGGGCCCCGGGGAGCAGCAAATCGCGGTCGATTGGATGGTCATCGCCACGGCTGCGGATGCCGCGGCCTTCGCGGGGCGCCTCGCCGCGGTGCCGCGCCCGTTCTACGGCCGGACCGCCATCGGCTCGGCGATCGGCTTCGCCGCCATGCTGCTGGACCGCTCGCCCTACGCCGCCGAGCGGATGGTCATCGACATCTCCGGCGACGGCACCGGCAATGCGGGCCGCTCCATTGCGGAGGCCCGGGATTCGGCCGTGGCGTCGGGCATCACCATCAACGGCATCGTGATCGTCACCGACCCCGCCGGGATGCCGGGCTACCTGCGCGAGCACACCAATCCCCCGAGCGGGCTCGCGGCCTATTACCGGGAGACCGTGATCGGCGGCGAGGGCGCCTTCGTCATGACGGCCGAGGGGTTCGAGGCCTTCGGCCGGGCCCTGATCGCCAAATTGGTGCGCGAGATCTCCTGACACCCGACGACATCCGGGCTCCCGCGTCACCCGCGCTGCTCGCGCCGTCCCTGCCGGGGCGTTAGGCTTCGCGCGCACGCACCCGGCGAGGCGCGGCCCAGGGAGGAACCACGATGCCGATCACGGTCGACACGCTGTCCGCCTATCCCGTCATCACCCTGCGGCCGGACGACGGCGTGGCGGTCGCCCGGACGGCGATCGAGCCGGGCACGCCGGTGGCTCCGGGCATCACAGCCGCCGAGCGGATCCTGCCGGGCCACAAGGTTGCGGTCCGGCCGCATCGCTTCGGCGAGGCGGTCACCAAGTACGGGCAGATCATCGGCTTCGCCAAGGATGACATCGCCGCCGGCCGGCATGTCCATGTCCACAATCTCGGCATGGGCGAGTTCGCCCGCGACTACGCCTTCGGGGTCGATGCCCGCCCAACCCGGCTCGTCACGCCGCCGGCCACCTTCCAGGGCATCCGCCGGCCGGACGGGCGCGTGGCGACGCGCAACTATGTCGGCATCCTGACCTCGGTGAATTGCAGCGCCCACGTCGCCGACCTGATCGCCGACGCGTTCCGGCGCCACCCGATCCTCGGTCTCGATCCGCTGGCCCCCTATCCGAATGTCGACGGCGTAGTCGCGCTGACCCACAAGACCGGCTGCGGCATGGCGATGGGCGAGCCCCTGAAGCTCCTGCGCCGGACGCTCGCGGGCTATGCCCGGCACGTCAACTTCTCGCACATCGTGATGATTGGTCTCGGCTGCGAGGTGAACCAGATCGGCGCCTTCCTGGAGGAGCAGGGCCTCGGCGACCGGATCCGCAGCATGAACATCCAGACGCTCGGCGGCACCCGCAAGACCGTCGAGGCCGGCATCGCATTCGTCACCGGCATCCTGGCCGAGGCCAACGTCGTCCGCCGGGAGCCCGTGCCGGCGAGCGAGCTGATCGTCGCGCTGCAATGCGGCGGCTCGGACGGCTATTCCGGCGTCTCGGCCAACCCGGCTCTGGGGATCGCCAGCGACCGCGTGGTCGAGAACGGCGGCACCGTGATCCTGTCGGAGACCACCGAGACCTACGGGGCCGAGCATCTGTTCACCCGGCGGGCCGTGAGCCCCGTTGTCGGCCAGAAACTCGTCGACCTCATGCGCTGGTGGGAGGAGTATACCCGCCGCGAGGGCTCGGAGATCGACGCCAACCCGTCGCCGGGCAACAAGGCCGGCGGCCTGACCACGATCCTCGAGAAGTCGCTCGGTGCCATGGCCAAGGCCGGCAGCACCAACCTGGTCGACGTGGTGCGCTACGCCGATCCAGTGACCGCCAAGGGCTTCGTGTTCATGGACACCCCCGGCTACGACCCGGTCTCGGCCACGGGGCAGGTGGCCGGCGGGGCCAACCTCGTCTGCTTCACCACCGGGCGCGGCAGCGTGTTCGGCTGCAAGCCGTCGCCATCGATCAAGATCGCCACCAACTCGGCGATGTACCGGCGGCTCGAAGAGGACATGGACGTCAATTGCGGCACGATCCTCGACGGCGAAGAAAGCGTCGAGGAGGCCGGCCAGCGGATCTTCGAGCTGATCCTGCGGGTGGCGAGCGGCGAGCGCACCAAGAGCGAGCAGTTCGATTTCGGCGCGTCGGAATTCGCGACCTGGCAGCTCGGCGCGACGGTGTGAAGCGCATTCGAGCGCGAGCCGGGTGATCGCGCCGCGGGGCCGATAGGCTGAGCCGCCCGCTTCCTTGAGCCGAATCGGGTCGCGGATGCGGCGCCTCGGTGTCCTAGCTCACCGTGATCGGCTTGCCGCCGGTGCGCACATATCCGAACTATCGCGGTGGCGCGAAGACGTGCCTTCGTCGGCCCGGCGTCTTTGCGCGTCCGGTAAATATATCATCCGGTTGAAGCGTCGTTTGAATGTGGTGAAGACTGTCGGACGTCTCGGATTTCCAGCGCGCTTGTTTCAATCGATCGCTGCGATCTGAATGATTCCGACATCGGACGACATCTTGCCGACGATCTGTTCCGACCCGGAGAGCCTTGATGCCGCGCTTGGAGATCACCGGCACCCAACGCCACTACTGCGCTGTCGCGGCCGTCGAACAGGATGGTGCCTGGCGGCTGTTCAAGCCCTTCCGCGAGGGGAGGATCAGGGCGGCGGCCTTCGTGGGCGCGGATCGGCTCGTCTGCCTGGGCAAGACCGGGGAACTCTGCCTGATCGACTGGCGCCTCGGCGAGGAACGCGCGCGCGGGTCCATTCCGGAACGTTATGCCACGATCGCAGGAATATTCGTTGCGCGTAATGCCGAGTTGATCGTCGTCCATGGGGATAAACGGCCGTTTGATCCGGAGGAATACTGCCATTCCATTGCGGTGCTGCGGTCCGACACGCTCGAGACGATCCTGCAGGGCGAAGGCCTGCTCTGGTCGGGCAATGGTTCGGTCGCGCGGCTCGTCGAGGATCTTGTCATCCCGCGCAAGCCAGGCGCGCCGGTCAACATCACCATCCATTCCGACCTGTTCGAGGTCCCGGGGGGTGGCGTGGCGTTCATTGGCGACCGGTGCGCTCCCGATAAGACCGGCTATGGGCTGTGCCAGCTGAACCCCGTCGACGGGTCGGTGCAGTACACGCCGCTGCCGCATGAGCGGCGATGGTGGTGGCTCAGCCCCAGCGGCCGCCTTACCGTCACGCTGACGGCCGGCGCGCCGGCGGCGTCCGGCGAAAGCCCGGCGCATCGGGTGGAGGCGGGGGGCGGACGAGCGATCGAGCTCTGGACCACGGTGCCCCCTCAACTCCGGAAGACGCTCCTCAGGCTGGCCGTGCCGGAGCGCGACCTGCGCATCACCGCGATGGTCTGGGAGCCGGACGAGGCGGGCGTCTGGGTGCAGGCGATTCGCTACAGCGCCGAGAGAACGGAGCCCGGCACCCCGTGGCAGAAGCGCGATGAGCAGCACGAGTTCCAGCGCATCGGTCTGGACGGGGCGCATTCGCCGGTCTTCCATTTCGAACGCTTCGACGGGTCACGGTTCACCGGGCCGGCCTATCTCCATTTCAAGAGCCCCGACATCCTCGACGTGAGCCCGGATCAGCCGATCGCCATCAGGGCCGGTTGGGTCGGCGGCGCGGTCTTCATCCCGCGCGCGTGGTGTGCGGAGGATCAATCTGCGCGGCGCATCTCGGAGGACGAGGACGGGTTCCAGCCGACAGCCTGGGCCGGGCCGAAATCCTCGGCGATTCAGCGGTTCCTGGCGAAGGCCTGTCCGCGGCCGGTGGTGGTTGTGGCCGCGTTCGAACACGCCGCCATCGCCGATGCACTGCAGCGACTCGCGCAGATGATCCGCACAGGCCTGGCCGACCTGCTGCAGGACGATGTCTTGGATCTGGCGTTCAAGGTCGGCGGGCGGACGATGACCGAGACGGCGTTCTTCGCCCGCCTCGCCCGGGAGCGCATCGCGGTCGACCCGGAGCTGCGCGCGCTGCTGACGACCTATCTGGACGTCCAGCCGGACATCGTCGCCGCCAAGAAGCTCTATCGCCAGATCTGGGGACCGAAGGAGAATCAGGGCGCGCTCGCCCCGGCGATGCAGGCACTGCTCCATCTCGATCCGGGGGCGCACGACGTGTTCCGCCGCTATCTCGACCGGCGCGACGGCGAGCACGAGACCCACAGCCGCGACGTGATCCTGGAGACCTACATCGCCGAGACCGGCTGGCGCGATGCCGCCATGATCCGCTTCGGCATCTACGCCGCGATGATCCAGTACCGGGACGGCGCGATCATCCTCGGCGGCCATCTCGACACGTCCGGCCTGGTGGGTGCCGCGGAAGCGCTGCTGTCCCCCGACGCCTTCGCCGAGGCGATCCTCGACGAGCTCGACCGGTTCATGGAACTGCCGGACTTCGATCCCCCGGTCCCGAAGGCTGAGCTGTATGAGGGGCTCACGGACGGCCTCCGGATGTCGCCCTACGGCCAACGTGTCCGCGCGGCCCTCGCGGCGCGGCGCCCGTTCGCGTCGCGCTAGATCACGGTCCGCCGCTCAGAGGTCGGTCCGAACGACGTTCGGGAAGCCCAGGATGAAATCCGGGCCGAAGGCGGTGACCGGGGTATGGAACCCCGGGGGGACCGCGCCGGACGCCACGCGCCGCGCGGATTCCAGGGCGGTCAGGACCGTCAGCGTGTAGCCCTCCGGAGTTTCCATGCGGCTCGCCGCCCGATTGCCAGATCCGTCCCAGGCCTCGGCGAGGAAGGTGCTCCGCGCCCTGGCCCGCGCGCTTTCCGAAGGCCCCGGCGGCAGCCGGTCGATGCCGCGGTTGATCAGGCGCTGCGCCGTCCCGCTGGCGATGAGCCGGCGCAGCCCGGACGGCAGGCCCGCGGCCGCCGCCATGGCGGGGAAGGCCTCGAAATAGACCGCGATGTTGGGGACCCGGGTCGAGTACCACGCACTCGACACATCGCCCCAGCCGAGCCCCACGGTGCGCCGGGCGCCATGGCCGAAATCGGCGCTGCCGCGGGGCGGGCTCGGCAATTCGACGATGCGGCCGTCCCGGCGCACCCGCGTCCCCCAGGCGATGCCCTCGACCATGGTGCGGGCGGTCCCGCGGCTGAAGCCGCCGAAGCCGCCGATCGAGATGCGGAGATGCGTGGCGCTCGGTAGCCGCTTCGCCACATGGGCGGCGAGGCAGTCGCTCGGCACCACGTCGAAGCCGGCCGCCGGGAGCAGGACGATGCCCGCGGCCTTCGCCTCCGCATCCCGGGCGGCGAGCGATTCGAGCACGTCGATCTCGCCGGTGATGTCGAGGTAATGCGTCCCGGTGGCGAGGCACGCCTCGGCCATCGGCCGGGCCGTCTTGGAGAACGGCCCGGCCGCGTGGATCACCGCGCCGATCCCGGCGAGCGCCTCCCGCAGCCGGCCCGGATCGTCGAGGGGCGCGGCGCGCCAGCCGAGCCCCAGCCTGGCGGCGAGCGGCCGGAGCTTGTCGGGGTCGCGCCCGGCCAGGACCGGACGCAGGCCCTGCGCGGCGGCGTGTTCGGCGAGCAGCGTGCCGGTATAGCCCGTGGCGCCGTAGATCAGGATCTCGGTCATGGGCGCCCCTGTACCATGGTGGGCGCTCGCGACGGCAAGGGCTGTCCGCGGCACGCGGTCGATGCGGCGAGGCCGGTCAGATGTTCGGGAGCCTGGTTTCCGGCGCGGATAGTCGTTCGGAAGTCGAGTCCGGACAAAATGCGGTCCTGCCCGCCGCGCCGGCATGAACCGGGCAATGTTCGTCCCGGAACCGATCCTGCGCAACCGATCCGGTGTGCGCGCGAAGACATGGCGATCTCCACCGATCCGTTAGATCGGCATCCAGATGGCGGGTTGAGCGCCGCGAGACCGTTCCGTATTCGGGGGCGGACTCGCGTTCGGTGGTCCGACTCGTTGTGAACCAGCGGCGCAGGGTGCTTGGGAGCGATCGATGAAGGTACGTCTTCGGCTTGCGGCACTCGGGGCTTTGCTCGTCGCCGCCAGTGTTCCCGCGGCCGCGGCCGACCGGATCGTGCAACTGAAGCCGGGCAACGCCGGCCCGGATATCGACGCCCTGCCGCAGATCGTCGACCCGGTCGACGAGGCCGAGCGCAAGATCAACGCCGCAGTGAAGCGCATCGACGCCCATGTCCGCAAGGCCGCGCAAACCTGCAAGCAAGAGGGCGGCAAGTACGCCTCCTGGGACCGGAGTGTCCAGACGCCGATGCGCGGTCCCCGGTTTCTGAGCTACGTCATCAACGACAGCTGGTCCTGCGGCGGTCCGCATCCGAACAACAGCACGACGGCGATCGTCTACGACCTCACCACGGGTGCGCCGGTGGATTGGACGACCCTGCTGCCGCCCGCCCTGACCGGCAAGGTCGTGCTCGAGGCCCAGGCCGACGGGACCAGGATGGTGGCTCTGTCATCCAAGCGGCTGCACAATCTCTACCTGCAGGCCTACCGGCCCAAGACCGGCAAGAGCGCGGAGGATACGGACGACAAGGAATGCCGGGAGGCGGTGACCGAGACCTTCTCGGGCGAACCGCCGGCCATGACGGTATGGCCCGACGCCGAGACGGGCGGCCTCGCCGTCGCGTTCGATCTGGTCCACGCGGTCCAGGCCTGCGCCGATACCGTGGTGATCCCGACATCGACCCTGCGCCGCGAAGGCGTCCAGGCTCTGCTCACCGACGCGATCGACGCCGCGCATGCCAAGCGCCCGTAAGGTACGCTGCGGAAAATTGGCGGCCCGGCAGCGGATGCGACGTCGGATCCGGCCGACAAGGCCTGAACAAGAGCGGCGGACGATGTAGCCTGAGACGACGGTGTGAATCGTCGCGCAATTCCGAGAGGCGCATCATGTCCGGATCCGGCCGTCCCGAGCGATCCGCCGACGCGGAGGGGCACCCGTTCGCGGCCCTCGCGGCCGAGGTCGTGCCACTGTCGCCCCTGCGGGCCGCGATGGTCGCGGCCTGCCGGCGGCCCGAGCCGGATTGCGTCGCGCCGCTGCTCGATCGCGCACGCCTGCCGCCCGAGGCCGCCGGGCGCGTCGCCGACACCGCGCGACATCTGGTCGAGGCCCTGCGCCGCCAGACCCGGCACGGCGGGGTCGAGGGGCTGATCCACGAATACGCCCTGTCGAGCCAGGAGGGCGTCGCCCTGATGTGCCTGGCCGAGGCGCTGCTGCGCATCCCGGATTCCGCCACCCGCGACGCGCTGATCCGGGACAAGATCGCCGGCGGCGACTGGGCCGCCCATCTCGGCCACAGCCCGTCGCCCTTCGTGAACGCGGCGACCTGGGGCCTGCTGGTCACCGGTCGGCTCGCGGCGACGCGCAGCGAGACCGGCCTGTCGGCAGCGCTCACCCGGCTGATCGGGCGCGGGGGCGAGCCGCTGATCCGCAAGGCGGTCGACCTCGCCATGCGGCTGATGGGCGAGCAATTCGTCACCGGGCGCGACATCGCCGAGGCCCTGCGCAACGCCAAGCGCATGGAGGCGAAGGGCTTCACCTATTCCTACGACATGCTCGGCGAGGCCGCCCTCACCGCCGAGGACGCGGCGCGCTACCTGCGCTCCTACGAGGACGCGATCCGGGCGATCGGAGAGGCCTCGGCCGGCCGCGGGATCTTTTTGGGGCCGGGCATCTCGATCAAGCTCTCGGCGCTCCATCCCCGCTACACCCGCTCCCAGCGCGGGCGGGTGATGGCCGAGCTGGCACCCCGGGTCCGGGACCTCGCGCGCCTCGCCCGGCGCTACGACATCGGCCTCAACATCGATGCGGAGGAGGCGGACCGGCTCGATCTGTCCCTCGACATCCTCGAAACCCTGGCCTTCGACCCGGATCTCGCGGGCTGGGACGGGCTCGGCTTCGTCGTCCAGGCCTACGGCAAGCGCTGCCCGTTCGCGATCGACGTGCTCATCGACCTCGCCCGCCGCAGCCGGCGCCGGCTCATGGTCCGCCTGGTGAAGGGGGCCTACTGGGACAGCGAGATCAAGCGCGCCCAGGTAGACGGGCTCGCGGATTTCCCGGTCTTCACCCGCAAGCTGCACACCGACGTGTCCTACCTCGCCTGCGCGCGCAAACTGCTCGCGGCGCCGGACGCGGTCTTCCCGCAATTCGCCACCCACAACGCCCAGACGCTGGCCAGCATCGTCGAGATGGCCGGGCCGGATTTTTCCATCGGGCGGTACGAGTTCCAGTGCCTGCACGGGATGGGCGAGCCGCTCTACGAGGCGGTCGTCGGGCCGGGCAGGCTCGACCGGCCCTGCCGGATCTACGCGCCGGTCGGCACCCACGAGACCCTGCTGGCCTATCTGGTTCGCCGGCTCCTGGAGAATGGCGCCAACTCCTCCTTCGTGAATCGCGTCGGCGACGCTGCCGTGCCGGTCGAGGACTTGATCGCCGATCCGGTGGCGGCGGTCGCAGCGATGCCGGTCCCGGGCGCGCCGCACGAGCGCATCACGCTGCCCCGCGACCTCTTCGGCGGGAGCCGCGCCAATTCCGCGGGCCTCGACCTCGCCGACGAGGCGGCCCTGGCTCGTCTCGCCGAAGACCTGGCCGGAAGTGGCCGGACGGAGTGGCGGGCGGTGCCCTCCGGGATCGACCCGGCGTCGGCGGATATGCCGGTGCGCAACCCGGCCGACCACCGGGACATCATCGGCGCAGTCCGGGCCGCGTCGCCCGCCGCCATCGAGGCTGCGCTTGCCCGGGCCGTCGCATCCGCTGAAGCCTGGGCCGCGACGGCGCCGAAGATCCGCGCCGCCCGCCTGCGCGAAGCGGCCGACGCCCTGGAAGCCCGGATGCCGGTGCTGATCGGCCTGATCGTGCGCGAGGCCGGAAAGTCCTTCGCCAACGCCGTGGCGGAGGTTCGCGAGGCGGTGGATTTCCTGCGCTACTACGCGGCCGAGGCCGAGCGGACGCTCGACGGCACGCATAGGCCCCTCGGCCCAGCGGTCTGCATCGCGCCCTGGAATTTCCCCCTGGCGATCTTCGTGGGCCAGGTCGCGGCCGCTTTGGCCGCCGGCAACCCGGTCCTGGCCAAGCCCGCCGCGGAGACGCCGCTGATCGCCGCCGAGGCGATCCGGGTGCTGCACGCGGCCGGCGTGCCGGAGGCTGCGCTGCAGTTTCTGCCCGGGCCCGGCGAGGTCGGCGCGGCGCTCATCGGCGATGCGCGGGCGCAGGGAGTGATGTTCACCGGCTCGACCGCGGTGGCCAAGACGATCCAGCGTCGCCTCGCCGAGCGCCTGACCCGGGACGGCGAGCCGGTCCCGCTGGTGGCCGAGACCGGCGGTCAGAACGCCATGGTGGTCGATTCCTCGGCGCTCGCCGAGCAGGTGGTCGCCGACGTGATCGCCTCGGCCTTCGATTCCGCCGGCCAGCGCTGCTCGGCCCTGCGCATCCTGTGCCTGCAGGAGGAGATCGCCGACCGCACCCTCACGATGCTCAAGAGCGCGATGCGCGAGCTGGTTCTGGGCGATCCGCGCCGGCTCGCGGTCGATGTCGGCCCGGTCATCACCCGGGCGGCGGCCGAGCGCATCGAAGGGCATGTCGCGACGATGCGGGCGCGCGGCTTTCCGGTCCATCAGGTCCCGCTGCCGGCCGAGGCGCCGCACGGGACCTTCGTGCCGCCGACGCTCGTCGAGATCGCCCGCGTCGCCGATGTGGAGCGCGAGGTGTTCGGGCCGGTCCTGCACGTCCTGCGCTACGCCCGCGCCGACCTGGACCGGCTGCTCACCGAGATCGATGCCACCGGCTACGGCCTGACCTTCGGCCTCCATACCCGCATCGACGAGACCGTGGCCCGGGTGCTCGGGCGCATCGGGGCCGGCAACCGCTACGTGAACCGCAACGTCATCGGTGCCGTGGTCGGGGTACAGCCCTTCGGCGGGTCCGGCCTGTCCGGCACCGGGCCGAAGGCCGGCGGCCCGCTCTATCTCGGCCGCCTGCTGAAGCGCCCCCCGGCCGCCGCCCTCGACGGGCTCACGGGCGACGAAGGCTTGAGCCGGCGCTACGGCGATTGGCTGCGCGCCCGGGGTCACGGCCCGCTGGCGGAACGGCTCGCCGCCGAAGGCTGTCCGCACGGCGCCGAGGTCGAGCTGGCCGGACCGGTGGGCGAGCGCAACCTCTACGCCCTGCACCCCCGCGGGCGGGTCGCGGCCGTCGCGCAGACCGAGACTGGGCTGCTGGCCCAGCTCGGCGCGATCCTGGCGGCCGGCAACCGGGCGGTGGTGATCGGCTCCAGCCACGCCGACGATCTGCTGCGCGCCCTGCCGGAGGATTGCGCAGCCCGGATCGAGCGGGCACCCGACCTCGACCGGGCCGGCGCCGTGCGGGCGGTGCTGTACGAGGGCGATGCGCCGGGCCTGCGCGCGCTGAACCGCGCCCTGGCCGAACGGCCCGGGCCGATCGTCCAGGTCGAGGGCCGAACGCCGGAGGCGCTGGCGGCGGGCGCTCTCTACGCGCTGCCCGGCCTCATCGAGGAGCGTTCGACCGCGATCAACACCGCGGCCGCGGGGGGCAATGCCAGCCTGATGTCGATCGGCTAGGGCATCGGCCCGCGAGGTGGTCGCCGGCTTTCGGACCAAGACGATGCGTCGAACCGCTCACGCCGATCGGCGCAGGTTCCAGAACAGCGGCAGGCCGGTGAGCACGCCCTCCAGGTCGCGTCGGTAGGCGGTGGGCTGGAAGTATTGGCAGCAGGGGATGTAGGCGCCGACCTCGAGCGCCCGGGCCTGGATCTTGGCCGCCAGCGCCTTCTGCCCGTCGAGGTCCGGGGCCGCGAACCAGGCGCTGCGCAGCTCCTCGAGCGGCGCGTCGGTGAGCCAGCTCGGGACGCCGGCGCGACCGTTGCCGCGGGCCGCGAGGTGATAGGCCGGCGAGATCATGTCGAGGCCGCCGGAGAAGATGCCGAACATCGACCAGCCGCCCTGGTCCAGGGGCTTCGCGTTGAGGATCCGCTGGTTCACCGTGCCCCAATCGGTGGCGACCACGTCAAGATTCATGCCGAGCTTGCGGCAGAGATCGGCCATCACCTCGCAGACCGCGTTGATCCGCGGCACGTCGGTGCCGGCGAGCAGCACGACCTTCTCGCCGTTGTAGCCGGCCGCCGCCAGGGCCTTCTTGGCGGCGGCGAGGTCGCGTTTGCCGGAGAGCACCTCCATCCCCGCGTCGGACGCCATCGGGCCGCCGGCGGTGAAGATGCCGACCGGGCCGCGCCGGATCGCGGGATCGCTGCCGGCCACCGCATCCATCATCTCGGTCTGGTCCACGGCCGACAGCAGCGCGCGGCAGATCTTCGGGTTGTCGAAGGGCGGCAAGGTGTGGTTGAGCCGGATCTGGCCGATCAGCCCGGTCGTCTCGACGAGCTCGACGCGCACGTCCCGCTGGCGCAGCAGGTCGGGCACGAGATCCACCAGGGGCTGCTCCCACCAGTCGATCTCGCCGGAGCGCAGGGCCCCCGCGGCGGTGGCGCCGTCGGGAATCGTGCGCCACTCGACCCGGTCGAAATGGGCGATCCGCGGCCCGGCGGTGAAGCTCGGCGTGCCGTCCTGGCGCGGCCGGTAATCCTCGAACTTACGGTAGACGTTGAGCGAGCCGGGCACGCGCTCGGCCGCGACGTAGCGATAGGGCCCGCTGCCGATCATCTCCGGCACGGCCTGGGTGGCGGGCGTCGCGCTCAGCCGCTCGGGCATGATTACCGGCAGATAGGAGGTCGGCTTCGCCAGGGCGTCCGGCAGCAGCGGGAACGGCCGCTTCAGGCGGAACTGCACCAGGGTGTCGGACGGCGCGGACAGCTCGTCGACCGTCGCGAACAGGGCGCCGCCGAAGGCATCGCGCTGGGACCAGCGCTTGAGGCTCGCGACCACGTCGCGGGCCAGCACCGGCGTGCCGTCATGGAAGCGCAAGCCGTCGCGCAGGGTGAGCCGCCACGTGAGCCCGTCCGGCGACACGTCGTGGCCCGCCACCATCTGGGGCTGGGCGCGGTAGGACGCGTCGAGGCTGTAGAGGGTGTCGAACACCATCAGCGCATGCGTGCGCGTGACGTAGTTGGTGGTGATGATCGGATCGAGGAGCGCCAGGTCGGCGTAGGGCACGAAGCGCAGCGTGGTGGCCGAGGCGGCCCGGACCAGGGCGGGGCGTGCCACCGCGCCGGCGATCAGGGCGCCGGCGCCTTGCAGCAGGGTGCGTCGCTTCATGCTGTCGTCCGCTCATATCCTGGGGTTGCCGACGCTGACGCGCGCGGCCCACCCCGGTTGCAAAGCCTACGCCAGCAACCGGCCAAGACATATTCGAGGGACGAAACAGGCCGCCCGGTCTGTTTCCGGACGCGCCCCAGCGTGACGGTTCGGCGCGCTTCAGCGCATCGCCACCGAGAAATCAGGCGGCGCGGGACCAGCGGATGTCGCCGAGGCTCTCGCGGAAGGCGAAGCGGGCGAGGTGGTCGGCGACCACGTTCTCGAGGCGGGTGAGGTTGACCGGGTCGGCGCTGTCGATGCGCATCACCAGGGCGTCGGGCTCCGCGTCGAAGGTGCAGACGCGGTCCTCGCCGAACGGCACCGTGCCGTGCTCGGGGGTCGCCTCGACCTTGAACTTGTGGCTCCAGTGCCGGCAGAGCTGCTGCAGGTAGCGGCTCGCCTCGGCGGTCTGCACACGGGCCTGGGAGGTAGGCATTCCGTCGGTCTCCAAAGAAATCAAAAGCTGTCTGTCGGTGGACGTCTGGTCATTGATCTCGCACATGCGAAATGAATGAACCCTGAGCAAGGACCATGCCTGGGCGGGCGCGGGCGTCCCCGGCGTCTGAATTGAGGGTCGGCCCGAAGCGTTAGCAGGCGCTTAATGCCCGGTCCGGCGGCGGCACACCGCGCCGTCGCGGCAACTCCTGCACCCGCCGCCGTGCCGAATTATGGCGCGCCGCACAAATTCTCTCCCGGGCCGCGACGCCGATCCTCGACCTGCGAACTCCGAGGATAAGTCGGGTCTCAGACGGACTAGCGGTTCGCGCAGTCAGGTTGCGCAATACGTTGCAGCCTCGGCCGCCGCGACGGCTGAACGGTGCTGTCATCGGCCCGGAGACGACGGCGCCGGCTGCCCGGCCGCGATGCGGTCGAGGATGACGTGGGGCACGGTCAGCGCCGAGAGCATCTGCAGGGTCAGGGTCAGCAGATTGGCCACATGATCGTGGGCACCCGGCGCATAAAGCGGCCAAAGCCCCGCACCGATCAAAAGGGTCAGCGCGAAGACCGGCAGCGAGGCGAGACATGCGCGCCGCATCGTATCGATGCCGGGTGCCTTGATCGGGTCGCGCACCAGCGCGCGCATGTGCCGTGGGCCGTGCAGGCCGACGAAATACAGCGTGAAGGCCGTCAGGGGCGGCAGCACCCAGAAGGCAGCGGCCAAAAGGATCAACTCGGTCAGGACAGCGCCGCGTGGACGGTGCGTGAGGAGCCAGAACGCCGTGAGGGCGAGCCAGAGCCACGCCGATGCAATCCACCAAGCCGGCAGCTGAGGCATCGACACACGGGCGACACAGGCGAAGATGTCGGCCGTCTCATCGGGCCGAAGCAGGGCCGGCAGGGCGATCGGAAGTCCCCCACGCACGATCGCCTCGAAGGGCCGGCCGGGGCCCGCATCCTCCTCGCCGAAATGCAGGACCGAGAGCGCCAGGAAACCCGCCAGGGTCGCCAGGGGTGCAACCTGCCAGGCCAAGAGCACCAGCGCCGAGAGCCCGAGATAGGGGACGGCGAAGATCCCGAACCACGCCCGACCGTAGCGCGGGCGCAGCAGGGGGGCCGCGATGGCGCCGTCGAGAGCCCCGTGGGGAACCCCGAGCAGGATGACGATCGTCAGCGCCACGAGCCAGGCGATGTCGCGGGGCAGGAGCGCCGAGGCCGTGAGCCCGAGGACGAGTAGCACGCCGGGGACGCGTCGGAGCACAGCCCCCGGCGCGTGGACGCGTCGGCGGCTCGCCCGGACAGCCTCCCGTTCGGAAAGGATGGACGACGTGGCCGCCATCCGCGTCAGGCCGCCCGGCGCAGCGGCGCCGCGGGGCGTCCCTCCGCGAGATCGCGATCGACGGCGCGGGTCGTCTCCATCGTGGCGAGGATGCCGTAGACGACCTTGGCCGTGAGATCGAGGATCGCGATCACCGCCAGGGCGAGGGTCGGCGACAGGAAGCCCAGGCCGTCCTGGCCGACCAGCAGGACCACGGGGTAGGCGCACCAGACAGCGGTGAGGAACACCGCGTTGCGCCGGAAGGCGGTGCGCACGTCGGCACGCTCGCTGGCATTCTCCTCACGCAGCTGCACGAAGATCCCGTAGAACACGGCTCCGAACGCGCCGCAGGAGATGGCGAACCAGGTCCACTTCACCGCGGCGACATCGGACAGGCCGAAAGCCAGGGCCGTCACGATCATGATCAGATCGGAGCCGATCAGCCCCCAGACGACGGCCGGGCGGCGCATCCCGGAATGCATCGCCGTACGCGCGAGCCCGACCAGAAGCAGCGGCGTCGTGAACGTCCAGTCGATGTAACGGGCGAAGTAGAATTGGCGTGCCGCCTCGGCCGCGTCGGGGCCGGCGGGGAGCACGATGCTGCCCTGGCCGGTCGCCATCGCGAAATAGGAGCAAGCCGCGATGATCGGCACGATTCCGTGAATGATCCCGTCGGCTTCCTCGGCTGGCGTCCGCCGCTTTGCCAGGAACAGGATGGCGGCGGCACCGGCCGCCATTCCCACAAAGCCCAACCAGAGCCAGAACTGAGGCGTCATCAAAATCTCGTTTGCACAGGGATGGACGTCACGCCGTGGGACGTGCGACCCCTGCCCAATCGGCTTTGATGAGGATCGTTGCGTAGGACCGCGGTCACAGTCGAGTGAGATGCCACGCCTAGCGGCGTGTCCGGCGCGGTTCGGAAACGCTCCTGCTCGGGTGCGGAAAAGGCGACAAGCCGGCGATTGCACGATCGCCGCGCAGGGCTCCGCGCGAGGATACTTTTTAGCTCGATCAGCCATTTGACCCCGCGCGGCGCCGGCCTGGTGACACAGGCACGTCGTCTGCCGTGAAGACGGACGAGCGGACGGTGTGGCAGGACGAAGGGTCGCGGAGGCATCCGTCGCTTTGGATGGCGGATGGTCGCGGGCCCATCAGCCGTTTGGGAATCTGCGCCGCCGGCGAGCCCGACATCGAGCGTTGCCAAGTCCGAGCCTATATCGCGCGGCTTCGGGCGATGGAGCTGTGTCCTGAATGGTCTCCGCCGCGATCTTCCGTCGGCGGGCAGGCGGAACGATCCTGTGTCCACCCGTTCGGATCGGAAGGTCCGACGCGCTTCGCCCCATGACGGCCGAGGTCGCTTTCCGGATCTAGGGTGACGCGGCCGAACTCGGTTTGCGCCCCACGGTCCTGACCACAGAGTCCGGCCGTCCGGCTCGGTCAGGCGGCTGAGCAGCTTAGCTCGGGATGACCTTGCCGGGATTCATCAGATCCGCAGGGTCGAGCGCCGCCTTCACCCGGCGCATCAGGTCGAGCCCGACCGGGTCGCCGTAATGCGCGAGCTCGTCGCGCTTGATCAGGCCGACGCCGTGCTCGGCCGCGATCGAGCCGCCGAGCCCGTGCACGATGTCGTGGACGATCCGGTTGAACCGGCCCCATTCCGCCAGGAACGCGGCGCGGTCCATCGCTTCCGGCTGCGTCAGGTTGAAGTGGATGTTGCCGTCGCCGAAATGGCCGAAGCCGCAGGGCCGCAGGCCCGGCATCGCCGCGATGCAGGCCGCGCCCGCCCGCTCCAGGAAGTCCGGCAGCTTCGAGAGCGGCACCGACACGTCGTGCTTGATCGAGGCGCCCTCGCGGGTCTGGGCCTCGGGCACACCCTCGCGCAGGCTCCAGAGCGCGGCGTTCTGGGCTCCGCTCGCCGCGATGGTCGCGTCGGCGATCAGGCCGGCTTCCAGCGCGTCGCCGAGGGCGGCTTCCAGCTCGGCGCGGGTATCGGCATCGGGCCGCGCCGACGAAACCTCGATCAGCGCGTAGGCGCCATGCTCCCCGGTGAGCGGCCGGACCGTGCCGGGGACGTGGCGCAGCACGATCTCCAGCGCGAAGGGCGGCAGGTACTCGAAGGCCGTGAGATCCCGGTCCATCCGGGTCCGCAGGGCCACGAACAGCTTGAGGGCGGCGCGCGCCGAATCCAGCCCCACGAAGGCGACGCTGGTGGAGCGCGGCCGCGGGAACAGCTTCAGCACCGCCGCGGTGACGATGCCCAGTGTCCCCTCGGAGCCGATGAACAGCTGCTTGAGGTCGTAGCCGGCATTGTCCTTCCGGAGCGCCCTCAGCCCGTTCCACACCCGGCCGTCGGCCAGTACGACTTCCAGCCCGAGGACGAGATCCCGGGCGTTGCCGTAGGCCAGCACCGCGATGCCGCCGGCATTGGTGGCGATGCCGCCGCCGATCCGGGCCGAGCCCCGCGACGCGTAGGAGAGCGGGAACAGCAGGCCGGCCCGCTCGGCCGCATCCTGCATCTCCGAGAGGATCATCCCGGCCTCGACCGTGATCGTGGAATCCACCGGATCGACCGCGCGCAGGCGGTTCATCCGCTCCAGGGACAGGACCACGCCGCCCTGCGGGATGCCGCCTCCGGTCAGCCCGGTATTGCCGCCGAGCGGCACCACAGCGATGCCGGCCTGCGTGCAGGCCCGGACCGCGAAGGCCACCTCCTCGGTGCTGCCCGGCCGCAGCACCGCCAGCGCCGATCCGGTGAACAGCTTGCGGCTCTCGACGAGATAGGGGGCGAGATCCTCGGATTCGGTCAGCACATGGCGCGCGCCGAGCCCGTCGCGCAACGCGCTGAGCAGCGTATCGTGGGTGGGGGCTGGCGGCGTCATCGGCGAAATTTTGTAGACCAGGCCGGGCCGGTTGCAAGCGTCGGGATGGCGCGGGCCCCTGCACGCCTTACAACGCTCCTGTGCCCCCGGGCGGCCACGCGCCCGGATCCCCCCACGCCCCAGAGCCCGAGGCCGCGATGCTGTCCGTCATCCAGAACCCGCCCCGCATCGCCCTGCCGATCGCCGGCAGCAGCGACCTGTTCCCGGTGCGCCGGGTCTACTGCGTCGGGCGCAACTACGCCGCCCATGCCCGCGAGATGGGCGCCGATCCCGATCGCGAGCCGCCGTTCTTCTTCATGAAGCCGGCCGACGCCCTGCAGATCGTCGGGCCCGAGCCGGCGCCGCACACCTACCCGCCGCAGACGCGGAACTACCATTTCGAGGTCGAGCTGGTGGCGGCTCTGGCGGGCGGCGGCAGCGACATCCCGGTGGCGGACGCCCTCGACCACGTCTACGGCTACGCGATCGGCCTCGACATGACCCGGCGCGACCTGCAGGACGAGGCCAAGAAGCTGTCGCGGCCCTGGGACCTCGGCAAGGCCGCCGACCATTCAGGCCCGATCGGCGCGCTTTTCCCCGCCTCGGCGATCGGCCATCCGGCCAGGGGGGCGATCACCCTCGCGGTGAACGGCGAAATCCGCCAGACGGGCGACCTCGCGGACATGATCTGGTCGGTGGCCGAGCAGGTGGCTTACCTGTCGCGCTACTTCACCCTGCAACCCGGCGACCTGATCTTCACCGGCACGCCGTCGGGTGTCGGCCCGGTCCAGCGCGGCGAGCGCATGGTCGCGGCGATCGCCGGCCTGGGTGAGATCACCCTCGACGTCGTCTGACGCGCCGAGGATGCTCCTCGACCGCCCGTTCCTGCGGCGCCTGTTCCACCTCGGGTCGCTCGCGTCCCGGGGGATGACCCTGGGCGTGCGCGGTGTCGCCCTCGACGGCCAGGGCCGCGTCGCCCTGGTCCGCCACACCTACATCAGCGGCTGGCACCTGCCCGGCGGCGGCGTCGAGCGCGGCGAGACCGCAATCGGCGCGATGGAGCGCGAGTTCCGCGAGGAGGCGGAGATCGTCCCGGAGGCGCCCCTGCGCCTGCACGGGCTCTACCGCAACGCCGCCGCCGCACCCCGGGACCACGTCGCGGTGTTCGTGCTGCCGGCCTTCGCGGTGCTGCGACCCAAGACGCCCGATCGCGAGATCGCCGCCTGCGCCTTCTTTCCCGCCAACGCCCTGCCGGAGGGCACCACCCGGGCGACCCGCGCCCGCCTGCGCGAGATCCGGGAGGGCCTCCCGCCGGACCCGATCTGGTGAATCGTCACGAACCTGAAAAAGGGCGCTTGCGTCGCCCGGCGGAATGGTGTTTAGAGAGCGCCGCCGGGGGCCGCCGGCACGGAAGTCCAGGCGGCCAGGCACTAGTGAGCGGGTGTAGCTCAGGGGTAGAGCACAACCTTGCCAAGGTTGGGGTCGAGGGTTCGAATCCCTTCGCCCGCTCCAGTTTTCCTTCCCAACCAGGATCTCGCAAAACGCCCGTACGGGCGTTTTTGCTTTTGAGGCTGCGTGCGTCGTCGTCGTGTGACTTGCGGAAACCTTCGGGCGGCCAGTTCTTCGGCGGACCGCTGGATCCGCCCGTGAGATGACGCAGACCGCCGAAGCGAAGCCGGATTCAGCGTCGCTTCGGCGAGGGGGACCGGCTCAGCCGCGCACGCCGTCCGCGAAATGCTCGCGGATCCAGCACTCCCCCGAGATTCGGGCGCCGTTCTGCGTCACGAACGCGTACGGTGAGTGCTCGACGACCGCGCCTCCGCCGGCCCGGATGATCCAGCGGAAGCACCGCGGATCGCTCGCGCAGGGAATGACTTCGACGCTGTGGGCGGGTATCAGATCACTCGACATGGTGGATTAACGTGTCACGCCGGAAATCCGCTTCAACCGACGTGGCGGCGCAGTTACTTAAGTGTGCAATCGCACGCTCGTAGGAGTTGCATCGACGGGCCGGTTCTTGCGGAGATCCGTTTGCCGTGACCGCCCGATGAGTGGACGGCGCGGCAAGGGCCGCCCGCAAAGTCCCGCGTCCCCGCACGGATCTGCGCGGCCGCGCACCGGCTTGGTGACCATTCCAAACCCGCCCGCGACAGAGGACCCGGCATGCCGATCAAGGCGCTCAACGACCGCAAGAAGCTGTCGAGCGATTTCAACGAGGCCAACGACGCATTCATCGACGAGGTGCTGAAAGCCCTCCAGTCCGGGCAGATTCCGATGGATCTCGCCCGCGCCTACCTCGCGCATCCGGTCGCGATGATGCACACGGATGGCGCCCAGGCGGTCGCCAACTACTTCGACCGGATGCTGGCGCAGCGGCCGAACATCGACTGGACGCCGGGCGACTGAACGGCTCGGGCCTCAAAGAGGGATAGCGGATGACCGTCGACGAGGTCGAAGACCTGAAACGCGCACGCGGTGCCCTGGCGCGGCAGAGGAACGCCATCGCCAAGCGCCTGGGCGGGATCGACGTCGCGCCGATCTCCATGGCCGAGGACCTGACCCGGACCTTGCTGGCGATCGAGGCCGTGGACCGCGCCCTCGTCGATGCCGGGCAGCCGCACGTCGATATCGGCGCCTCGCACGACGCGTAGCCGAATCGCGCCGGGCGCCGGTCGGAACCTTGCGCGCCGCACCGGGCCGGGCATACAGGCGGGACGGTGCGAGGAGACCAGACGATGACCGACCGCCTGCCCGGCTTCAACACCCTTGCGATCCATGCCGGCGCCGCGCCCGACGCAGCCACCGGCGCGCGGGCGACGCCGATCTATCAGACCACGAGCTTCGTGTTCGACGATGTCGACCACGCCGCCTCGCTGTTCGGGCTCCAGGCCTTCGGCAACATCTACACCCGCATCACCAACCCGACCAACGCCGTGCTGGAGGAGCGCATCGCGGCGCTGGAGGGCGGCACCGCGGCGCTCGCCGTGGCCTCGGGCCATGCCGCCGAGTTCCTGACCATGCACGCGCTGATGCAGCCGGGGGACGAGTTCGTCGCCTCGAACAAGCTGTATGGCGGCTCGATCAACCAGTTCAACCACTCGTACAAGAACTTCGGCTGGTCGGTGGCCTGGGCCGACAACGACGACCCGGCCTCGTTCGAGGCGGCGATCACGCCGCGGACCAAGGCGATCTTCTGCGAGTCCATCGCCAATCCGGGCGGGGTCATCACCGATATCGCGGCGCTGTCGCAGGTCGCCAAGAAGCACAACATCCCGCTCGTCGTCGACAACACCATGGCGACGCCATACCTGATCCGGCCGTTCGAGCACGGGGCCGACATCGTCGTGCACTCGGCCACCAAGTTCCTGGGCGGGCACGGCAATTCCATCGGCGGCCTGATCGTCGACGGCGGCTCGTTCCAGTGGGCTGGCGATGCCCGCTACCCGATGATGAGCCGGCCCCGGCCGGAATATTCCGGCATGGTGCTCGCCGAGACCTTCGGCAATTTCGGCTTCGCCATCGCGTGCCGGGTGCTCGGCCTGCGCGATCTCGGGCCGGCCCTGTCGCCGTTCAACGCCTTCCTGATCCTCAACGGGATCGAGACGCTGCCGCTGCGGATGCAGCGCCATTCCGACAACGCCCTGGTGGTGGCCAAGCATCTGGCGCAGCACGAGGCGGTCGACTGGGTGAGCTATCCGGGCCTGGAGACCGACCGCTACCACGCACTCGCCAAGCGCTACACGCCGAACGGTGCCGGCGCGGTCTTCACCTTCGGGTTGAAGGGCGGCTACGAGGCCGGGGTCAAGCTGGTGTCGAACCTCCAGCTCTTCTCGCACCTGGCCAATATCGGCGACACCCGTTCTCTGGTGATCCACCCGGCCTCGACCACGCACCGCCAGCTCACCGACGCACAGAAAACCGCCGCCGGCGCGGGCCCCGAGGTGGTGCGGCTGTCGATCGGCCTCGAGGATCCGGCCGACCTGATCGAGGATCTGGACGGCGCGCTGAGCGCCTGAGGCGCCGATCCGATCAAATCGCATCATCCTGGAGTTCGCCCGCGGAGCGGGCGTCTCAGGATGATGGGTCGGGGAGGGACCGCAGGTCGGGGCTAGAACGCTTCGTCCGCCAGCGCCATGGTGGTCTCCGCCCCGGCCTTGATCCGCGCGAGGCGCAGGCCGGTCTCCGGCAGCATCCGCTCCATGAAGAAACGGCCGGTGGTGAGCTTGGACTCCCAGCGGGGCGAGGCCGACTCGGCGTTGCGGACCTGGGCCGCCTTGGCGATCCGCGCCCACATGTAGCCGAGGGCGACCAAGCCGAAGAGGTGCATGAAGTCCGTGGCGCCGGCGCCGGCATTGTCGGGCTTCGAGAAGGCGTTCTGCATCAGCCACATCACGGCGCCCTGGAGATCGTTCAACCCGGCCTGGAGCGGCTGGGTGAACGGCGCCATCGCGGGATCCTCGCCGTGGTCCTTGAGGAAGGTCTGGACCTCGCCCAGGAAGGTCATCATCGCCCGGCCGCCGTCCTTGGGCAGCTTGCGCCCGATCAGGTCCATGGCCTGGATGCCGTTGGCGCCCTCGTAGATCATGGCGATCCGGGCATCGCGCACGAACTGCGACATGCCCCATTCCTCGATATAGCCGTGGCCGCCGAACAGCTGCTGGGCATCCACCGCGTTGGCGAAGCCGCGGTCGGTGAGCACGCCCTTCACCACCGGGGTGAGCAGGCCGAGATGATCGTCGGCGGTCTGGCGCTCCTTGGCGTCCTCGGACCGGTGCAGGATGTCGGCCTGCAGGGCGGTCCAGAGCATCAGGGCGCGGGCGGACTCGTTGAAGGCCCGGATCTGCATCAGCGTGCGCCGGACATCCGGGTGGACCAGGATCGGGTCGGCGGCCTTGTCGGGCGCCTTGGCGCCGGTCAGCGCCCGGCCCTGGAGCCGCTCCTTCGCGTAGGCGACGGCGTTCTGGTAGGCGACCTCGGACTGGCCCAGCCCCTGGACGCCGACCGCGAGCCGCGCCTCGTTCATCATCACGAACATGGCGTTGAGGCCGCGATTCTCCTGGCCGACCAGCCAGCCCGTGGCGCCGTCGTAATTCATCACGCAGGTGGCGTTGCCGTGGATGCCCATCTTGTGCTCGAGGGAGCCGCAGGACACACCGTTGCGGGCGCCGAGCGAGCCGTCCGGGTTCACCAGGAATTTCGGCACCACGAACAGGGAGATGCCCTTCGTGCCGGCCGGGGCGCCCTCGATCCGGGCGATGACCAGGTGGACGATGTTCTCGGCGAGGTCGTGCTCACCGGCCGAGATGAAGATCTTGGTGCCGGTGAGGCTGTAGGAGCCGTCGCCGTTCGGCACCGCCCTGGTTTTCAGGAGCCCGAGATCCGTGCCGCAATGCGGCTCGGTGAGGTTCATCGTGCCGGTCCAGGCGCCCTCGACCATCTTGGGCAGGTAGAGCGCCTTCTGCTCCTCGGTGCCGTGGACGAGGAGCGCGGCCATCGCGCCCTGGGTCAGGCCCGGATACATGCCGAGCGCGAGGTTCGCCCCCGACGCGAATTCCTGCATCGCCGTGTTGATGGTGTGCGGCAGGCCCTGGCCGCCGAACGCTTCCGGGACCGCGAGACCCATCCAGCCGCCCTGCGCGTAGGCGTCGTAGGCCGCCTTGAAGCCGGTGGGCGTCCGGACGCTGCCATCGGGCTCGCGGCGGCAGCCTTCGAGATCGCCCGCCCGGTTCACCGGGGCGAGGACTTCTTCGGCGAGCTTCGCGCCCTCACGCAGGACCGCCTCGACCACGTCCGGGGAGGCGTCGGCGAAGCCGGCGAGGTTGTCCCGGTTATGAAAGCCCAGGACATCGTTGAGCAGGAACAGCGTGTCGTCGACCGGAGCACGGTAGTGCGGCATGACGGGATTCCCCCTCGCTCAGGCTGATGCCACCTTCGGCCCGCCCGTTTGCGAGCATCTAAGCGCGCCGTCGCGCCGGGAGCAACGGTTCTGCCGTCGCGGCCGCGGGATGTGTCACGCCTCCGCGCGCCGGCGCTGAAGATTACTGGGTCAACCGCACCTTAACCGTGTGTTTACCAAGAAAGTTAAAGGTCCCCTCGAACGATCCGGCACCCGCGTTCCGTGGATACCGTCTCTCGGTCCCGTCCCGCGAACAGGATCAACGCCGAACGCTGCCGACGACAGGCCATCGATGACCCGCAACGCCATGCCGCAGCTCGACAGTTTCGACCCGGAGGTGCTGGACGCCGCCCGGGACGTGGCGGCGCGAGCCGGCGTTCCGCTCGAGACCTGGATCGCCTCGGTGGTGCCGCAGCAGCAGGGCCTCCAGGGTAACCGCCGGCAGCGCCGCCGGCAGAGGGCCGAGCAGGCCGCCCGCCTGGATTCCCGGCACGAGATCGACCAGCACGAGGCTGCCGCGGATCAGGACGCCCGGTTCGAGCGGCACGCCGAGACCCATCCGGACCCGGCACCGGATGCCTACGGCCAGGGCTTCGCCGCCCTGATGAGCCGCATCGACGGCCTCAACCGGACGCTCGACGAGGAGCGGCGCCTGGCCCAGGAGGCGGAGGCCCGGCGTCTGGCCGAGATCGAGGCCCGGATCGAGCGCGCCCTGAAGGCGAATCCGGTCCAGCAGGTGACCGAGCGGCTCGGCGATATCGAGCGGCGGATGTCGCAGCTCGGCGAGCAATTCGCCTCCGCGCGTCCCTCCGCCCGACGCGGACGCCCGGACGCGGTCGAGATCCGCAACGCCGTCCAGGATATCCGCCAGCGCCAGCGCGAGCTGTCGGAAGGCGTCGGCGCCCGCGCGCTCTCGGGCGGCCCGGCCGATGGCGGCGTGGTCGCGAGCATGCGCATGGACCTCGCCCGCCGCCTGGAGGCGCGGGTCGAGGAGATGGCCGCCCCGTCGGCCGCGGTCTCCGAGCTGCAGCGCGAGACCGTCCGCCTGCGCGAGGCGATCAACCAACTGGCGACCAGCCGGGATGTCGGCGCCCTGGAGCAGGCGGTCACCACGCTGGCCCACGGCATCGAGCGGGCTCAGGTGGGCACCGATCTCGCTGCCATCGCGGCTCCGGTCGAGCAGGTCCGGGCGCAGGTCGAGCGCCTGGCCGAGGAGGTCGCCGAGAACGTCCACACCCGGGTCGCCGACGACGTCCGCCGCCTGGCCGAGCGTCTCGACAGCGTCGCCGCGTCCGGCCCGGCCGGGTCGGACGGCCATACCCTGGCCGGCCTGTTCGCCGAGCTCGAGGAGATCCGCCGCCTCATCGGGGCCCTGGCGGGTCCGGAGCGCATCCAGGGCCTGGCGAACAGCCTGCAGGCCGTGAGCGCCCAGATCGCGCAGCTGCAGCGCACCGGGACCGATGCCAGCCTGCGCCCGCTTCTGGAGGAGATCCGCAGCGACGTGCGAACCGGCGCGCCGAGCGCCATCGCCGAGCAGATCCAGACGCTCGCCGACAAGGTCGATGGTTTGTACACGCGCGACCAGAGGTTCGATCGCGCCGGGGAGCCGGATTCGGCCCAGTCGAATGACATGGCCTCGATCCACGCCATGCTGCGCAGCCTCGCCGACAAGGTCGACCAGGTCGGCAGCCGCTCGGAGCACGAGGGCCTCGATGCGCTGGAGAAGCAGGTCGTCTCCCTGGCGGGGCGGCTCGATGCGCCCCGCGGCGGCGATCCGGCCCTGGCCGGGCTCGAACGGACCATGGACGACCTCCTGCAGCAGGTCGCGGCCCTGCGCGAATCGGCGCCGAGCGAGGCTGTCGTGGAGCGCGCCGCGCGCAATGCCGTCGCCCAGACCCTGAAGGGATCCACCCTCCCGAGCGCCGATCTCGGGGAGATCGGGCTCCTGCGGGCGAGCCTCGCCGACATGCAGGCGCGCCAGATCGCGTCGGACCAGCGTCTCGGCGCCACCCTGGAGGGCGTGCAATCCGCCCTCGAGCGCCTGGTCAACCGGCTGGGCCCCGCCGAAGCCGCGAACCCGCGCATGCCGTCTCTCGACGAGCGGCTGATGGCCTCGACGAGCCCGGAGATCGCCCGGGGCGCCGCGCCCGAGGCGTCGCGCCTGACCGACGATCTGCTGGAGCCGGGCAGCGGACGTCCGGGCCGTGAGCCACGCGTGTCGCGCGAGACCGCGGTGCGCCGTCCGAACCGCGAGGCGTCCCGCCCGCGCCCGCTTCCTGAGGCCGGCGAGACCGATATCAAGACCAGCTTCATCGCGGCGGCCCGCCGCGCCGCCCAGGCCGCCCAGGCGGAGCTCGCCGCGGAAGCCCCGGCCGATCGCCGGGACCTGCGCGCCGGCAAGGGCGAGGCGGAAGCGGCCACGACGGGCGAGAGCCGGTTCGATCGCCTGCGCGCCGAGATCAACCGCCGCCGCCGGCCGCTGCTGCTCGGGCTCGCGGCGATCGTGCTGGCGCTCGGTGCGCTCCAGGCGATCAGCCTGCGCGCACCCGAGGAAGCGCCCCGCCCGGTCCAGACCTCGCAAGTCGCCCCGGCGCGCATCGAGCCGGCCCGTGAGCCGCGCCAGGAGGCGGTCGCCGAGGCTGCGGCGCCGAAGCCGGCCATCGCCGATCCGGTGACCACGCAGGCCCTGCCGACTCCGCCTCCCGCCGAGGCGCGTCCGGCCAATGCCAAGGCAGCCGTGCCCCAGGTCTCGGGCATGAACACGATGCAGGCGGATCTCGGCGCCCTGCCGCCCGCCCTCGCCAAGGTGAAGCAAGCCGCTCTGGACGGCGACGGGACGGCGATCTGGGATCTGGCGACCCGCGAGGCGGATGGCCGCGGCATGCCGCGCGACCTCGCTGTGGCGGCAAAGCTCTTCGAGAAGCTGGCGGTCGCCGGCTACGCGCCCGCCCAGTACAAGCTCGCCGGCCATTACGAGAAGGGCTCGGGAGTCGTCCGCGACCTCGACAAGGCCAAGCTTTGGTACGGGCGCGCGGCCGAGCAGGGCCATGCCCGCTCGATGCATAACCTGGCGGTGCTCTACGCCGAGAACCCCGCCGCCAACGGCAAGCCCGATTTCGCCTCCGCGGCCTCGTGGTTCCGGCAGGGCGCCGAGTTCGGCGTCCGCGACAGCCAGTACAATCTGGCGGTGCTCTACGCCCGCGGCCTCGGCCTGACGCAGGATCTGGTCCAGTCCTACGCGTGGTTCTCCGCCGCTGCGGCGCAGGGTGACGACGACGCCGCCAAGAAGCGCGACGACGTGGCCAACAAGCTGAGCCCCGCCGACCTCGCCAGCGCGAAGAGCCTGGCGGCAACCTTCAAGCCGCGCAAGATCGACGCGGCGGTGAACGAGCCGCCCGCTCCGAAGGACGGCGTCACGGCGCCGATGTCGCTGCTGGGTGCGCCGACGCCGAACCCGACGGCCTTCACCGCGCCGTCGCGCAAGTCCTAGCGTCGCGCGTTCACGAAACCCGAAGCATCGTCCCGAAGATCCGTCCGCGGCCTCCCGGGACGATGCTCTCTTTTGCCGCCCTGGTCGCAGCTTGACCGCTCAGCCCCGATGCGGGAACGCTTGACCCGGGCGGCACCCGCCTGCGTTGAAGAAGGCGTAGCCGTTGCTCGTGTGGCGGCTCGGAGAATGGATGGCGCACCGGAACTCGGTCCCGATCAGCGCGCTCGTGCTGGGCGTGGCCGGCCTGATCCCGTTCCTGGGCTTCGCGGCGCTGGCTGTCTCGGGCACCGATGGCGGCTTGAGCAGCATCGGCCTCTCGCCACGGACGATCCTGTCGGCGTACGGGGCGGTGATCGCGTCGTTTCTGGGCGGCATTCGCTGGGGCGCGGCGGCGGCCCGCAATTCCGGCAACGGCGATTACGTGATCGCGATCGTCCCGTCCCTGGTCGCCTGGGCCGCCATGGCCGCGCCCGCGCCTTGGGATCTGCGCGTCCTGGGCGCCCTGGTTCTGGCCTGGGGCCTGATCGATCAGGACCTGCCCCGCCGCGGCCTCGTGCCCCTCTGGCTCGGCCGGTTGCGGCTCGTTCTCTCGGGCGTGGCCGGCGCCGCCCTGCTGGTCTCGGCCTGAGCTTTCGCGCGACGTCCCGGTGACGTCGATCCTCGGCTCAGCCGTTAGCCGACTTCGGTCGCGCGCGCCTGCTCACGAATCGGCCGCCATCTCCCGCAGCAGCTTCAGCACCGCGCCGCGGCGGGTCGGTGACTTGATGGCCCGGAACAGGGACGCCGCCTCTTCGCATTGCGCCGCGCTCGGCCCGTTCGGATCGACCGTGACCGAGTCGACGCGGAAGAAGTAGGACGGCGGCACGTCCAGCGTCTCGGCGATGCGCTCGAGCAGGTAGCGCGTGGTTGGGGGCGTTTCATCGTCGATCATTGGTTCGGTGCTCGCACCCGACCGTGTCACATATCGCGGCCGAAAAGATTTCCGCCACGGGGGGAGATTTCGCCGACAACCTATCGCCGAAGCGCCGCAGATGCCATCCTCAGGTTGTGGTGATCTGCGATTTGTCGCGCAACGTGCAAAACCCCGGGTCGAGCATGCCGCATTCGAGACATTTAGACCGGACGTTCAACATCTTGCGTGATCTTGACCGCGCCGCGACGCCGGACGAAATCGCCGGCCTGCTGGTCGGCGCCTTCAAGCGCCACGGGATTTCCTACGTCATGGCCGGCATCGTGCCGGAGCCGAACCTGCCGACGCGCCGCCATGCGGGCTACGTCCTCGCCAGCACGATGCCCGAGGAATGGGCCCGGCGCTACGTGACCCGCGGCTACGCCCTGCACGACCCGACCGTTCGCCGGCTCTGCACCACCGCCGCCCCGTTCGATTGGAGTACCGTGCAGCCCGACACCCCGGTGGCCGGTCGCGTGATGAACGAGGCCGGCGAATTCGGCATCCGGGCCGGGCTCACGATCCCGTTCGTGACGCTCGATGGCGAGCCGGGCGGCATCAGCTTCTCCGGAGCGGCAATCGAGATCGAGGCAGCCGACCGCATCGCGGTCAATCTGGTGGCGACCTACGCGGTCGGGCAGCTGCTGCTGATGAACGCACGTCCGGTGCCGGGTGAGCCGGTACGGCTGTCGCCCCGGGAACGCGAGACCCTGCAATGGGCCGCCGAGGGCAAGACCGACGCCGAGATCGGCGTGGTGATGGGCATCACCGCGTCCGGCGTCGATTATCACCTGCGCTCGGCCCGCGCGAAGCTCGACACGGTGAACAAGGCGCACACCGTCGCGCAGGCCCTGCGGGCCGGCCTCATAACGTAGAGTTCGCGCCGCTCCGCCGGCCCAACCGCGATCCGCGATCGGAATTCACGGTTGCATTGAGCCTGCGCGCTACACGCAACCCTACGGTTTCACGTAGTACACACGCGACCACGAAGGCGGGACACTCACGGCATAGAGACGTGAGGTTGTTTCATGATCCATGTGGTCACCCCAGCCAACGCGCATCGCTACGGCGACGCGATGGAGCAGGCTTGGCGCCTGCGGCACCAGATCTTCGTCGAGGAAAAGGGCTGGACCGATCTCGCCCGGCCGGACGGGCGGGAGATCGACCAGTTCGACACGCCGCACGCGGTGCATTTCCTCGCCATGGAGGGCGACACTGTCATCGGCTACAGCCGCCTCCTGCCGACGACGCGGCCGCATCTCCTGTCGGATGTCTATCCGCAGCTCTGCGAAGGCGAGCGCCCCGTGGGGCCGCATCTCTGGGAATGGACCCGCCAAGGCGTCGCCCGCTCGCATCGCGCCCGCGGTCGGGTGGTCAACCCGGTCTCGATCGCGCTGCTCACCGGCATCGTCGAGTGGGGCAGGGAGCACGGCCTCACGGCGCTGCTGTTGCAGATGCCGACCCTGTACATGATCCACGTCATCCAGCTGCATTTCCGCGCCCAGCCGCTCGGCTTGCCGATCCAGATCGGCGGCGAGGAGATCATGGCGGCCACCGCCGCCTTCGATGACCGCACCCTGGCGCGGCTGCGCACGGTCCACGGCGATAGCCGGTCCGTCCTCGTATCCGAGCCGGCTTACCTGGCCGCGTGATGAGAAACCCCGACATGAACGATGCCCCGCTGGACGCCCTCGCGGCGCAGTGCCTCTCGGTGCGCGACCTCATCGATTCGGTCGGCGATCCGCTGATGCGGGCGGCGATCGACCTGCTGCTGATCGAGGTCGGCAAGGCGCTCGCCGAGAATTGCGCGCCGGATCACCGGGCCGAAGCCTGATCGGGCGCCGCACTCAGCGCGGTCTCGGTCGGTGGGGCCGCGCTGATCGATCCTGGGCCGATGCCGATCGCCCTGGTCGGCGTCGGAGGCATCTTCCGACAGGTGCCGCTCACGCCGCTCCGGGGCGCCGTTATCGCCGTCTGGCTCGTTGGTCCGGGGCGCGGTCCGAGCTGGCCTCTCGGCCTTCAGTCCGGTCCTCGCCGTCCTCGTAGGCCGCAGCGTCGCCCGGGGAATGGATCGACATGAAAACGGCGGGCGCCCCGAGGCGCCCGCCGCACAAACACGACCGGGGTAGGGGCGTTCAGACGCCCATCGCGGTCTTCAGGTTCTGATCGACCTTGTCGAGGAAGCCCGTGGTCGAGAGCCACTTCTGGTCGGGACCGACCAGGAGCGCGAGGTCCTTGGTCATGTGCCCGGCCTCGACGGTGTCGACGCAGACCTTCTCGAGCGTCGCCGAGAACTTCGCCAGTTCCTCATTGTTGTCGAGCTTGGCCCGGTGCGACAGGCCGCGGGTCCAGGCGAAGATCGAGGCGATCGAGTTGGTCGAGGTCTCGCGGCCCTTCTGGTGCTCGCGGTAATGGCGCGTGACGGTGCCGTGGGCGGCCTCGGCCTCGACGGTCTGGCCGTCCGGGGTCATCAGCACCGAGGTCATCAGGCCGAGCGAGCCGAAGCCCTGCGCGGCGGTGTCCGACTGCACGTCGCCGTCGTAGTTCTTGCAGGCCCAGACGTAGCCGCCCGACCATTTCAGGCAGGAGGCCACCATGTCGTCGATCAGGCGGTGCTCGTAGGTGATCCCGAGCGGCTTGAACTTGGCCTCGAACTCCTCCTCGTAGACCTTCTGGAACAGGTCCTTGAACCGGCCGTCATAGGCCTTGAGGATGGTGTTCTTGGTCGAGAGGTAGACCGGGTATTTGCGGGCCAGGCCGTAGTTCAGCGAGGCCCGGGCGAAGTCGATGATCGACTGGTCGAGGTTGTACATCGACATCGCGACGCCGGCGTCCGGGAACTTGAACACCTCCTTCTCGATGACGGTGCCGTCGTCGCCCTCGAACTTGATGGTCAGGCGCCCCTTGCCGGGCACCTTGAAGTCGGTGGCGCGGTACTGGTCGCCGTAGGCGTGGCGGCCGATCACGAAGGGCTGGGTCCAGCCGGGCACGAGGCGCGGCACGTTCTTGCAGATGATCGGCTCGCGGAAGATCACGCCGCCCAGGATGTTGCGGATCGTGCCGTTCGGCGACCGCCACATCTCCTTGAGGTTGAACTCCTTCACCCGCTGCTCGTCAGGCGTGATGGTCGCGCACTTCACCCCGACGCCGTGGCGCTTGATCGCCTCGGCGGCATCGACCGTCACCTTGTCGTTGGTGGCGTCGCGGTGCTCCACGCCGAGGTCGTAATATTCGAGGTCGACGTCGAGATAGGGGTGGATGAGCTTGTTCTTGATCTCGGCCCAGATGATCCGGGTCATCTCGTCGCCGTCGAGTTCAACGACGGGGTTCGCTACCTTGATCTTCGCCATGGACCGATGCCTTCTCGCGTTGTCCCCGCGCACGGTTTGCAAGTGCCGTGCGGCCGCCTGCCCGAATATCCATCGGGTACGTATCGCTCGGGCGACATAGCGCGGCCCTTTCGGCAGCGGAAGCCGCGGGCTGTCATCCGGGCGGCTTCGTCACCCGACCCTCGACGGGCGGTCGCCCCCTGTGCCAGAGGGCCGGCATGACGACCCCAGACGCATCCGGCGAGACGCCGACGAAGATCATCGAGCTGCCGCCCGGACTCGCCCCGGTGGTGATCCTGGTCGAGCCGCAACTGGCCGAGAATATCGGCATGACCGCCCGGGCCATGGCGAATTTCGGCCTGTCGGAGCTGCGTCTCGTCAACCCCAAGAACGGCTGGCCCAAGAAGGGGGTGCGCGAGGCGGCCTCGGGCGCCACCCATGTGCTCGATCGGGCGACGATCCATGGCAGCGTCGCCGAGGCGATCGGCGACCTCCAGTACGTTCTGGCGACCACGGCGCGCGAGCGCGGTCAGATGAAGCGGGTCTTCGCCCCCGAGGCCGCCATGGGCGAGCTGGTCGCCCGGGAGGGGCAGCGCACCGCGGTGATGTTCGGCCGCGAGCGGGTCGGGCTCACCAATGACGAAGTCTCGCTCGCCGACGCGATCATCACCTTCCCGGTCTCGCCGGACTTTCCGTCGCTGAACCTCGCACAGGCAGTGCTGCTGGTGGGCTATGCCTGGCGCCAGGCCAGTGGGCGGGCGGTGCTGCCGTTCTCGGGGGAGCTGCTGTCGCCGCCGGCCACCCGGGAGGCCCTGGTGGCCCTGTTCGGCAGCCTGGAGACGGCCCTCGACGAGGCCCGGTTCTACCCGCCGGAGAAGCGCGACATCATCGCCCGCAACATGCGCGACATGCTCCACCGCATGAGCCTGACCGAGCAGGATGTCCGCACCTTCCGCGGCGCGCTGCGGGCCCTGACGCGAAAGGGGTCCTGATCAGTCGGCAGCCTGCATGTCGGGCGGCGTGCCGCCGCCGAAGCAGCGGCCGACGGCCTCCCAGAACGCCGCCTGCTCCTCGGGCGTGCATTGCGCCACCCGTGCCTCGACCAGGGCCCTTCCCGCGACCGCATCCGCCGTCGCGGCGATGTCGGCCTCGCTCGGGTGTCTCGCCTCGTTCATCGGAGCCTCCGTATCGGGAGGAAAGATGGAGCGTGACGGCACGGTTCCGTTGCGCGTGGCAATCAGGCATGGAGGCGCCAAGCGTTGGCGAGAGGGCGGGGTATCGGGTGCGGCTCAGCGTGGACAATCTCGCCTGCCGCCGCTCCGGGCGCCGCATCTTCTCCGGCTTGACCTTCGCCCTCGGGCCGGGGGATGCCCTGGCGGTGACCGGGCGGAACGGCGCTGGGAAATCGAGCCTGCTCGCGATCCTGTCGGGCCGGCTGCGGCCCGATGCCGGACGTATCGACGTGGCCGAGGTCGGCGAGGCGAGCCTGCCGGAATGCCTCCACGTCGTCGGCCATCGCGACGGGCTCAAAAGCGCGCTCACCGCCGGCGAGAACCTGCTGTTCGCGCAGAAGCTCCTCGGCGCCGCGCGCCTGCCGCCCCGGGACGCGCTGGAGCGGCTCGGCCTCGGACACGCCCACGACCTCCCGGTCGGCTACCTGTCGGCCGGCCAGAGGCGGCGGGTGGCTTTGGCGCGGCTGCTGGTCTGCCACCGCCCCCTCTGGCTCCTCGACGAGCCGACCGCCGCCCTCGACACCGCCTCGCAGGCTTTGCTGGCCGACCTGATGGCCGCGCATCGGGCCGACGGCGGTCTCGTGATCGCGGCGACCCACCAGGCGCTCGGCCTCGACGGTGCGGCGGAGCTGCGCATCGAGGCCTCCGTCGCCCTGGAGCCCGAGCCCATGGAGGATTGGGCGTGACCCGTGCGATCCTCGCCCTCATCGCCCGCGACCTGCGCCTGGCCGGACGGGTCGGCGGCTCCGGCGCCCTGTCGCTGGTGTTCTTCCTGATGATCGTCGCCCTGGTGCCGTTCGCGCTGGGGCCCGACCTCAACCTGCTGTCGCGGATCGGCCCGGCGATCCTGTGGCTCGCCGCGGTGCTCTCGACCCTGATCGGCCTCGACCGCCTGTTCCAGGCCGACGAGGAAGACGGCTCCCTCGACCTGATGAGTGCCGCCCCGGTGCCGCTCGAGGGCGTCGTGCTGGCCAAGGTCACGGCGCATTGGCTGACCACCGGGTTGCCCCTGGCGCTCGCCTCACCGCTCTTCGGCCTGCTCGTCGCCCTCGACGGCACCGCCATGGGCGCCACGGCACTGACCCTGCTCGCCGGAACCCCGGCGCTCAGCTTCATCGGCGCAGTCGGGGCGGCGCTCACCGCCTCGATTCGCCGGGGCGGGCTGATTCTCGCCGTCCTGGTCCTGCCGCTGATGATTCCGAGCCTGATCTTCGGCGTCTCGGCCGCCCAGGCGGCGACGGGCGGAACGGTGCCGTTCCTCGTGCCGCTGGCGGTGTTAGCGGCGCTGACCCTGATTGCCGCCGTGGTCGGGACGTTGGCTGCGGCGGCGGCTTTGCGCTGGCCGGAGTGATCGTTTGCTGTCGTGCACTGTATGCTGCGATCTTCAACCCGTCAGACGATACCTCACGCCCCGAGTTCAAGTGGGAATGGTGTCGAAAGCCAATAAGACTCAAGCTTCGTGCCGATGACGTTGGAAGCCTCCCAGCCGTGCAGCAACCGCGCCAATGCCGCACGATCGTCAGCCATTAGCGGTTCGGTTAATAAGCACCACTGATCGTACTGGCGTTGGCTCCGAGCGTCCTGGAGGACCGTCCCGGTCACGTATTGATGCATCACGGGCCGCCACGTCACCTGTGCGGCCGAAATCTCGCCGAGGGCGACATGCATGAGCGTCTTCCAGGGTGGATAATCTGCGAAGGGGTTCTGCGGGTGTGGTCGCAGGAACGCGATCGTCTTCTCCAAAGTGTCGAGGGTATCGAACAGAGGTATGATCTCGGCCTCAACCTGATCGACGAAATCGCCAGGCATGGTCGGGTCATCCCACTCGAAGAGACCGGTCTGCCCCTTGGGCCGGTAGCGCAGCGACCGGCCAAGCAGGCCGAACGTTCTGCCCAAGGCGATGTAGGCAGAGTCCGAAGGCTCGAACAGGGTGTCGACATGCCATTCGACGGTGAAGTAACCTCGCTTTGGTCGATTATTGATGTAAATATACCGAGTGCAGTGTGTAACTGGGCAGAAACATACGATGTTTCCGGCGACCATCACCAGATTGTTATGCCGGGCGAACAAAGGGCCGGCTAATCTTTTGATCTGCGGAGCCGAGCTCATAATTCCGGTCTCACTTGAATCATGATGATTCGTCGAAGGCCAGGATATGATTTTGCCGCGGCTGCAACGAGCTGCGCAGCGCGGGCCATCGAAATCTCCCCGTTGCCGGTTTTGTAGTCGTAGATGCACACGGTCTGCGAGGCTCTGACATTTTCCAGCAGGTCGAGCCTGACGTTTCCAGGGCGTCGTGCATTCGGCTTATGTCCAGAAGGGTCAAGTAGGAGTTAGGCTTTGAAATCCTGATCCGCTTGTAAATTCACCCGTCTCGCGATTTCGATATGGACTTTGTTGCCGAAATCCGTCGCGTTCCGATAGTTTCCCGACGCCCTGACCGTTTTCGCGACTTCATTGGTCATGGCTCGAACTTCGCCGTTGCGTGGGCAAGCACCGTCGAGAGCTTGCTGACCGATTGGTCCGACCCAGATCGCCATGTTCGCCTGAGAACTCGCGTCGAGCGCATATTCGTGCGCAGTTAGCCCCAGCACTGCTCCGAAGCCGTTCTTGCGCGCTGACAGAACCGTCAGCAGCGATAGGGCGAGTTCGAGCGTTCGCGCTGACTGAATCGCCGCAAGAGCGCCTTCGATCGCCAACGGCACAGCTGGCAGGAAAGCCGGCTGCACGAGGGGTTCCGAGACGAAGTCCGTCGCCGTGAAGGTACTCCGCGACAGCCCATCGCCGGTTTGACCGTCTAGGATTGTTTGCGTAGCGCCGGATGTCTCGAAGATCCGGCTCTCGCCGTCCGGCGCTGTAACGGTGTGTTGTTCATCGAAGGATTTTCGCCCAGCATGCACTCGGATCGAGAGGACGCGCGTCCCATCCTCGAGCGTCGTGCTGTCCGTAAGTGCGGGCGGATCCTGTGGGGACGGTCCGCCGGGTCGATCCTCGTGGAGCGAGGCCCACTGGCCACCGCCGGGACCCTGCACCCACTCGCTGCCGTTTGGCTGTCCTGCTGGGGCGCGTGGCTGCGTCTCCCAACCTTTGGCTTGGAACTGCCGCTGCAGGCGGATCAGCTTGGTCTCCAGTACGAGACCGGCGAGAACGTTGCGCAGGACGATAGACTCGCTGTGCGCTTGAGACTTTTCACGCATCGTGGCCAAGCCCTGCCAGACCGCCCATTCCGTGGCCGCCTGAACAAAACAAGAACATAGGAAAAATGTCAAGATCGAAGAATTTGGGCTCGCGCCGATAGCTGCGGGCTGTTCCGCGTTGACGCGCCGCATCGCGCTAACTATAGAGGCCGCTTCGCCGAGGGGCCGCGCTTTCGCGCGCGCTGCGTCTCGGCCATCGCCTGACAACCTGATGCGACGACCGATTTCCGGCTGAGCCGGCCCGTCGGCATCGCCCGACGAAGAGAACGAGGACTCCATGGCCAACACCGCTTCGGCCAAGAAAATGACCCGCAAGATCGCCAAGCGTACGGCGATCAACCGCTCGCGCCGCTCCCGCATGCGCACCTTCGTCCGCAAGGTCGAGGAGGCGATCGCCACCGGCAACCAGCAGGACGCGCTGGCCGCCCTGCGCGCCGCGGAGCCCGAGATGATGCGCGCTGCCCAGCACGGCATCGTCCATAAGAACAACGCCTCGCGGAAGGTCTCGCGCCTGGCCGCCCGGGTGAAGGCGCTGGCCGCCTAAGCCGCCACCGCATCACTGGACGACAGGAAGCCCGGCCTTCGCGCCGGGCTTTTTCGTGCGCGCTTTCCAGAGGCCCGTTTCCGACCCGGACGCGCCGGCCTCGCGAAGCGTTAACCCTAGACCAGAATTTCGCGCGTTGCAGAGTCTAGGGGCGGCGTGTAGCTTAACAGAAACTAACTGGGTTCAAGCAAAAACTGCCGATATCGGGACGAGAGCGAATCAATCCGATTCGCCAAGACTCTAGCAAGCGGCTTGGTTGGGTCAGGAAACACTTGCGGTTGGGAATCTGGGCCGTCCCCACAAGTCCCACTGTTAAAGGAACTGTAGGTAATTGTTGATAGGCTCTTCCAATCGGCAAAAGTTCCTTGGTGGGGAGTTGACTCCGCCAACGGAGTCTGTCCCGCCCGGTCATGCGGGACGCTGAGGGCGTAAATCGTGCGTACGCGCTGCCTGCGGGTTTCCGCCGGCGGCGTCGGGAGAGCCAGTGATGCGTGTCGACGGAACGGTGGCGAGCGACGACGAGGGCGGCCGCAGCGGCGGCAACACGGATTTCGGATCCGCCTGGGCGCGGGTGAAGCGGCGGCTGCGCGCCGAGCTCGGTGAGGACGTGTTCGCCAGCTGGTTCGCCCGTCTGGAACTCGAGGGCGTGGCGGGCGGCACGGCACGGCTGACCGTGCCGACGCGCTTCCTCAAGAGCTGGATCGAATCCCACTACCTCGACCGGGTTCTGGGTACCTTCAAGGCCGAGGCGGAGGAGATCGCCCGGATCGAGGTCGGGGTGCGCGGCACGGCCGCCCCGGCTCGTCCGGCGGCGATCGGTGCCCCGAAGGCCGGCCCGGCCAGCGGTCCGCTCGCCCGGCTCCACGCGACCGGGACGCCGGCCCCCGTGGCGGCGGTCGCGACGCCGTCGGAACATCGCTCCGCCGATGCCGGGGGTGACCTCAGCGGCACGCCGCTCGATGCGCGTCTGACCTTCGCGAGCTTCGTCATCGGCCGCTCGAACGCGCTGGCCCACGCCGCCGCCGAGCGGGTCGCCCGGCACCAGGGCGAGGGCGCCCTCTACAACCCGCTTTATCTCCATGCCGGCGTCGGCCTGGGCAAGACCCACCTGCTGCACGGGATCGGCCACGCCGCCCGCGAGGCCGGCCGCCGGGTGATCTATCTGACCGCCGACCGGTTCATGTACGGCTTCGTCAACGCCCTGAAGACCCAGTCGGCGCTCGCCTACAAGGAGCGGCTGCGCGGCATCGACCTGCTGATCCTGGACGATGTCCAGTTCATCCAGGGCAAGTCGATCCAGGCCGAGTTCGGCCACACCATCAACGCGCTGATCGATGCCGGCCGCCAGGTCGTCGTCGCCTCGGACCGGCCGCCGACCGAGCTGGAGGCGCTGGACGAGCGCGTCCGCTCGCGCCTGGGCGGCGGCCTCGTCGTCGAGATCACCGCCCTCGACGAAGCCCTGCGGGTCTCGATCCTGTCGGCCCGTCTCGCCGCGGTGCGGGCGGCCCATCCGGGTTTCGACGTGTCGCCGCAGGTCGCGACCTACGTGGCCCGGGCGATCACCGCCAATGGCCGCGACCTCGAAGGGGCGGTCAACCGCCTCCTGGCCCATGCCACGCTCACCGGCACGGCCGTCACCATGGAGACCGCCGAGAGCGCGATCCGTGACCTCGTAAAGAATCGCGAGCCGAAGCGGATCAAGATCGAGGACATCCAGAAGCTGGTCGCCTCGCGCTACAACGTCTCGCGCTCGGATATCCTGTCGGAGCGGCGCACCGCTGCGGTGGTTAAGCCGCGCCAGATCGCGATGTACCTGTCGAAGGTGCTGACCCTGCGCTCGCTGCCCGAGATCGGCCGCCGGTTCGGCGGGCGCGACCACACCACCGTGCTGCACGCGGTGCGCAAGATCGAGAAGCAGATCGGCGAGGACGCGGTTCTCGGCGATGAGGTCGAACTCCTGAAGCGCATGCTGCAGGACTAGGATCCCGAACGGGCTCCAGGCCACCCGTCAACCGTTCTCCCGAGCGCGCCCGATCGAACCCCGATCGGGCGCGCTTCCGTTTCACGGGGCTACAGGCTGACCGTTTCACGGCGGCCCGGGATGGTCTGACGCGTCCCCGCCGTGGCAGACTGGCGCTCAGCGAATCAACCCGTTAAGGCCGCGTCGCCAAGAGGCAAGAACACGCTGGGGAACGCCGATGCCCGAAGCCTTCATCTACGATCACGTCCGCACGCCGCGCGGCCGTGGAAAGGCGGACGGCGCGCTGCATGAGGTGACTGCTTTGCGCCTGGCCGAAACGGCCCTGCGGGCGCTGAAGGACCGCAGCGGCCTCGATACGGCGCTCGTCGACGACGTCATCCTCGGCTGCGTCGATCCGGTGGGCGAGGCCGGCGGCGACATCGCCCGCGCCGCCGCCCTAGTCGCCGATTACGGCGACCATGTCCCGGGCGTCCAGATCAATCGCTTCTGCGCCTCGGGCCTCGACGCGGTGAACTTTGCCGCCGCGCAGGTGATGAGCGGCCAGCACGAGATGGCGGTGGGCGGCGGTGTCGAATCCATGAGCCGCATCGGCATCGGCGCCTCGGGCGGCGCCTGGCCGGTCGATCCGGCGATCGCCATCAAGTCGTATTTCATGCCGCAGGGCGTCTCGGCCGACCTGATCGCCACCAAGTACGGCTTCTCGCGGGACGATTGCGACGCCTACGCGGTCCGCTCGCAGGCGCGCTCGGCCAAGTCCTGGGCGGACGGGCTGTTCGGCGGCTCGGTGGTCCCGGTGCGCGACGTGAACGGCATCACGCTGCTCGACCGCGACGAGCATATGCGGCCGGGCACCGACATGCAGTCGCTCGCCGCGCTGAAGGCCTCCTTCGTCCAGATGGGGCAGATGGGCGGGTTCGATGCCGTGGCGACGGATGCGCATCCGGATGTCGAGACGGTCAACCACGTCCACCATGCCGGCAACTCGTCGGGCATCGTCGACGGCGCCGCCGCGGTGCTGGTCGGCTCGAAGGCCGCCGGCGACGCAGCAGGGCTGCGGCCGCGGGCGCGGATCCGGGCCTTTGCCAATATCGGCTCGGACCCCGCCTTGATGCTGACCGGCCCGGTGGATGTCACCCGCAAGGTCCTGGCCCGGTCCGGGCTGAGCCTGTCGGACATCGACCTGTTCGAGGTGAACGAGGCCTTCGCGGCGGTGGTCCTGCGCTTCTGCCAGGCCTTCGATCTCGATCCGGAGATCGTCAACGTCACCGGCGGCGCGATCGCCCTGGGCCATCCCCTCGGCGCCACCGGCGCGATGATCCTCGGGACGGTGCTCGACGAGCTGGAGCGCACCGGCAAGGAGCGGGCGCTGGTCACGCTCTGCATCGGTGCCGGGATGGGCACCGCCACGATCATCGAGCGCGTCTGAGCGGGGGTGCGGCGCGGGGGCGGAACACGGCCGCTCCCCAAAGCCCGGGAACGCTGCTAGAGGCGCGGGCGACGGTCGGCCCAAATCGGGTCCGGACGATAAAACATTGGGAGTCGAGCCCTTGAACCGCCTGATCGCGACGCTCTGCCTGGGCGTCTCCCTGAGCCTGCCGCTCGCCGCACGTGCCGACGAGGCGTCCGACCGCGTCGCCGAGGCGACCTCGCTCGTGAACAAGACCCTGATCAAGAACCTGCAGACCGGCTTCAACGTCGCCCTGGAGAAGACCGTGGCGCCGATGCCGGAATCGCGCGCCGAGGCCGTCCGCAAGGAGCTCTCCGACGAGTTCGAGAAGCAGCGCGGCCTCATGATCGAAGGCCTGTCGAAGGAATACGCCCAGAAGTTCACGCTCGCCGAGCTGAAGCATCTGGACGAGATCTATTCCGATCCGACCTACCTCAAGTTCCAGACGATGAACGCCGATCCCAACTCGGCGGTGACCGCGATTTCGCAGAACTCGGTCACGAAGCTGCTCAACATGCTGGCGGTGGCCGCAGCCACCGACAACGCGCCCAAGACCGGTGCGCCGCCGGTCCCGCCGCCGGCGGCTCCGCCCGCTCCGGCGCCGAAGTAGCCGGTGCCGTCCCCCGCGCGCGATGGGCTGGCTTCAGGCCGCGCGCGCGGCCGCCCTGGGTGCGAACCCCTCCACCTCGGGCAGCGCCTCGAGCTGAGGCTTGGCGAAGTGATAGCCCTGCATGAGCGTGATCCCGAGGCCGCGCAGGGCATCGCGCTCCGACGCGGTCTCGATGCCCTCGGCCAGAACGGTGACCCCGAGGGCGCGGGCGATCGCGATGATGCCCGCGACGATCGCGTGCCGTCCCGAATCCGTATCGATGCCGCGCACGAGCTCCATGTCGATCTTGATGAGATCGGGCCGGAAATTCGCCAGCAGGTTGAGCCCCGCGAAGCCGGCGCCGAAATCGTCGAGGGCCGTCAGGAAGCCCTGCTGGCGATAGGCGGCCACGATCCGCTTCACATGCTCGATGTCTTGGAACCGCTCCTGTTCGGTGAACTCGAACATGATGCGCCGGTAGGAGAAGTCCACGCGCCGTGCGGCCTCCAGCGAGGCGCGGATGCAGGCATTCGGCTCGTAGACCGCGTTCGGCATGAAATTGATCGACAGGCGGGTATCGCTGTCGCGCGGCAGGAGGCGCCCGGCCAGCTCGATCGCCTTCACGCGCGCCGCCTGGTCGAACTGGTAGCGCGTCGCGTCGGTGACCCGGTCGAGGATCGTGCCGGCCGGCTCGCCGTTGGGCCCGCGCACCAGCGCCTCGTAGGCCCAGACATGTCCGGATCCGACATCGACGATCGGCTGGAACGCCATCGTGAAGTCGAAATCGAGGGCGGCACCGTCGCGACACGCGCGACAGCCTTTGTCCTTCGTCATGGAGCGATTCCGTCGGTTCCCCCCGACCAGCGGATCATGCGCCCCAGCACTCAATGCAACCTTAACGTAAAACCCTCGGCATTTAGACGGCGAGACTTTGGGAGGACGGCACCATGACGTTGACGGATTTCCGCTTCGAGACCGACGCCGACGGTATTGCGGTGGCGACCTGGGATATGCCCGGTCGGTCGATGAACGTGATCACCGAAGCGGTGATGGACCAACTCGAGCAGATCATCGAGCAGGTCGCCTCGGACGCCGCGATCAAGGGCTGCGTCATCGCCACCGGGAAGGACAATTTTTCCGGCGGCGCCGACCTCACGATGCTGCAGGGGCTCGGCCGGGCCTACGAGCAGTTGAAGGCCGAGCAGGGCGAGGAGGTGGCGATGCGCCACTTCTTCGAGGCGTCGCGGCGCCTCTCGCTGCTGTTCCGCCGGCTCGAGACCTGCGGGAAGCCGTTCGCCGCGGCGATCCAGGGCCTGTGCCTGGGCGGCGCCTTCGAGCTGGCATTGTCCTGCCACCACCGGGTCGCCTCCGATGATGCGAAGACGCGGGTCGGGCTGCCGGAGATCAAGGTCGGCCTGTTCCCGGGCGGCGGCGGCACCCAACGGGTCGCCCGGCTGATGCAGACCGGCGACGCGCTCCAGATGCTGTTCAAGGGCGAGCAGATCCGCGCGCCGATGGCCAAGGGCATGGGCCTGATCCACGCGGTGGCGCCGCAGGCCGAGATCGTCGAGCGCGCCAAGGCCTGGATCCGCGAGGGCGGCACCGCGGTCGCCCCCTGGGACGTGCCGAAGTTCAAGGCGCCCTCCGGCAAGGTCTACTCGCCCGCCGGGATGATGATCTGGCCGCCGGCCAACGCGATCTACCGCCGCGAGACCCACGACAATTATCCGGCCGCGAAGGCGATCCTGGCCTCCGTCTACGAGGGCCTGCAGCTGCCCATGGACCTCGCCCTGCGGGTCGAGAGCCGGTACTTCGCCCATATCCTGCGCTCGAAGGAGGCGGCGGCGATGATCCGCACGCTGTTCATCTCCATGGGCGAGCTGAACAAGGGTGCCCGCCGGCCGAAGGACGTGCCCCCCACCACCTTGCGGCGGGTCGGGGTGATCGGCGCCGGCTTCATGGGCGCCGGCGTCGCCTACGTCACCGCCCAGGCCGGTCTCGACGTCGTGCTGGTGGACCAGTCGGTAGAGGCCGCCGAAAAGGGCAAGGCCTACGCCCACACGCTGATCACCGGCCAGATCAACAAGGGGCGCGCCAAGACAGCCGATCGTGACGCGCTGCTGGGACGGATCACCCCCACGGCGGATTATGCCGCGCTGGCGGGCTGCGACCTCGTGATCGAGGCGGTGTTCGAGGACCCCACGGTCAAGGCCGAGGTGATCCAGAAGGTCGAGGCGGTGATCGGCCCCGACACGATCTTCGCCTCCAACACCTCGACGCTGCCGATCACGGGCCTGGCGAAGCACTCGCAGCGGCCGGATCGGTTCGTCGGCATCCACTTCTTCTCGCCCGTCGAGAAGATGATGCTGGTCGAGATCATCAAGGGTGAGGCCACCGGCGACGCAGCGCTCGCCACCGCCCTCGACTACGTGCGGCTGATCAAGAAGACCCCGATCGTCGTGAACGACGCCCGCGGCTTCTTCGCCAACCGCTGCGTCGGCGCCTACATCCTCGAAGGCCACAAGATGCTGGCCGAGGGCGTGCCGCCCGCCATGATCGAGAGCGCCGGCCGCCAGGCCGGCATGCCGGTGGGCCCGCTCTCGCTCAACGACGAGGTCGCCCTCGATCTCGTGCTCAAGATCGCCAAGGCCACCGAGGCGCAGGTCGGGGCGGGGGCGGTCGATCCGGCCCAGAAGACGATCCTCACCGCCATGGTCGAGGGCCAGGGCCGGCTCGGGCGCAAGAACCGGAAGGGGTTCTACGATTACCCGGAGGGCGCGCCCAAGCGCCTCTGGCCGGGCCTCGCGGAGCTGCAGCCCAACCGCCTCGACCCGGAGGCGGTGGACTTCACCGAGCTGAAGCAGCGGCTGCTGGTGGTCCAGGCGCTCGAGGCTGCGCGGACCGTCGGCGAGGGCGTTGTCACCGATCCCCGGGAGGCCGATGTCGGCTCGATTCTCGGCTTCGGCTTCGCCCCGTTCACGGGCGGCACCCTGTCCTACATCGACTTCATGGGCGCGGATGCCTTCGTGGCACTCGCCCGCGGTCTGGAGGCCAAGCACGGATCCCGATTCCGGGTGCCGGACAGCTTGGCGGCCATGGCCGAGCGGGGCGGGACTTTTTATGGGGAGCAGAAGCGCGCGGCCTGACATCCCCTGACGTCGCGGCAGCTGATCATTTCAAACGATGACTCAAGGGCCGTTCCCGAACGCCTCGGGAACGGCCTGGTTCACTGCGCCCGGTAGACGGGCGAGTTCCTCCAGCATGATGGCTCGCGCACACGCGCCGAAGGCCCGCATCAGGCGGCCTCGCGTGTGGTCAGGTGGGAATAGAAGTGCGAACCGCACCGGCAGCGCGGGTGCGAAGGGGCGAATGATGATGGGGGAAACCTTCGCTTCCTCGTAAGCAGCCAGGGGGTTCATGAGGCTGACACCGAGCCCGGCCGAGACCAGGGTACAGATCGCGGCGCCGAGGCCAGCTTCCGCGGTGATCGTCATATCCACTGCCGCCGCGGCAAACACCGCCTCGATCTGGGTCTGTAGGGCACTCGTCGCAGGAGATGCGACGAACGGGATGCCGCGAAAATCTTCAGGCGTGAGACAAGCCCGACTGCCAAGCGGATGGTCGAGCGGAAGGACGGCGACGCAATCCATCGTCAGCACATGATCGAGCCGCGAATTCGGGGCATCTCCGTAGATCATCGTCAACGCCGCATCGCAGGATCCACTGGCGATCCAACTGTTCACGGTTTCGTCGTCTCCAGAATGAATCGCGACGATTACATCGGGATGCTCCGCTTTGAAGCGTGCCACCGCGCGGGACAGCAGGCCCCCGGCCAGCCGTGGCATAGCCGCAACCCGTAAGCGCTCAGCACCAAAGGCGCGGATACGCGCCGCCGCCGCTTCCAAGCTGGTCAAGCCCACAAAGGCTCGGTCGACTTCGGCGTGGAACCGCATGCCATCGAGGGACGGCGATAGCCGGCTGCCGCTGCGATCGAACAACGGCAGGCCAGTCATCACCTCTAACTGGGCGACCAATCGGCTCACCTGAGGCTGCGAAGTGTGCAGCAGCCGCGCAGCCCCCGTCATCGAGCCGACGGCCATCACGGCGCGAAAAGCCTCGATGTGACGGAAGGTCATTCGCCGCTTGGCCATATCAGATACGCATGGTCCGAAGAAAAATTGGAATTGGACGCCGATCGAGGTGGCTAGGATAAACACCTTCCGGCAAGCCAGCGAGTCTATGTTCGCATACCGCATGGTGCCAGCCTCGCAGAAACGAAGCTGGGGTTTTGTCGAGAATGGAGCCTCTGGGTGTTGAACAGGATTTCGTTACTGCTCGCATCGCTGCTGTGGGCCGGAGCTATTACTATATCCGCTAGCGCGGGGTCTGGGCGCCTGGATAAGCTTCGGTCCATGGGGCAGATAAGCCTCGGATTTCCGGATTCATCTCCGCCATTCGGCTTCCTGGACGGAAATGCGAAGCCCGTCGGCTATTCACTTGAGATATGCGAGCATGTCGCCGAAAAGTTGAAGGTCGCCTTGGACCTGCCCAAGCTTGAGGTGCGCCATGTCCCAGTGATGTCGGCGACGCGGATTCCTTTGATTAACAACGGGACCATCGATCTCGAATGCGGGACGGCAAGCAACCTGCCCGAGCGGCATAAGCTCGTGGCATTCGCGCCTACGACGTTCGTTGCGCAGGTCGTGCTGACCGCTAAAAAAGACACGCCAGTGGACGTGAACGATCTGGCGTCGTTTCGAGGCAGGGCGATTTCCGCGCAGGCGGGCGGGGAGACCCAGCGCGTCGCTACGCGAATCAACGTGCGCGACAAGCTCGGTCTCCGCATCATGCCAGCCAAAGATACCGGCGAAGTTTTTCTTCTCATGGCCAGCGGGCGTGCGGCCGGCATGATCAACGACGACGCTTTGGCCCACGCGACTGTCGCCGGAGCTAAGGATCCCTCGGAGTACAAGATCGGCGATAAAGGGCTTGAGTTCTCGGCTTATGGCATTCTGGAACCGAAGGACGACCCAGACTTCAAGGCCGCGGTCGATAAAGCCGTGGTCGAGATGATTCAGGACGGTACGATCGCTAAACTCTACACGAAATATTTTCAGTCGCCTCTTCCGCCAAAGGGCATCAACCTCGACTTGCCGATGAGCGAAATCTTGAAGCGGGCACTCGCCAAGCCAACAGATTCCGGTGACGAGGCCGATTACAAGTAAAACCCGCCAAGGTCCTGTCCGAGATGATGATGTCCGACGAATCCCGAACGCGGCCGAGCGTGGTCGACTTGCGCAGCGATACGGTCACGCAGCCCACCGAGGCGATGTACGCGCAGATGCATAGTGCTCCACTCGGTGATGACGGGCTCGAAGGCGACCCGACAGTGCGCGAACTGGAGATTACGACGGCCGACATTCTCGGCAAGGAAGCTGGCCTGTTCGTGCCGAGCTGCACCATGGCAAACCTGCTGGCAATCCTGGCCCAGGTCCAGCGCAGCGAGCAAATCCTGCTCGAGGCACAGGCTCATATGGTCAACACCGAGCGGGGCGCTGCGACGTTCACGGGAACCTTCCTGCTCGGTATCCCGGGATCCGAGGGGGCCATGGACCTTGACCGGCTCGAGGACGCCTTGCGGCCGGGGGCGAGCCCGCTTCGAACCGCGATGATCGCGCTTGAGACATCGCACAATGCGGCCGGCGGCACCGTGCTGCCGTTGCTTCATATGGTAGCGGTGGCCGGCATGGCCTGGACGCGCGGAATCCCAATCCATCTCGATGGCGCGCGGCTTTTCAACGCTGCCGTACATCTCGGCGTGACCCCGGCGGAGATCGCCGCCCAGGTCGACACCGTCTCTCTTTGCCTATCGAAAGGGCTGAGCGCGCCGGCCGGCGCGGTGCTCGCCGGCCCCACCTCCGTCATCGCGCAGGCGAGAGGTCTCCGTAAGATGCTCGGCGGCACGCAGCGTCAGATCGGAATCGTGGCGGCGGCTGGTTTGGAGGCAGTGACGGTGATGGGCGCCCGGCTTACCGAAGACCATGCGACGGCACGGCGGCTCAGCGAGGGACTGAACAAGCTCGATCCACGCATCGCGGCAACCATCCCGCAAACCAACATCGTCCAGGTGAATTTGGCCGGGACCGGTCGCGATAGCGGCTACTGGGTTCATGATCTCGAAGCCAACGGTGTCTTGTCCCGTCCGCTGGGAGAGCGCGGTCTGCGTCTGGTCACACACCGGCATATCACCCCGGCGGATATCGACCGTGCGGTCGCGGCGTTCCGGAGCTGCCTCGCCGCGGCTTGATCGCCCGGCGCGCGTTCAGCCGGCTAAGGCGATCTCGATCGCCGCCTCGGCGTGGAGCGCGGTCGTGTCGAAGAGCGGAACGGGGCTGTCCGCCGCCTGCACCAGAAGCATGATCTCGGTGCAGCCCAGGATGATGGCCTCGGCGCCATCCTCGACCAATCGGGCCATGATCGCGCGATAGGCCGCTCGCGACTCAGGGATCACTTTCCCGGTCACCAACTCCTCGTAGATGATCCGATGGACCGTCGCCCGGTCGTCTCGGCCCGGCACGATGACGTCCAAGCCGTACCGCTCGGCCAGCCGGCCCTTGTAGAAGGCGTGCTCCATCGTGAAGGCGGTGCCGAGCAGCCCGACTTTCCGGAAGCCGGCCGCCTTGATCCGCTCCGCCGTGGGATCGGCGATGTGGAGGAGGGGCACGCGCACCGCCGCCTCAACGGCCGGCGCCATCCGATGCATCGTGTTGGTGCAGATCAGAAGCAAGTCGGCGCCGCAGGCTTCGAGGCGCCGGGCGGCATCGACCATGCGTGTCGTCAGCCCGTCCCAATCGCTCCGGTGCTGAAGTTCCTCAATCTCGGCGAAGTTGAACGACCACAACACGCAGCGGGCCGAGGCCGTCGGGCCCAGCCGATCACGAACACCCTGGTTCAGGATGCGGTAATACTCTGCCGAGCTTTCCCAGCTCATGCCGCCGAGCAGGCCGATCGTTCGCATGACATCTCCGCCGGCCAGATTCACCCGGCAGATCTATCGCAAAGCTTGGTTGGCTGCGAAGGATAAAATACGGGCCGCGAACCGATCCGCTTAGGCGACGCGGACCTTCGCGCCGAGCATGCGGGCGAGCAGTTCGACATCGTTGGCGTTGTCGGAGAGGAGGTCGGTGATGTCTCCGACTTCCAGTGCCTTCACGTGGCGGCAGCGCATCCCGTAGCGGCCGGCCGTGCAGGTGCAGCGCAGCTGCGGGCCGCCGGCCCGCTCTTCCAGCACGACGCTGTATTGGTTGCCGGTGGAGCCCCGGATCGTGAAGCTGAGCGCCGAGGGCGCCGCCGGGAAGGCGGCCAGCGCCCGATTGCTGATCGCCCCCGGAGCCCGGCGGGGGAGCGGCGGACCGCCCGTCACTCGGGTGACCGGCACGCCGATCGCCGCGGCGAGGCCGTGGATATCCGGCGTCTCGGTCTGGCGCATGGCCGCCAGCGCGATCGCCGCGCAGGCATAGGCATCCTCGCCGGCATCGTGGTGCTCGAACCGGATACCGAGGCGCCGGGCGACCTTGCCGAGGCCGCACCCCTCCGGCGCCGGAAACACCCGGCGGGCGATCTGGACGGTGCAGAGATAGGACAGGGCCGGCACCGGCAGCCCGGCGCGGGCGAGGCCGGCCCGCAGAACGCCGATATCGAAGCTGGCATTGTGGGCCAGGATCAGCCCGCACGTCAGGTCGCCGAGATAGGGCGCCATCACGCCGGCGAAATCCGGCTGGTCGGCGACATTGGCCGGCAGGATGCCGTGAACCCGGATGTTGCCCGGCGAGAACCGCATCTCCGGCGGGCGGATCAGGTGGCTTTCCCGGCGGACGATGCGCCCGTCCGCGATCCAAGCGAGACCCACCGCGCAGGCGCTGTCGCGCCGTTCGTTGGCCGTCTCGAAGTCGAGGGCCAGGACCGTCATCGCGGGTGGACCATGCCGGGGAACGTTCTCGGGGTGTTCCAGACCGGTCTAAGCCCGCGCGACTCGCGCATCAACCCTCGGCCACCATCCCCAGCCAATCGTCTTCCGACACGACCCGGACGCCGTGCTTCTCCGCATCCTTGAGCTTCGAGCCGGCCCCGGGGCCCGCGACCACGAGGTCGGTCTTGGCCGAGACCGATCCTGAGACCTTCGCACCGAGCCGCTCGGCCACCGCCTTGGCCTCGTTGCGGGTCATCTTCTCCAGGGTGCCGGTAAAGACCACGGTCTTGCCGGCAAAGGCCGAAGCGGCGGCCGGCCGCTCCATGGGCTCGACCGTCACCTCCTCCAGCAGGGCCGCGACGGCGTCGGAATTGTGCGGCTCGGAGAAGAACAGGATCAGCGCATCGGTCGCGACCGGCCCGATCTCGCCGTCGTCGGCGAACAGCCGATAGGCATCGCCGGGCTTCTGCTCGGCGGCGCGGGCCAGCGCGGCCCGAACGGCGTCGGCGTCGCCGTAATGTTTCAGAAGATTCTCGCGCTGGGGCGCGCTGAGGCGCGCGCGCGGCCCGTCGGTGGGGGCGTCGTCGGGGAAGCCGAGATCGAGCAACCGGTCCCGGGTCGTGCCGCCGACCCGCGGCACGGCAGTCAGCTCGACCCAGTCCGGCCCCGGCTGGACAGCCGCCGCCTCCCTGATGGCGGCGATCAGCGTCGGCATGTCGGGGAAGCGCTTGGCCAGCGCCTTCGCGGTGGCCTCGCCGATCTGCGGGATGCCGAGCGCGAAGAGCAGGCGGTTCATGGGAACCCGGCGGCGGGCCTCGACCCCGGCCAGCAGGTTCTTGATCGCCTTGTCCTCCTCCTCGCCCTTCTTCTTGGCGGCCTTCTTCGGCGGCTCGGTGGCCCCGGCCTCGGCGCGACGCTCGGCCGAAAGCGCCTCGCGCCGCGCCACGACCGCCGCCTTCAGCGTCTCGAAATCCAGCCGGAACAGGTCGGCGGGCTGGCGCACCAGCCCGGCCTCGAACAGGACCTCGATATAGGTCTCGCCGAAACCCTCGATGTCGAAGCCGTTGCGCGACACGAAGTGCTTGAGCCGCTCGACACCCTGCGCCGGGCAGATCAGGCCGCCGGTGCAGCGCCGGATCGCGTCGGGGCGGCCGGTGCGCGGGTTGACCGCGCGCACGGCGCGGCTGCCGCAGGCCGGGCAGGTCTCGGGAAAGGCGTAGGGCGTCGAATCCGGCGGGCGCTTGGTGAGGTCGACATCCATCACCTTCGGGATCACGTCGCCGGCGCGGACCACCGTGACCGTATCGCCGACGCGGATATCGCGGGGTTCTAGCTTCGGTTGACCGTCGGCACCTATCCCGTCTTCAATAGGGATACGGATAAACTCGCCGTCGGCGCCCACACCCTTCACGTAGCCTTCATTGTGCAGGGTCGCGTTGGACACGACGACGCCGCCCACCGTCACGGGCCGCAGCTTCGCCAGGGGATTGAGCGAGCCGGTGCGGCCGACATTGATGACGATGTCCTCCACGATCGTCGTGGCTTCCTGGGCGGCGAATTTGTGGGCCAGCGCCCAGCGCGGCGAGCGCGAGACGAAGCCGAGCCGCTTCTGCAGCGCGAGGTCGTCGACCTTGTAGACGACGCCGTCGATGTCGTAGCCGAGCCCGGCGCGATCCGCCTCGATCTGCCGGTAATGGCCGAGCATCGCCTCGATATCGGTGAAGGTCCGGGTGAGGGGGTTCACCGGCAGGCTCCAGGTGGCGAAGCGCTGGAGGACGCCGAATTGCGTGTCGGCGATCGGTCCCGACAGCTCGCCCCAGGCATAGGCGAAGAATTTCAGCGGGCGGGATGCGGTGATGCTCGGATCGAGCTGGCGCAGGCTCCCGGCGGCGGCGTTGCGCGGATTGGCGAAGAGCGGTTTGCCGGCGGCTTCCTGGCGGGCGTTGATCGCGGCGAAATCCGCATGCGACAGGTAGACCTCGCCGCGCACCTCGCAGATCTCCGGCCAGCCGGAGCCTCCGAGCACCGCCGGAATGTCCTGGACCGTGCGGGCATTGGCCGTGACGTTCTCGCCGACCTCGCCGTCCCCGCGGGTTGCCGCGGTCTCCAGCTTGCCGTCCACGTAGCGCAGCGACAGCGACAGGCCATCGATCTTCGGCTCGGCCGTGAAGGCGAGGGGCGTCTCGTCGGGCCAGCCCAGGAAACGCCGGACGCGGGCCACGAACTCGGCGACTTCCTCCGCGTCGAAGGCGTTGCCCAGCGACAGCATCGGCACGGCATGCCGAACCTTGGCGAACTTTTCCGAGGGCTTCGCGCCCACCGACGTGCTCGCAGCACCGGTCCCGGCGAGATCGGGGAAACGGGTCTCGATCTCCTCCAAGCGACGGCGCAGGCGGTCGTATTCCGCATCCGAGATCTCGGGCGCGTCTTCTTGGTAGTAGAGGCGGTCGGCCTCGAGGATCGCGTCCGAGACCCGTGCGTGCTCGCTCCGCGCCTCCTCGGCGGTGAGATCGAGCTCGGGCGTATCGGGCTTTGCGGTTGGCATGGGGGCGTTCTAGCGCATCGCGGGCCCTACGGGAGCCTGCGGCGGGGCGGCATCCCCGCTTCTCTCAACCGCGGGGGGCGAGCAGATCGCCGCGCCCGACCAGCAGGAAGGCGCCGAGGAACATCGCGGCGACCACGCCGCTCAGGGCCGCCAGCGGCAGCACCGGGACGAGCCAGCCCGACAACGCCGTGCCGGCGACCGAGCCGAGGTTCATCGCGGCCATGTAGACCTCGAACTGCGTCGCGGCGCCGGCCCTGCCGCGGCTGGCCTGGAGCAGGGCCGGCATCAGCGCGACGATCAGCAGGCCCGGCAGCGCATGGGTGAGCGCCAGGATCAGGGGGGCGGCCGACCCCAGCAGGCCGGCCGCGATCAGGATGCCGGCCAGCACGAAGGTCACGACGCTCGCGAGCAGCAGGGCCCGCAGGGGCCGCACCGGCCCGGCACGATCCGACCACAGGCCGATCGCGAAGGCGCCCGCGGTCCCGCTCACGAGTGCCAGACCCGCCTGGAGGCGGGACAGGGTCGCCGGGTCCCAGCCCCGGCCCTGGAGCAAATCGATCGAGAAGGGCAGCTCGAACAGCCCGAGGGCGGCGTCGAGGGCGAAGCAGAGGGCGAGCAGCTGCAGGGCCCGCTTCCGCCGCAGGGCGAGGCCGAGACGGCGCAGGAAACGCGAGAACGGCACGCGCCGCGGCGGCGGCCCGCGCCTGCCGACATGCAGCAGCGCATCGTCGGGTGCTTCGCGCACGAGAAGCATCGGCAGGCTCGCCAGGATGCCGGCGGCAAGCAGCGCGGACAGGCTCACGCTCAGCCCGTAGCCCGCCAGCATCCATCCGAGACCGGCGGCGCTGAGGCTGGTCCCGGCGACGAACCCGGCCCGCGTGCAGGCGCTGACCCGGCCGAGCTCGGCCGCGGGGACGTGGTCCATGATCAGCCGGTCACAGGCGGTGTCGAGCAGGGACGCGAACAGGCTATGGACCAGGAAGGCGAGACCGAGCAGGCCGACCTGATCGACCCCGAGCAGCAGCATCAGGGCGATCGTCGCGTGACACCCGAGGATCGCCGCCACCGCGAAGGGCCGGCGCCGGCCCATGCGACGATCCCCGGAGCGATCGACCAGCGGACCCCACAGGATCGGCTGCAGCGTCCAGGGCAGGCCGGCCAGGGCGAAGTGAAACCCGACTTCGGTTGCGGCGACGCCGTGCGCGGCCAAGTGATTGGCCAGAGCGGTCAGCGAGAATCCGGCGATCAGCCCCTGGTAGAGATAGGTCGCGAAGAACACACCGTAGCGGGCGCGCCGCCCGGCCAGATTCGGAGCCTGCAGCCATGTCCGATCGGACCGGCCGCTCAAGTCGTGATGCACTTGCCGGCCCGCTGCCGCACGACGATGCTCCTTCCCCCGCCGTTACCGGACCCGAACCCGTGCCGCTCCGTCACAAGCACCTTACGGCCTGCAAAGCCCTGCCGGGAGGCGTCGCGTGAGCGCGGCCGAAGTCTGGATCGTCGATCTCGCGCTCTCGGCCGCGCAGCTCGTACTCTGCGGCACGGTTCTCGACGCGAAGGAGCGCGACCGTGCCGGCCGATTCCTCCGTCCGGCCGATCGCGCTCGCTACCAGGCGAGCCATGCAGCGCTTCGGCTGATCCTCGGCGACGCGCTCGGCCTCCCGCCGGGCGACATCCGCCTGAAAACCGGCGCTGCCGGCAAGCCCGAGCTCGTCGACGGCTCCGTGGGCTTCAACCTGTCGCATTCCGGGGGCCGCGCCCTCGTCGGACTCACGCGGACTGCAGCCATCGGTGTCGATGTCGAGGAGATTAGGCCCATCCCGGACGTCCTGCGCATCGCACGCGGGCACTTCGCGTCCGACGAGGCCGCAGCCCTAGCGGCACAGCCCCTGCCGGCGATCAACGCGGCCTTCTTCGGCCTATGGACCCGGAAGGAGGCGGTGGTGAAAGCCTTGGGCACCGGCCTGTCACTGCCCCTCGACCGCTTCAGCGTCAGCGTGCCGCCCGCGCCCGCGCGCCTTCTTCGTATGACCAACGGCGGCGCAATGACCCTTGCCGACATCGATGCCGGACCGGATTACGCAGCCACGGCGGCGGTGCAATCCGGCGCGGCTACCGTCGCGGTCCGGCATCTGGCCCAGGACTGGCCGAGCCGTCTGCGCAGATAGCCCAACACCGGCCTTGCGGTCCGGGAAAGGCGCGGCTATAAGCCCGCTGCCGGCAGTTGCGGACACGCAATTCGGCCTTCGGAGTGTAGCGCAGTCTGGTAGCGCACCACGTTCGGGACGTGGGGGTCGCAGGTTCAAATCCTGCCACTCCGACCAAGCTCCTTCAGGGAGCGGAGGTCTTCCCGCCTTATCGCATTGTTGGTTCGATCGCGTTCCCTGGAACGTGCTCGCCGGCGCTTGGCGATCCTTTCGGACAAATCTGTCGACCTCACGGTCTTGAGCGGACCGGTGCAGCCTGCTCGGCGGGAGCGGTTCGACCGAGGGCGACGGCCTCCGTCGAACCTTGTATGCGGCCTGCCTATGGCCTCTGAAACACAAGCCGGTCTCCGCCACGTCGAGACGTCGCCTGCTATCTGGGCCGGCTTTGCACGGCTGTTTCTGATCGGCGCGGCTGTCGTGGGGGTCGCCGCATTGCTCGGCATCGCGCTCCTCGACCCCTACGGCTTGCGTGCGGCCCCCGGCCATCCGCCGGGCCCGATCATGGATACGAACCAGCGCCTCTCCTACCCGCAGATCGCCCGGGGCGGTGCGTTCGACGCCGCCGTGTTCGGGACCTCGACGGCGCGGCTGCTCGACCCGGCCGCCCTCGATGCCGCCTTCGACGCGCGCTTCGCCAATCTGGCCATGAACGCCGCGACCCCGGACGAGCAGATCCGCCTGGCTGAACTCTTCCTCGCGCACCGGCCGGTGAAGGCGGTCCTGTTCGGCCTCGACTCGACCTGGTGCGCCGCCGATCCGCCGGCCCGCACCGCCAACGCCTTTCCGGACTGGATCTACGAGACCGGCACACCCTGGGGCGTCCTGCACCAGTTCAGCCTGCGCGCGCTCACGACCGCGACGCAGGCGGGGCTCGCGCGCCTCGGCCTGACCCGCCCGCGAATCCGCCCCGACGGCTACGCCGTCTTCACGCCGCCCGAGGCTCTGTACGATGCCGCGCGTGCCCGCGCGCATATCCGGGCCGGCGCCCTCGATTCGGCGGCATCCTCCGAGCGGCCGGATGCCCCGATGCCGGCGCTCGCGCGGCTCGATGCGCTCCTCGGACGCGTCCCGCAGAACGCCTTGAAGCTCCTCGCCTTCATGCCGGTCCACGCGGCCGCGCAGGGCGCGCCCGACACCCCGGCGGGCCGGCGGGAGCAGGCCTGCAAGGCCCGTGTCGTGGCGATCGGTGCCGGACACGGAGCCGTCGTGGTCGATTTCCGCTTCGCCTCGCCCGTGACCACGCAGGACGCGAATTACTGGGACGCGCTGCATTACCGCCTGCCGGTGGCGGCGCGGATCGTGGCGGGCCTGAGAGAGGCCGTCAGCGCAGGCGCCGGCGACCCGGCCGGGTTCTACCGGGTCCTGGCCCACCCGTAACGCGCCTATCCGGCGGCGGCGCGCTCGGCCCGCACCCAGCCCTCCCGGGTGCTGGCGCAGTAATCCGCGAAACGCCCCTCGCGGATCGCCGCCCGGGCGCCCGCCATCAGGTCCTGGTAGTAGGCGAGGTTGTTCCAGGTCAGCAGCATCATGCCCAGGATCTCGTTCGACCGGACGAGATGGTGCAGATAGGCCCGGGAATAGTCCCGCGCGGCCGGGCAGGACGAGGTCTCATCCAGCGGCGCCGTATCCTCGGCATGGCGGGCATTGCGCAGGTTGACCCGGCCGTTCCGCGTATAGGCGAGGCCGTGGCGGCCGGCCCGGGTCGGCATCACGCAGTCGAACATGTCGATGCCGCGGGCGACCGCCCCCAGGATGTCGTCGGGCGTGCCCACGCCCATCAGGTAACGCGGCTTGGCCTGCGGCAGGTGCGGCTCCACGGTCTCGATCATGGCGAACATCACCGCCTGCGGCTCCCCGACCGCGAGGCCGCCGACCGCGTAGCCCTTCAGGTCGAGGTCGGTCAGGGCGCGGGCGCTCTCGATGCGGAGCGCCGGGACGTCGCCGCCCTGGACGATGCCGAACATGGCCTTGCCCGGCTGCTCGCCGAACGCCACGCGGCAGCGCTCCGCCCAGCGCAGGGACAGGTGCATGGCCTTCTCGATCGCCTTGTGCTCGGCCGGCAGGCGCACGCACTCGTCGAGCTGCATCTGGATGTCGGAGCCGAGCAGGCCCTGGATCTCGATGGAGCGCTCCGGGCTCATGTGATGGGCCGTGCCGTCGATATGCGAGCGGAAGGTCACCCCCTGCTCGTCGATCTTCCGCAGGGCCGAGAGCGACATCACCTGGAAGCCGCCGGAATCGGTCAGGATCGGCCGGTCCCAGTTCATGAAGGTGTGCAGGCCGCCGAGCCGCGCCATCCGCTCGGGGCCGGGGCGCAGCATCAGGTGGTAGGTGTTGCCCAGCACGACGTCGGCGCCGAGCTCCCGGACCTGACCGGGATACATCGCCTTGACGGTCGCGGCGGTGCCCACGGGCATGAAGGCCGGCGTGCGGATGTTCCCGCGCGGCGTCGCGATCTCGCCGGTCCGGGCGGTGCCGTCCTGCCCGTGCAGGGTGAAGCCGAAGGGCACGGTTTCGGTCATGGCATGTCCGCGCGCGGGCCCGGAAACAGCAGGCTGGCGTCGCCGTAGGAGTAGAAGCGGTAGCCGCTCCGGATCGCGTGCGCGTAGGCCGCCCGCATCGTGTCGAGGCCCGAGAAGGCCGAGACCAGCATGAACAGCGTCGAGCGCGGCAGGTGGAAATTGGTCACGAGCGCATCGACCGCGCGGAACCGGTAGCCGGGCGTGATGAAGATGTCGGTCGGCCCCGAGAACGCCGAGAGCGTGCCCGCGGGGCTCGCGGCGCTCTCCAGCAGGCGCAGGGCCGTCGTGCCCACCGCGACGATCCGGCCGCCGGCGGCCCGGACCGCGTTGAGGGCGGCGGCGGTCTCGGCATCGAGGATGCCGATCTCCGCATGCATCCGGTGGCCCTCGGTATCGTCCGCCTTGACCGGCAGGAACGTCCCGGCGCCGACATGCAGGGTGACGTGGTGGCGCTGCAGGCCGGCCGCGTCGATCGCCGCCAGCAGGTCATCAGAGAAGTGCAGCCCCGCGGTCGGCGCGGCGACGGCACCGGGATGGCGGGCATAGACGGTCTGATAGTCGGTCGTGTCGCGGGCGTCGGTGGGGCGCTTGCCGGCGATATAGGGGGGCAGGGGCAGGGCGCCTTCCAGCGCGATCTGAGCGTCGAGCGCTGCGCCGGCGCGGTCGAAATCGAGGACGATCTCGCCGGCCTCGCCCTTCTCGAAGACGGTGGCGCGGAGGTCCCCGAACTGAAGCGCGTCGCCGGCCGTCAGGCGCTTGGCCGGCCGGGCGAAGGCGCGCCAGCGCGCCGGCGCTTCGCGCAGGTGCAGCATCACCTCGGTGCGCTGCCCCGGAGCGCCGGGGCGGGTGCGCACGCCGATGAGGCGCGCCGGGATCACCCGCGTATCGTTGAAGACCAAGGCGTCGCCGGCCCGGAGCGCACCGGGCAGGTCGCGCACGCTGCAATCCGCCAGCGCATCGCCCGGACGCACGACGAGGAGCCGCCCGGCATCCCGCGGCTCGGCCGGGCGCAGGGCGATGCAGCTCTCCGGCAGATCGAAATCGAACAGGTCCACGCGCATCGCCGGGTGCCTGCACCGAACCGGACGCGGTTTCAACCTCGGAACCGGTTCGCACCCCTGCCGGTTCTCGCCTCACCGAAGCGGGAGAGGCCCGACATATGCCCTGGTACGCCGTGCGACCCCGCGATGCCGCCGATCCCCGCTGGCCGTTGCCCGGCACCGAGCAGATCATCCTCAAAGCCGAGGATCCGGACAACGCCCGCGCCAAATTCGAGGAAGCCTATCCGAGCGAGCCCTTCGGCAGCCCGGCCGTGCCGGTGCCGAATACCGGGGCGGGAAGCTTCCGCGGCGACGCGGAAGCGCTGATCGTCTCGGAGACCGCCGAGCCGGCTTCACCGCGGGACTGAGCACGATGCTGAAGACGAGCCGAATCGGTCGCGTGACCCTGGATGGCCAGCTCGTCGGCTATTGGGACCGCGAAGCGGCACGCCTGGAGGCGATCGCGGCGTCGGCGCGCTTCGGCTGGCAGCGGCGCCGGATTCTGCGGAAGGCGGCGGATGCGCGGGCCAAGGCCGAACGCAGCCGCCAGCGCGAGGCCGCCCGGAGCCCGGCCGCACAGCCGACCGAGGCATAGCCGAAGCTAAGACTCTTTCGCCAGCGTCGAAGCTTTGCCGTGGCCTGAGGCAAGCTGCATCCCGTATGGGCACGTCGACCCGTGATCGGCGCATCCCATGGACCGGACCCAGAAAGCAGCCCTCCTCAGCGCCGGTATCGGCCTCATCGTGACCGTGCTGAAGTTCTACGCGGCTTGGCTCACCAGCAGCCTGGCGCTCTACTCGGACGCGCTCGAGAGCATCATCAACGTGGTCGCGGCGGTCGGCGCCTTCGTGGCCCTGCGGGTGGCCGCGCGCCCGGCCGACGCCGAGCATCCCTACGGGCACCACAAGGCGGAATTCTTCTCCGCGGTGATCGAAGGCGCGCTCATCATCGTGGCCGCGATCCTGATCCTGCGGGAGGCCTATTTCGGCCTGCTGGCGCCGAAGCCCCTCGACGCGCCGGCCCTGGGCCTCGCCATCAATCTCGGGGCCGGCGGGATCAACGCCGCCTGGGCTTGGGCGCTGATGCGCTGGGGCCGGGCCTGGCGCTCACCGGCGCTGATCGCGGATGCGCGCCACATCGTGGCCGATGTCGTGACCTCGTGCGGCGTCCTCGTCGGCGTCGCCGCGGTGTGGCTGACCGGCTATCCGATCCTCGACCCTGCGGTGGCCGGTCTGGTGGCACTCAACATCCTCTGGTCCGGCTTCCGCATGGTCCGCGAATCGGTCGACGGGCTGATGGATCGGGCGGCGCCGGCCGACATGGTCTGCGAGATCCGCTCGCTGATCTCCCGCCACGGGGAGGGCGCCCTGGAAGCCCACGATGTCCGGACTCGCTCCGCCGGGCAGGCGACCTTCATCGATTTCCATCTCGTGGTCCCCGGGACCATGACCGTCGAGGCTTCGCACGCCATCTGCGACCGGCTGGAGAATGCGCTGGAAACCACGATTCCCGGGGCGGTCGTCACCATCCATGTCGAGCCCGGCGAGGAGGCCAAGGCCCGGGGCCTGCCGGTCCTCTGACTCGCACGGGTTCCGTATCCGGTACATCAAGCGTGTCGGCGTCCCGGAGCCTGCCGCCGGGACGCCGACACGGGTTTTCAGTTCACGGCTCAGCTCCAGGCGTGGAACGGCGGCGCGACGCCGTTCAGCGCGTGGTTGCCGACGATGGCGACCTTCCAGCGGACCGGATCGTGCAGGGTATGGGTCCGGGCGTTGCGCCAGTGCCGGTCGAGATTCTCGGCGGCCAGCGTCGAGCGGGTGCCGGAGAGTTCGAACAGCTTGTTGGAGGCGGCCAGGGCGATATCCGTGGTCAGCACCTTCGCCTCTGCGACCGCGAGCTGCGCGGCGGCGACGCTCTCCGCATCCGGCCGGGCCACCGCCGCGTCGAGGGCGAGCCCGGCCTTGTCGAGCAGGGCTTCGGCCGCATGCTGGCGGATGGTGAGGTCGCCCACCGCCTGGATCGTATAGGGGTCGTCAGAGGCGCGTTCCTGCCCGCTGTCGATCCAGGGCCGCGCCTTCTCGCGCACGAAGCGGATCGTGTCGTTCAGGGCCTCGCGGCCGATGCCGGCATCCACCGCGGCCTGGATGATCTGGAAGATCGCCCCGTCCGCGCTCGGCGCCTCGTAGCCCCTCCAGGCCGGGACCAGGTGAGTCTTCTCCACCCGGACATCCTCGATCAGCACAGTACCGCTTGCCGTGCCGCGCTGGCCGAAGCTCGACCAATCGTCGATCACGCTGAGCCCGGGCGCGTCCCGCTCGGCGATGGCGTACCAGGCCCGCCCCTCGGCATCGAGGGCGACGATCGGCACGAGATGGGCCAGCAGCGCCCCGGTGGCGTAGAATTTCTGGCCGCGCACGATCACGTGGTCGCCGTGATCGGTGAACCGGGTCTCGAAATCGGCCGCCCGCTTGGTCCCGCGCTCGGAGAAGGCGTTGCCGAACCGGGTGCCGCGCAGGACCTCCCCGAACAGCAGCTGCTTCTGCGGCTCGTCCGAGACCGTACGGATCGCCGCCACGATTCCCAGATGGTTCTGCGCGATCTGCCCGATGGCCGGATCGGCCGCCGAGATGATCGCGATGACCTGCGCCAGCGTCTTGTAGGAGACCTCCGGGCCGCCATAGGCCCTGGGCACGTTGATCGACCACAGGCCGCTCTGTGAGAAGGCGTCGAGTTCTGCCAGCGGCCGCGCGTGGTTCCGGTCGCGTTCGGACGCGCCGAGGCGGAACTCGGCGGCCAAGCCGTGGGCCACCGCCAGGGCCTCGGCATCGTCACGGATCACGTGGGCGGGGGAGGGCGGGCGCGCCGGGCCTGGGACGCCCTGGCGTGTCCGGGTTTCGAGCGTGCGCGCATCGACCGCGATGTTCATGGCTCACTCCGAATGGGACGGTTTCGTCTGATGAGATCAGGCGCGGCGATCAGGCCGCCTCGGCGCGGCTCTCGCGCGCGGCCTCGAGCGCTCGGACCCGCGGGATCACATGGGTGCCGAAATACGCGACCTCCTCCTGAAAATGCAGGAAGGCCAGCAGGGCGAGGTCGGCCCCGGCATCCTTGAGCGCCAGAATCCGCTCGGCGATCTGGTCCGGCGTGCCGATCAGGTTGGTCTTGAAGCCGTCGTTGTACTGGACGAGGTCGTTGAAGCTCGATTTCGCCCAATTGCCCTCGCCCTCGGGGGAGGCCTTGCCGGCGTTCTTCACCTCGTGGCCGAACGCCTTCACGGCATCCGGGTCGGCGTTCTCGATGATCTCCTGGAGAACGGCCTGCGCCTCCTCCTCGGTGTCGCGGGCGATCACGAAGGCGTTCACGCCGATGCGCGGGCGGTTGCCGGTTTCGGCGGCCTTGGCGCGGATGTCGTCGACCTGGGCGCGGATATTCTCCGGCGTGTTGCCGTTGGTGAAATACCAGTCGGAGACGCGGGCCGCCATGTCGCGCGCCGCCCGGGACGAGCCGCCCTGGAAGATCTCCGGCAGCGGATCGGCCGGCTTCGGCTTCAGGGTATAGTCCGTGTAGCGGTAGAAATCGCCGCGGAAGGTGAAGTTGTCCTGCGTCCAGATCCCCCGCAGGCTGCGGATGAATTCCTCGGAGCGGCGGTAGCGCTCGTCGTGATCGAGCCAGGGCTCGCCGATCGCCCGGAACTCGCCCGAGAACCAGCCCGACACGATGTTGACCGCGATCCGGCCGTTGGTGAGCTGGGAGATCGTGGCGATCTGCTTGGCCGCCAGCGTCGGGTGCCAGGGGCCGGGCAGGAGCGCCGCGATCACCTTGAGCCGGGACGTCGCGGCCAGCAGCGCGTGGCTGAACGCCACCGATTCGTGCTGGTACTCGGCCCCGTAGCCCGCGGTGAAGCGGATCTGGGTCAGGGCGTAGTCGAAGCCCGATTCCTCGGCGATCTGCGCCAGGCGACGGTTGTAGTCGGCGTCCCAGCTCGTGCGTTGCGGGATCTTGCTGATCACCAACCCCCCGGAGACGTTGGGCACCCAATAGGCGAAGCGGATCGGATCAGGCGGCGTGTCTTGGACGAAACCGACGGTCATGGCGCGCTACCTCGTTCGCGCGGAGGCGTTGCTCCGCAGCGTCTGCGATGGGTCGCGGCAAACTGAATACAGGATGCAGATTGCGCGACCGCTCAGGAACACGCAAAGTATTCTGGCTTAGAGGCCACAGGTCAAAGGAAGGCGATGCCGTTTTCGTGGCGATCCGGATGGCATTCTTCTGCCAGAGCCTGCGCCCGATGCGCCTTTATTCTTTGACTGTGCCGGAAGCGTCCGAATCGTGCAGGCGGCGGTAGGCGAACACCCCGAAGACGCCGATCAGGCAGGCGGCCAGCGCGAACCACGTGAACGCGTATTGCAGGTGGTTGTTGGGCAGATCGACCTTCAGCTGGCCGCCGCGGGGCCACGTCGTCTGGCCCGGCACCGCGTCCGCCTCGATGAGGTAAGGCGCCGCGTCCGTGATGCCGCGCGCGGCGGCGATGCCGGCGACGTCGCGGTTGAACCACTCGCCCCGGGCGGGATCCGCCTCCGGCACGAACATCGCCCGCGGTTCGCTGGCCCGGAGGATCCCGGTCACGGTGGTCGGGCCCTCGATCAGGCCGTCCCTGCGATCGGCCTGGGCCTTCAGCTCGGTCGGGACGAAGCCGCGGTTGATCAGGACCGTGCCGCCGTCCGCCCGCAGGAGCGGCGTGATCACGTAGTAGCCTTGCAGCGCCCGGCCTGGCGTCTCGCCGGCCGCCAGACCGTGGACCAGGGCCTCGCGATCGTTGGCGAAGCGGCCGGACACGCGCACGTGGCGGAACTCGTCCCGCGCCGGATCCCAGGCGTCGGGCGCCGGCGGCGCCACTGGCTCGGCCCTGATCTGGCGGACGATCCGCGCGATCAGCTCCTCCTTCCAGGTCTTCCGCTCGATCTGCCAGATCCCGAGGCCGAGCAGGATCGCCAGGGCGATCAGGGAGGCGATGCCGGGCGCGACGAGATCGCGCCAGGCGGCTGCGCGCGGCATAGCTCGGCTCACTGCTCGAAGCGCCCCTGCTCGGCCTTGTTGCTGTATTGGAGCGCGATCAGCATGCCCTTGAGCGGACGGACCAGGATCAGGCTCAGGCCGATCGACAGGGTGCCGGCGACCAGCGCGTGGACCCAGATCGGCGGCTCGTAAGTGATCTCCATCCAGAGGGCCAGGCCGACCACGAGGAGGCCGACGATGGACATGACGAAGAAGGCCGGTCCGTCGGCCGAATCGAAGCCGGCATAGTCGAGGCCGCAGGCCTCGCAGGACGGGCGCAGGGTCAGGTAACCCTGGAACAGATGGCCCTCGCCGCAGCGCGGACACCGACCGCGCAGACCCGTGGGGACGGGCGGCGGCTGCGGGTAGGTTCTTTGGTCCACGTCAACACTCCAGACCGGCCCGGGAAGCCGCGTTCGCGCCGCCGCCCGGCCGTCCCCACCGATATGGGGATCGCGCTGCGTTGAACACGAAAAAGGGCGGCCTGAGCCGCCCTTTCACAGGCCCGCCATGCGGCGGCGGGATGGATGCTTCAGTGCGCGGCGCCGTGGAAGACGCCCGAGCCCCAGACGTAGATCGCGGCGAACAGGAACAGCCACACCACATCGACGAAGTGCCAGTACCAGGCCGCGAATTCGAAGCCGAGGTGCTGGCGCGGCGTGAACTGGCCTGCATAGGCGCGGAACAGGCAGACGGCCAGGAAGATCGTGCCGATGATGACGTGGGCGCCGTGAAAGCCCGTCGCCATGAAGAAGGTCGACGAGTAGATGCTGCCGGAGAAGCCGAACTCCGCGTGGCTGTACTCGTAGGCCTGGCAGGCGGTGAACAGCACGCCGAGGATGATCGTCAGCCAGAGGCCGTATTTCAGGCCCTTGCGGTCGCCGTGCAGCAGGGCGTGGTGCGCCCAGGTGACGGTGGTGCCGGAGGTCAGCAGGATCAGCGTGTTGAGCAGCGGCAGGTGCCAGGGATCGAACGCCTCGATGCCCTTCGGCGGCCAGACGCCGCCGGTGAACTCGACCCGGGAGACCTGGATCGGGTCGGCGGTGTAGAGGGCCGCCTCGAAGTAAGCCCAGAACCACGCGACGAAGAACATCACCTCGGAGGCGATGAACATCATCATGCCGTAGCGGTGATGGAGCTGGACGACGCGCGTGTGATCGCCGGAATTGGCCTCGTGCGCCACGTCCTTCCACCACGCGAACATGGTGTAGAGCACGCCGATCGTGCCGAGGCCGAAAATGTAGGGGCCCGGGGTCAGCGTGCCGATCTGGAGGCTCTTCATCCAGAACACGGCGCCGAACGCCATCAGGAAGCCCGAGAAGGCGCCCATCAACGGCCACGGACTCGGGTTCAGAATATGGAAATCGTGATTCTTGGCGTGCGCCTCGGCCATCGTCCCGTCGCTCCTCACCCTGACGCCCCGCGCCGTTCCCGGCATCCGGCCTATCGCTCTTGGCCGGGCGCCGCATACAGGACGCCCAAGCTTGTCCGCACACTTAGTCGGTGCCGACCTCTGTTGTCACGCATGCGCGATCAGAAATCGCGCTTCGTGCCCGAAGCCCCTGTGGTCGCGACCGCCGCCGTCACCGGCTGGCCGTTCTTCGAGGCGAAATAGGTATAGGACAGCGTCATCTCGGAGAGATGCGCGGTGTTCGAGTCCTCCCGGACGGCCGGATCGACGTAGAACACCACCGGCACGTCCAACGTCTCGCCCGGCTGGAGGGTCTGCTCGTTGAAGCAGAAGCAGGCGATCTTGACGAAATAGCTGCCCATCAGGCCGGGCTGGACGTTGAAGGTCGCCACGCCGGTCGAGGGCTTGCTGCTGGTGTTCTGGACCCGGAAGAAGACCGTCTTAGTCTCTCCCAGCTTCGCCTCGACGTTGTTCGCCTCGGGAATGAACTTCCAGGGCAGGCCGGGGGCGACGTTGGTGTCGAAATGGACGACCATGCTGTCGTCCGCGCGGGCCGCGGAACTCGCCAGGGCCGGACCCTGGCGCGGCGTGCCGTCATAGCCGGTCGCCTTGCAGAACGCGTCGTAGAGCGGCACCGACGCGAAGGCGAGACCGATCATGCCGAGGGCCAGGCCGGCGCAGGCGATCGCCGTGCGTCGGGCACCGCGGCTGGATGTGGGGCGGGATGCGGTCATCGTGCGCCTCAGAGCGGTCGGCTGAGGATCTGCGGGCCGAGCTTGACGATCGTCAGCACGAAGAACAGCAGGACCCAGGCGCCCAGCGCCAGAGCGATCGCCACCGAACGCTTGCGGCGCCGCGCCTCTTCCGCGGGGGTGAGCTGACGCTGCGGGACCTCGGGATCCGGCATCGCGGTCAGACCAGCGGCCGGAACAGGCCGAAGCTCTGCTCGGCCAGCAGCGCCGAGAACAGCGCGAACAGGTAGAGGATCGAGAAGCCGAACATGCCCATGGCGGCCCGCTTCTCGGCCTCGCCTTCGCGGTTCTTCAGGACGCGGATGCTGAAGGCGAGCATGCCGAGGCCGCCGAGGACGCCGATCACCGCGTAGAGCAGGCCGCCGAAGCCCAGGGCCACCGGCACGAGGCCGAGCGGGGCGAGGAACACGGTGTACCAGACGATCTGACGGCGGGTGGAGGCCGGGCCGGCGACGTTGGGCATCATCGGGATGCCGGCGCGGGCATATTCCTCGGCCTTGATCAGCGCGAGCGCCCAGAAGTGGGGCGGCGTCCAGATGAAGATGATCGCGAACAGGACCAGGGATTCGATCCCGACCGAGCCCGAGACCACGGCCTGACCGATCACCGGCGGGAGCGCGCCGGCGGCACCGCCGATCACGATGTTCTGCGCGGTCGCCCGCTTCAGCCACATCGAGTAGATCACGGCATAGAAGACGATCGTGAAAGCGAGCAGCCCAGCCGCCAGCCAGTTCGCGGCCAGGCCCAGCACGAGCACGGACGCCACCGACAGGAACAAGCCGAAGCCGAGTGCCTCCTCGGAGGAGATCCGGCCGGCCGGGATCGGGCGCTGCGCCGTCCGGGTCATTACGGCGTCGATATCGGCGTCCCACCACATGTTGAGGCAGCCGGAGGCCCCGGCGCCGACCGCGATGGCCAGCAGCGAGATCACGCCGATCGCCGGCTGCACATGGCCTTGCGAGACGACCATGCCGACCAGGGCGGTGAAGATGACGAGGACCATCACCCGCGGCTTGAGCAGGGCGAAATAGTCCGGCACGTCGCCGCCGACGGCCGTGAAGGCCGGGGCCGGTGCGTCCGGTCCGATCGTGTTGGTCAGGCTCGTCATCGCGTCTGCCGCTGCTGTATCGGCGCCCGGCCACGCGCGTCACGGCCGGGTCGCGTTTCGAAATCGACTAGTTCCAAGGGTCGGCGCGCGTGGAACACGCGGCCCGTGCGGATCGCCCGTCTCGGTCGCCCTTGCCGGGAGGTCGCCGTCGCGGCCTCCGGGGAAGGGCGAGGGCCGCGGATGCGGCCCTCGCGAGGATGGATCAGTGCGCGCCCGGCTCGTCGACGATGCGCGGCAGGGTCTCGAACTGGTGGAAGGGCGGCGGGGAGGGGAGCGTCCACTCGAGGGTGGTCGCGCCTTCGCCCCACGGATTGTCCGCAGCCCGCTCCTTCGACCGGAAGGCCAGCACGACGCCGATGATGAAGACGAACATGCTGAGGCCGAAGATATGGCCGCCGTAGGTGGAGACCTTGTGCCAGGCCGCGAAGGCATCCGGATAGTCGGCGTAGCGACGCGGCATACCGGCCAGCCCGAGGAAGTGCATCGGGAAGAACAGGACGTTCGCGCCGATGAAGGCCAGCCAGAAGTGCAGCTTGCCGGCCCATTCCGGGATGATGTGGCCGGTCATCTTCGGGAACCAGTAGTAGACGCCGGCGAAGATGATGAACACCGCGCCGAGCGACAGCACGTAGTGGAAGTGCGCCACGACGTAGTAGGTGTCGTGCAGGTACTTATCCACCGCCGAGTTGGCGAGCACGACGCCGGTCACGCCGCCGACGGTGAACAGGAAGATGAAGCCCACCGCCCAGTGCATCGCCGCGGTGAAGCGGATCGAGCCGCCCCACATCGTGGCGATCCACGAGAAGATCTTCACGCCCGTGGGCACCGCGATCACCATGGTGGCGAACACGAAGTAGGACTGCGTCTGCAGCGACAGGCCGACCGTGTACATGTGGTGGGCCCAGACCACGAAGCCGACGACGCCGATCGCGACCATCGCGTAGGCCATCGCGAGGTAGCCGAAGACCGGCTTGCGCGAGAACGTGGCGATGATGTGCGAGACGATGCCGAAGGCCGGCAGGATCATGATGTAGACTTCGGGGTGGCCGAAGAACCAGAACAGGTGCTGGTACAGGATCGGGTCACCGCCGCCGGCCGGGTCGAAGAAGGTCGTACCGAAGTTGCGGTCGGTGAGCAGCATCGTGATGGCGCCCGCGAGCACCGGCAGCGACAGCAGCAGCAGGAAGGCGGTGACCAGCTCGGCCCAGGCGAAGAGCGGCATCTTGTGCAGCGTCATGCCCGGGGCGCGCATGTTCAGGATCGTGGTGATGAAGTTGATCGCCCCGAGGATCGAGCCCGCGCCGGACAGGTGCAGGGCGAAGATCGCGAAATCGACGGCCGGGCCGGGATGGCCGGCGGTGGAGAGGGGCGGATAGACCGTCCAGCCGGTGCCGGCGCCGGATGCGCCCGGGGCGCCCTCGACGAACAGCGAGCACAGCAGGGAGCAGAAGCCCGCCACCGTGAGCCAGAACGAGATGTTGTTCATGCGCGGGAACGCCATGTCCGGCGCGCCGATCATGAGGGGCACGAACCAGTTGCCGAAGCCACCGATCAGTGCCGGCATCACCATGAAGAACACCATGATGAGGCCGTGGCCCGTGACGAACACGTTGTAGGTCGCGGGATTCGAGAAGTACTGCAGCCCCGGCTCCTCCATCTCCATCCGGATACCGAAGGAGAGGAACGCGCCGATCATGCCGGCGCAGAAGGCGAAGAGCAGATAGAGGGTGCCGATGTCCTTGTGGTTCGTCGACAGGAACCAGCGGGCGAAGAACGACGGCTTATGGTCGTGGACCTCGTGGGCCTCGGCATGGGCTGCGGCTGTAGCCATGGATTCGGGTGCCTTGTGGATCTGACGGGTTCTGTTCGGTCAACCGGAGCTTAGCGAGCCTCGGCGAAGCTCGTGCCGTTGTCGATGCGGGCGTACTTGGTCTTCGCCTCCTTCAGCCAGTCGGCATAGGCCTGCTCGCTGACCACACGCACGACGATCGGCATGTAGGCATGACGCTGGCCGCAGAGCTCGGAGCACTGCCCGTGGAACGTGCCTTCCTTGTCGGCCCGGAACCACATCTGGTTCAGGCGGCCCGGCACGGCGTCGATCTTGAAGCCGAAGGCCGGCATCGCCCAGGAATGCAGCACGTCCGCGGCGGTGACCTGGATCTTCACGATCTTGCCCAGCGGCACGACCATCTCGTTGTCGGTCTGGAGCAGGCGGGGCTGCTTGTCCTCGTCGATGTTGGCATCGAACGTGAAGCCGCCGCCGGCCTCGGTCTGCGGGTACTCGTAGGACCAGTACCAGGCGTGACCGATGACCTTCACGATCATGTCGGCCTTCGGATCGGCCAGCTGCGTGCGCAGCAGCCGGAAGGACGGGATCGCCACAGCGACCAGGATCAGCACCGGCACGATCGTCCAGGCGATCTCGATCGCGGTGTTGTGGGTGGTGCGCGACGGGGTCGGGTTGGTCTTCTCGTTGAAGCGGAAGACGCACCACAGGATCAGGGCCAGCACGAAGACCGAGATGGCCAGCGAGAGCCAGTGCAGGCCGATCTCGAAGCTGAGGATATCGCGCGCGTTCTCGGTGACCGGGATCTGCCGGCTCATCTCCCACGGCACCGGCTGTCCGAAGCCGGCCGCGAGCGCACCGGATGTCGGGGTGAGCAAAGCGCCGAGGGCGGCGAGGCTCCAGGGTGATCGGGTGATCGTCCGCACCGTCCGCATCTGCCTCTCGTTGCTCCCCGTACGATTTGGTTTCCCGGCGGCCTTTCCCGTCTTGATTGAGCGCGGGATGGTGCCGACGTGACGGACTGCCGGTTGTGTTACCCGGCGTGTATCCGATCGCGGCTTCAGATCACAAGGGCGGTCGGGGTGCAACCGCACAAGCGTCGCAGCGCGCCGATTCCAGCGCTTTCCCGAGCCGCCGGAGCGATGTTGGCCGGACCTTTCGCTGCCTTCGATTCTGTTCGGACGCCTCGGAAACGCGATGTCAGCAATGCTATGGGACCGCGTCGGAGCATTGGATGTTGATGAAACCTGAGGCGCGCGCGCTGGGGCTTCCGCCTTGCACGGTCCGGGCACCGATGCAGGTCGTCGCCTACACGGCCGGTAATCCCGAGGCGGGGGTGCGGTCTTTGGCCGTCGAGGCGCCGGTCAACCTCATCTACGGCAGCGTGCCGCATGCCGTGATGATGGCGACGCCGGCCGACCTGGAAGATTTCGCCTACGGCTTCAGCCTGACGGAGGGGATCGTCGAATCCGGAGATGAGATCCGCGAAACGCGGGTCGAAGCCGCGCCGGATGGGCTGCGCCTGCATGTCGAGCTCGCCCCCGGCCGCTTGCGGGAGCATCTGGCGCGCAAACGCGCGATCAGCGGCCGGACCGGCTGCGGTGTCTGCGGGATCGAGGATCTGGCCGAGCTGCCCAGGGCCGAGATGCGGGAGGCGCCGGATGTTCGCGTCGCGCTCCCGGCAATCGCCCGGGCACTCGGGGGGCTCGATGCCGCCCAAGTCCTGGGTGCCGAGACCCGCGCGGTTCACGCCGCGGCCTGGGCCCGGCTCGACGGTACGCTGGTCGCGGTGCGGGAGGATGTCGGCCGGCACAATGCCCTGGACAAGCTGATCGGCGCGCTGATGCGGGCCGGCACCGACACCGCTGATGGCTTCCTGGTGATCACCAGCCGGTGCTCGTTCGAGATGGTCGAGAAGGCCGCGCGGCTCGGCGCCGCCGTGATCGTCGCGATCTCGGCCCCGACCTCTCTCGCCCTGGAGCGCGCGACGATGCACGGGATCACCCTCTGCGCGATCGCCCGCTCCGACACGCTGACCGTCTTCACCGGGGCCGAACGGCTGATCCCGGGCGCGTAGCGCTACTGAGCCGCGGAGGGCTCTTTCTCGGACGGGCCGGGGACGATGGTGGCGCCGCCGATGATTCGCACCGGCTTCTTGTCCGGCGGCGGATCCTTCCAATCCTGCGCCGCAGGCTTGGGCGCCTCGGCCACGGCGCCCGAGGCCGGCTTGGCCGGCGCGGCATTCGCGGGGGCCGGATTCGCCTCCGGTGCCTTCTCGATCGCGGCGGACTTGGTATCCGGCTTCGCGGCATCCGCCGGATCGGCCTTGGCCGCCTCGGCGGGTGCGATCTTGGGTGCCGGCGCCTCGGGCGTCGTGCGCAGCGCGGGCTTTGCCTCCGGCTGGCGACCGGGCTGCGCCGCCCGGGCGACCTTGCGCGGCGCATCCGGGCGCGCACGGCCGTCGGGATTGAGCCCATCGGGATTGGCATCCGGGCGCAGGGCCTCGGGATTGGCGCGGCGCAGCGGCCGGGCGGCCGGGGGCGGGACATCCTCGGGCGTGGCCGGCCGCAGGACACGGCGCGGCGCGGCGTCCTCCTCGGTCCAGCCGAAGCCGGGGGCGGGCCGCTCGAGACGGGCATAGCTCTCCGGTGCGCCGAGCCGCTGCCGCCCGACGATCGCGCCCGCGGCGGGATCGACGAACAGCCGCATCGGAACGCCCGTGGGGCTGACGGCGTCGACGACGTAGACGCGCCCATCGAAGCGCGGGCGGCTCACACCGCTGAACCCGCGATCGGCCAAGCGCCACGCGATCACACGGGGCGGGAGGATCTCGTCTTCGAAAGCGAATTGCGCGCTGGCGCCGTGGCAGAGAGCCAGGATCGCGCTGCCGGACACCAAGGCTGCACAGAGGGCACGCGACGTTGCGCGCCGGGCGCGGCTGGCCAGTCTGTTCTCGCTCATCACTCTGGTGCGTTCCCGTCTTGGAGACCCGGCAGAGTAACCGGTTCCGGCATGGTCCGGGCCGGTGTGCCCAGACCTCGACCATGCCGGCGAGGTCGTTGCCCCGCATGCCGCTTGTGCTCGGCATGGGTCGTAGACCGCGTGATTCGGGCGAGATTGCGGAAGACACTGGTGAACAGGCGTTTAAGCCAAGTCGCCGATGCCGCGCCTACGCGCTCGCGCGGTCCCTTGCTGAAACGGTTTCAATCTGCCAATTTCGCGACTTAGGACAGTACGACTGTCCCATTGGCCGCGCATGCGAGCCGTCTCCGTCTCGCGCGCCAGCGAGAAATCCGGCAGATGGTGTCGAGCGCGCCAGCGCGCCGCTCCTGGAGCGGTCCGGGTTCTCGATGAACGGAGGTCGACGGACACGTCCCTGTGGGGACCGACCGGATCGCCTGCGGCATCGGGTCGGGGCGCCGGCCGGTTGTGGCTCGCGGGCATGGAACATGCTCGCGGACGCGCCGACGGTGGGGGATCGAGGGAAGGACGAGACGAAGCATGGCCCAGCGCGGACCCGCCGAAGAGTTTGCCGCTTCCGAGTTCCAGGCTGTCGCCCCGCGCGGCGGCGCGATGCCGCTTACGGTGCGCGATCCCGCTCTGCCCAAAGCCCAGGGCGCCTACGATCCGGCCAATGAGCGCGACGCCTGCGGCGTCGGCTTCATCGCCGACATGCACGACCGCCGGACCCATGCCATCGTCCAGCAGGGCCTGAAGATCCTCGAGAATCTCGACCATCGCGGCGCGGTGGGCGCGGATCCGAAGATGGGCGACGGCTGCGGTATCCTCACCCAGATTCCGCACGGCTTCTTCGCCGACGAGTGCTCGCGGCTCGGCTTCGAGCTGCCGCCGGCCGGGCAATACGCCATCGGCCAGCTGTTCATGCCCAAGGCCGAGGAGCCCCGGGCGATCATCCAGGGCATCATCGAGGCGGCCCTGGCGGATGAGGGCCTGCCGCTGCTCGGCTGGCGCGACGTGCCGGTCGATCCGGAGGATCTCGGCGTGGCCGTGAAGGCCACAGAGCCGCATCACCGGCAGGTGTTCATCGGCCGTCCGGCCTCGGTCACCGACCAGGACACGTTCGAGCGGCGCGTCTTCGTCGCCCGCAAGGTGATCTCGAACAAGGTCTACGCCCTCGACGATCCGCGGGTGAAGGAATTCTATCCGGTCTCGGTCTCGACCCGGACCATCGTCTACAAGGGCATGGTGCTGGTCACGCAGATCGGTGACTACTTCCTCGACCTGAAGGACGAGCGGTTCGTCTCGGCGATCGCCCTGGTCCACCAGCGCTTCGCCACCAACACCTTCCCGACCTGGCGGCTGTCGCATCCCTACCGGATGGTCGCCCATAACGGCGAGATCAACACGCTGCGCGGCAACGTCAACTGGATGGCGGCGCGCCAGGCGAGCGTCGATTCGGACCTGTTCGGCAACGACATCTCGAAGCTCTGGCCGATCTCCTACGAGGGCCAGTCCGACACCGCCTGCTTCGACAACGCCCTCGAGTTCCTCGTGCAGGGCGGCTACCCGCTCGCCCACGCCATGATGATGCTGATCCCGGAGGCCTGGGCCGGCAATCCGCTCATGAGCGAGGAGCGGCGCGCCTTCTACGAGTACCACGCTGCCCTGATGGAGCCGTGGGACGGCCCGGCAGCCGTGGCCTTCACGGATGGCCGCCAGATCGGCGCCACCCTCGACCGGAACGGCCTGCGCCCGGCCCGCTACATCGTCACCGATGACGGGCTGGTCGTGCTCGCCTCCGAGATGGGCACGCTGCCGATCCCGGACGAGAAGATCGTCCAGTCCTGGCGCCTGCAGCCGGGCCGGATGCTGCTGATCGACCTGCAGAAGGGCCGGATCGTCTCCGACGAGGAGATCAAGGGCGAGCTCGCCGCCGCGCATCCCTATGCCGACTGGGTCAAGAACACCCAGATCGTGCTAGAGGATCTCAAGCCCGTCGTGGCGCGGGAGACCCGCTCCGACGTGAGCCTGCTCGATCGCCAGCAGGCCTTCGGCTACACCCAGGAAGATCTGAAGCTGCTGATGCAGCCCATGGCCGTCACCGGCCAGGAGGCGGTCGGCTCGATGGGCACGGATACGCCGCTCTCGGCGCTCTCCGAGAAGTCGAAGCTGCTCTACACCTACTTCAAGCAGAACTTCGCGCAGGTCACCAACCCGCCGATCGACCCGATCCGGGAAGAGGCGGTGATGAGCCTCGTCTCGTTCATCGGGCCGCGGCCGAACCTGCTCGACATGGAGGGCGCGTCCCGGCGCAAGCGCCTGGAGGTCCGCCAGCCGATCTTGACCAACGGCGACCTGGAGAAGATCCGCTCGATCGGCCATTTCGAGGACCGGTTCGACACCAAGACCCTGGACATGACCTACCCGGCCGAGATGGGCGCGCAGGCCATGGACGGCGCGCTCGACCGGCTCTGCGACCGGGCCGAGGCGGCGGTGCGCGGCGGCTACAACATCATCGTGCTCACCGACCGGGCGGTCGGGCCGGACCGGATCCCGATCCCGGCGCTGCTCGCCACGGCGTCCGTGCACAACTACCTGATCCGCAAGGGGCTTCGCACCTCGGTCGGGCTCGTGGTCGAATCGGGCGAGCCGCGCGAGGTGCACCATTTCGCCTGCCTGGCCGGCTACGGGGCCGAGGCGGTGAACCCCTACCTCGCCTTCGAGACGCTCCTGGCGATGAAGAACGAGTTCCCGCCGGACCTCACGGACGACGAGATCATCTACCGCTACATCAAGGCGATCGATAAGGGCCTGCTCAAGGTCATGTCCAAGATGGGCATCTCGACCTACCAGTCCTATTGCGGCGCGCAGATCTTCGACGCGGTCGGCCTGAACTCGACCTTCGTCAGCCGCGACTTCTTCGGCACGGCCACGACCATCGAGGGCGTCGGCATGGCCGAGGTCGCGGAGGAGACGGTACGCCGTCACCGCGACGCCTTCGGCGACGCGCCGATCTACCGGAACGCCCTCGATGTCGGCGGCGAATACGCCTACCGGCTGCGCGGCGAGGCCCATACCTGGACGCCCGACACGATCGCGACGCTCCAGCACTCGGTGCGCCTCAACGTGCCCGAGCGCTACCGCGAATATGCCGCGCTGGTGAACCGGCAGGAGAACCAGCTCAAGACCCTGCGCGGGCTGTTCCGGCTCAAGTCGGCGGCCGAGCTCGGCCGCGCGCCGGTGCCGCTCGATTCGGTCGAGCCGGCTGCCGAGATCGTCAAGCGCTTTGCCACGGGGGCGATGTCCTACGGGTCGATCTCGAAGGAAGCGCACGAGACGCTGGCGATCGCGCTGAATTCCTTCGGCGGACGGTCGAATTCCGGCGAAGGCGGCGAGGAGGTCGAGCGGTTCAAGCCGCTGCCGGACGGGCGCTCGCGCCGGTCCGCGATCAAGCAGATCGCCTCGGGCCGCTTCGGAGTCACGACCGAATACCTCGTGAATTCCGACATGATGCAGATCAAGGTCGCGCAGGGTGCCAAGCCCGGCGAGGGCGGTCAGCTGCCCGGCCACAAGGTCGACGCCAAGATCGCCAAGGTCCGCTACGCCACGCCGGGCGTCGGCCTGATCTCGCCGCCGCCGCACCACGACATCTACTCGATCGAGGATCTGGCCCAGCTGATCTTCGACTTGAAGAACGTGAACCCGTCGGCCGACGTGTCGGTCAAGCTCGTCTCCGAGGTCGGCGTCGGCACCGTCGCGGCGGGCGTCGCCAAGGCGCGCGCCGACCACATCACGATCTCGGGCTATGACGGCGGCACCGGCGCCGCGCCGCTGACCTCGCTGAAGCATGCGGGCGGCCCCTGGGAGACCGGCCTCGCCGAGACCCAGCAGACGCTTGTGCTCAACGGCCTGCGCGGCCGCGTCGCCCTCCAGGCCGATGGCGGCATTCGCACCGGGCGCGACGTCGTCATCGCCGCCCTGCTCGGCGCCGACCAGATGGGCTTCTCGACCGCGCCGCTGATCGCGGCCGGCTGCATCATGATGCGCAAGTGCCACCTCAACACCTGCCCGGTGGGCGTGGCCACGCAGGACCCGGTCCTGCGCAAGCGCTTCAAGGGCACGCCCGAGCATGTGGTGAACTACTTCTTCTTCGTGGCGGAGGAGGTGCGCGAGATCCTGGCCTCGCTGGGCTTCACCAAGCTCGAGGAAGCGGTCGGCCGGTCGGACGTGCTCGACAAGGTCGAGGCCATCGCCCACTGGAAGGCGCGCGGGCTCGACTTCACCAAGCTGTTCCACCGTCCGAAGGTGGCCGAAGGCATCGCCATCCGGCACGTGGAGCGGCAGCACCACCCGATCGACACGGTCCTCGACCGGCGCCTGATCGAGAAGGCCAAGCACGCCATCGAGACCGGCGAGCCGGTGGTGGTCACCGACACGATCCGGAACTCGGACCGGGCCGCGGGCGCGATGCTGTCCGGCATGGTCGCCAAGGCCCACGGCCACGAGGGGCTGCCCGACGACACCATCGTGGTGAAGCTGTCGGGCACGGCCGGTCAGAGCTTCGGCGCCTGGGTCGCGGCCGGCGTCACCATCGAGCTGACCGGCCACGGCAACGACTATGTCGGCAAGGGCCTGTCGGGCGGCAAGCTGATCATCCGGCCGAGCGACGCGCTGAAATCGCCCGCGGATCGGACCATCATGGTCGGCAACACCGTGCTCTATGGGGCGATCGCCGGCGAGTGCTACATCCGGGGCGCCGCGGGCGAGCGCTTCGCGGTGCGCAATTCCGGCGCGATCACCGTGGTCGAAGGCATGGGCGACCATGGCTGCGAGTACATGACCGGCGGCGTCGTGGTGTCGATCGGCGAGACCGGGCGCAACTTCGCCGCCGGCATGTCGGGCGGCATCGCCTACGTGCTGGACGAGGACGGCTCGTTCTCGGCCCGCTGCAACCTCTCGATGGTCGATCTCGAGCCGGTCGAGGAGGAGGACGACCTGATGCGCCGCTTCCACCAGGACGGCGATCTGGAGACCAAGGGGCGCGTCGACATCCTGGCCGACATGTCCGGCCATGACGAGGAGCGCCTGAGCCAGCTGATCACCAACCATCTCAAATATACGGGCAGCCCGCGGGCCAAGCAGATCCTCGACGACTGGGCGAGCTTCCGCACCAAGTTCGTCAAGGTGATGCCGGTGGAATACCGCCGCGCGCTGCGCGAGATGGAGATGGCGCGGATGCCGGTGGCGGCGGAGTAGAGGCGGGGGCACGATGGGCGAACCGGTGGCACGCATCCGCCTGGTCCGGACCCCGGACGGGCAGCGGCTCGACATTCCGCCCGGCTTCATGCTGGGCGGCGACGACGTGCTGCTGCGCCGGGACGGGGCGAGGCTGGTGGTCGAGCCGGTCGGACGTCCCTCGCTGCTGCGCGTCCTCGACAGCTTGGACGACCTCGACGAGGCTTGGCCGGAGATCGCGGACGCGCTGCCCGACGACGTTCACCTGTGAATGCGCTACCTGCTCGACACCAACATCCTCTCGGCGATGGTCCGGTCGCCGCGTGGCCCGGTGGCGGAACAGGTCCGACGGGTCGGGGAGACGGAAATCTACACAAGCGTCGTCGTCGCAGCGGAACTGCGGTATGGCGCTCTGCGAAAAGGGTCGGATCGGCTGACACGACAGATCGAAGCGGTGCTTGGCGCCGTCTCGATCGAACCCTGGCGAGTCCCGTACGACGCGATCTCCGCGAACCTACGTCTCGGGCTTGAGCGGGCCGGGACACCGATCGGGGCCAACGACCTGCTCATCGCAACTCAGGCTCTCGCCGATGGGAGCGTACTGGTGACGGACAACACGCGGGAATTCGCGCGGATCAGCGGTTTGGCGATCGAGAACTGGGTTCGCCCGTAATCGATCCCCCCTCCACTGCGGAGCGAGGCGACCCGATGGAAGACATAGCGGCGCGATTGGACTGACCGATGGGCAAGATCACGGGTTTCCTCGAGTTCGACCGGCAGGAGCAGAAGTACCAGCTCGCGGCCGACCGCGTTCGGCACTTCCGCGAGTTCACGCTGCCGCTGGACGAGCACGACCTGACCAAACAGGCGGCGCGCTGCATGGATTGCGGCATCCCGTTCTGCCACGGCCCGACCGGCTGCCCGGTCCACAACCAGATCCCGGACTGGAACGACCTCGTGTTCCAGTCAGATTGGGAGGAGGCGTCGCGCAACCTCCACTCCACCAACAACTTCCCCGAATTCACCGGCCGCGTCTGCCCCGCGCCCTGCGAGGAGGCGTGCACGCTCAACCTGGAGAACCAGCCGGTCGCCATCAAGACGATCGAGCAGGCGATCGCCGACCGCGCCTGGAACATGGGCTGGATCAAGCCCGAGCGGGCCGCGGTCCGCACCGGCAAGCGTGTGGCCATCGTCGGTTCTGGGCCCGCCGGCCTGGCCGCGGCCCAGCAGCTTGCCCGGGTCGGCCACGACGTCCACGTGTTCGAGCGCGAGCCGAAGGCCGGCGGCCTGCTCCGCTACGGCATCCCCGACTTCAAGATGGAGAAGCGCCACATTGACCGCCGCGTGCGGCAGATGGAGGCCGAGGGCGTCGTCTTCCACTACAACCAGAATATCGGCGTGACCAAGCCGGTGGACGAGCTGAAGGCCGAGTTCGACGCGGTGATGTTCTGCGGCGGCGCGGAGGATCCGCGCAACCCGCAGCTCCCCGGTCAGGAACTGGAGGGCGTCCACTACGCGATGCCGTATCTCGTCCAGTCGAACCGGCGCGTGGCGGCCGAGCCGATGCGCGGCAACGGCGAGGCGCCGATCCTGGCCTCAGGCAAGAACGTCGTGGTGATCGGCGGCGGCGACACGGCGTCGGACTGCGTCGGCACCGCCTTCCGCCAGGGCGCCCTGTCGGTGACCCAGCTCGACATCCGCCCCCGCCCGCCCGAGCGCGAGGACAAGCTGACGGTATGGCCGTACTGGCCGACCAAGATGCGGACCTCGTCCAGCCAAGCCGAGGGCGCGGAGCGCGAGTTCCAGGCGGCGACCCTGCGGCTCGACGGCAACAAGAAGGGCCGGCTGACCGGCGTGGTCTGCGCGCGCGTCGATGCCAAGCGTCAGCCGATCCCCGGCACCGAGTTCATCCTCCCGGCCGACCTTGTGTTCATGGCGATTGGCTTCGCCGGCTCGGTGCAGAAGGGGCTCCTCGAGCAATCCGGCATCAGCGTGAGCAAGCGCGGCAATGTCGAGGCCAACGAGGAGGATTACCGCACTTCGGACGCTAAGATCTGGAGCGCCGGCGATATGCGCCGGGGTCAGTCGCTGGTGGTCTGGGCGATCCGTGAGGGTCGTCAGGCGGCCCGCGCCATCGACGAGACCTTGATGGGTGCGAGCGTCCTGCCGCGTTAGGCGGCGCCGCGCTTCGCCGGCGCGGGTCGCGAGACCCGCGCCGATTCTGCTTCGTCAACCGGGCGGCCATCGGAAATCGTCGGCGCGGCCGGGCTGGGGCGGGGGCGCAGCACCCCGCACGAGCGTCCGCTCGACGGTGCCGAGATTGTCGCCGTCGCGCGGCCGGCCGGTGAGCAACGCCCCGCCGGGGGAGACTTCGTTCCGGCCGAGCGGCACGACCGGGCCGGCCACGGGCTTGACCGGCAGGGCCGGGACCCCGGGCGGCTCCGGCAGGCTCGGCAGCATCGCGGTGATCTGGCGATCGATCGTCGCCGTGTCGGTGGGCTGACCGGAGCCGTCGAGGCTCGGACCGGAGGTCGAGGCCGGAATCCCGGGGGTGATGGTCGCGGTGGGCGGCGGCTCGGTCAGCGCCGGGGCAGCGGTGCCCATCAGCCGCTTCAGCTCGACATCGGCAAAATGGGCGAGCTTCCGGTCGCCCGCCTTGGTGAAATGCACGCCGTCGGCGGTCCGAAGCTTGGCGATCTGACCCTCCGGATCGGGGCCGGACGCGGCGTAGCGGTCCCGGTCGTCGACGAAGCCCGGCCAGATGTCGACATAGGTCGCGCCGGCCTTCGTGACGCTGTCCCGGACGATGTCGTTGATGCTGGCGAGGTCCCGGCTCAGCGACTCGCTCTGCACCGGCGGGAGGCCGACCCAGACGAGCGGGATCTTGTGATCGGCGAACACCTTCACGAGGGCGTCCACCCGCGCGCGGTACAGGGCCTTCCAGCGATCGGTCAGCGGCTCGGCCGTCTCCTCACCCTCGCGGATCGGCTGCCGGTCGTTGGCGCCCAGCATCACGAGCCCGTAGCGGACCTTCGGGTTGCCGCGGAGGTAATCCTCGGCACTCTTCGCCCAGTCGACCACGTCCTTGCGGACGAGCCCGCTATCGCCCTTCGCGCGATCGACGATGGCGATGTCGGCATTGTCCTCGAAGACGTCGTCGAGGCCGCGGGCGAGATGGTCCGCCAGCGAATCGCCGAACACCGCGATCTGCACGTTCGGCGCGGTCTTGGCGACGGCCGGCTTCGGCGGCGTCGGGGCCCGGGCGGGCCGCTCCCGGCGCTTGATCACGGGCGGGGGGCGTTGGGCGTCGGCGGTGCCGTAATTGCTGCGCGGGCGCGGGGCCCGGTAGGTGCGCTCCGGCGCGGGAGCGACCTGCTGCGGCCGATCCTCCCACGGCCAGTAGAACTGGCGCGGCGCCTCCTGGGGCGGAGCGTAGCGGGGCTGGCGCGCGTAGGATCCGTCGTCGCGGTAATACGCGTCGCGCGGGCGACGCCGCGGCGGCGCCTCGTAATAGGTCCCGTTTCCCGGCTGCTGGTAGCTGTCGCCCCACTGCGCCTGGGCAGGCGTGCCGCCCACCAGCGCAAGACCCGCTTCGCACAGCAGGAGGCCCAGCCCGAGGAGGGCCGGACGGGTCGTGCGACGCCAGACAGCGACTTTCATGCGCATCCCGCATTCCAAACGCGACCGGATGCCGATCGGTCCACGGCACTATACGGGAGACCGTCGCGCACGTCTAAACCGGGCGCTATCGACCGGGGCCGTGTCGGTCCCGGACATGGTCGAGGAGGGCCGGCGTGGCATAGCCATCCGCCTGAAGGCCAGCGCCGATCTGGTAACGGCGCACCGCCTCGCGCAGTTTCGGCCCGGCGCGGCCATCGTTCGGGCCATCGTAGACGCCGGCCGCTGCCAAGCCGGACTGAAGCGCGCGCAGCCCCGCACCGTCGAGCCGCGGGCCCGTCGGCCAGGGCGCCGCAAGGCCCGGACCGCCGTCGAGGCGATCGGCGAGGTGCCCGACCGCCAGCGCGTAGGAATCCGAGGTGTTGTAGCCGCGGATCACCTCGAAATTACCGGTGATCAGGAAGGCCGGCGCGCCGAGACCACCGGGCAGGAACAGGCTCGCCTTGCCCTGCTCCGACAGGGGCTTGCCGTCCGCGCGCCGGACCCCGCGAGCCGCGAATTTGCCGAGGTCTCCGGTGTAGTCGGCGAGGTCGAACCCTTCGGGCAGGCGCACTTCGTAGCCCCAGGACACGGCCGGATCCCAACCGAGATCCTTGAGGTAGGCCGCGATGGATGCCAGCGAATCCGCGTCGCTCGTCCAGATATCCCGGCGGCCGTCGCCATCGAAATCGACAGCGTGCGCGAGATAGGTCGAGGGCAGGAACTGGACCTGCCCCATGGCGCCGGCCCAACTTCCGCGCATCCGGTCAGGCGTGATGTCGCCCCGCTGAAGTATGATGAGGGCGGCGAGGAGCTCGTCGCGAAACAGCGTGCCGCGATGCTTCGCCTCCGCCAGGGTCGCGAGCGCCCGGACTGTCGAGACGCTCCCAACGCTCGCGCCGAAATCCGATTCGATGCCCCAGAAGGCTAGCACCACCGAGCCCGGAACCCCGTAGCGCCGCTCGATGGCCGTGATCGTCTGCGTGAGGGCAGCCGCGCGGGCGCGCCCGCGGGTGATCCGGCCGGCCGAGACGGCGCCCACCAGATAGTCCCAGACCGGTCGGCCGAACTCGCCCTGCTGCTTCGTCCGGGCCAGGATTCCAGGATCGGGCGCCGAGATGCCCCGGAACGCCGCCGCGAAAGTTTCGGGAGACACGCCGCGGGCTTCCGCATCGGGACGCAGGGACGCGATGAATGCCTGGAATGCGCCGTCGGACGCCGCCGGCTTCGCGGCCGAGGCGAGGCCCGGGGCGAGGCATAGGGCGGCTGCGAGCAGCGCGCGGCGGGAGGGCATCGGCTCAGATCCGATTGCGCGTACTGAGTTTGTCCTCCCAGGCGAGCGCCTGGGCGACGATGGCGTCGAGGTCGTCGTGGCGGGGCTGCCAGCCGAGCCGCGACCGGATCCGCCCGGCCTCGGCCACGATCCGGGCCGGATCGCCGGGTCGGCGCGGGCACAGCCGCACCTCGAAGTCCCGCCCCGAGATCCGCTTGACCACCTCGATCACCTCCAGAACCGAGTAACCCCGGCCGTAGCCGCAGTTCAGCGTCAGGCTCTCGCCGCCCCCGCGCAGGTGGTCCAGCGCCACCCGGTGCGCCTCCGCCAGGTCCGAGACCTGGATGTAGTCGCGCAGGCACGAGCCGTCCGGCGTCGGGTAGTCCGTGCCGTAGACGTCGAGCCGCGCCCGCCGCCCGAGCGCGGCCTGGGTCGCCACCTTGATCAGGTGCGTGGCGTCCGGGGTCGACTGCCCCGAGCGCCCGGCCGGATCGGCGCCGGCGACGTTGAAGTAGCGCAGCACCACGTACGTGAAGCCGTGGGCCGCCGCCGCGTCGGCGATCATCCACTCGCTCATCAGCTTGGAGCGGCCGTAGGGGTTGATCGGGTTGAGCGGCAGGTCCTCGGGCACCGGCACCACTTCGGGCTCGCCGTAGACGGCGGCCGTCGAGGAGAAGATCACGTGGCGCACGCCCGCGCGGGTGGCGGCCTCGATCAGGGCGCGGGTCTTGACGGTGTTGGCCAGGTAGTAGCCGAGCGGGTCGGCGACCGAGGCCGGCACGACGATCCGGGCGGCGAAATGGGCGAGCGCGTCGATCCGGTGCTGCAGGATGGTCTGGGTGACCAGCGCCTGGTCGGCGACGTCGCCGACCACGAGCTTGACGCCCTCGGGCACGGCCCAGTCGAAGCCGGTGGACAGGTCGTCGAGGACCACGATCTCCTCGTGGCCCGCGTCCAGCAGCGCCAGAACCATGTGGCTGCCGATATACCCCGCCCCGCCCGTCACCAGAACCGCCATGTCGTCCGCTCCGATGCCGTCTCACGTCTGCCGCCGACGAGCCTTGCCCGATCGGGCCGCGACGGGGAAGACGTAACGGCGCGTCGTCATCGCACGTTCAAGGGCCGCGTGGGATTCCTCTTCGATAACGGCCCCATTAGGTGGTCGCAGACGGTATATTTACGGTGCTTTGGCTCATACTATCGACGTAGAGGCCTTGCGAAGCATCGCGCCAGGCTATCTCACTGCCCGAACCATTGCCCATGCCGTTCCGTTCAGTTTCCGGAGTTGCCGCTTGATGAAACCGATCCGCAAGGCTGTCCTGCCCGTGGCGGGCCTGGGCACCCGCTTCCTGCCCGCCACCAAGGCGGTCCCGAAGGAAATGCTCACGGTCGTGGACCGGCCGGTCGTCCAGCATGTCGTCGACGAGGCGCGCGAGGCGGGCATCGAGCACTTCATCTTCGTCACGGGTCGCGGCAAGGCGGTGATCGAGGATCATTTCGATATTGCGTTCGAGCTGGAGCACACCCTTCAGGAGCGCGGAAAGACCGCCGCCTACGAGGAGCTGAAGCGCGATCTCCCGAAGGCGGGCCAGACCAGCTTCACCCGCCAGCAGGCCCCCCTCGGCCTCGGCCACGCGGTCTGGTGCGCCCGCGAGATCGTCGGCGACGAGCCGTTCGCGGTGCTGCTGCCGGATATGCTGAGCCGCGGTTGCATGCAGCAGATGCTCTCCACCTACGAGCGCCACGGCGGCAACATCATCGCGGTCGAGGAGGTGGCCCCGGAGGAGACGCACCAATACGGCATCGTCAGCGTCGGCGAGACCTACGGCCAGTCCTTCGAGATCACCGGCATGGTCGAGAAGCCCAAGCAGGGCACCGCGCCGTCGAACTTCATCATCTCCGGCCGCTACATCCTTCAGCCTGAGATCTTCGGGATCCTGGAGCACGGGAAGAAGGGTGCCGGCGGCGAGATCCAGCTCACCGACGCGATGATCGACCTGATGGAAACGCAGGATTTCTTCGGCATGCACTACGAGGGCCGGACCTACGATACCGGCTCCAAGATCGGCTTCCTCACCGCCAACCTGGCCTACGCGCTGGAGCGGCCGGACTTGGCGGGACCGCTGAAGGCTGAGATCGCCAAGCTGCTGGAGCAGGGCTGAGCGCTTTGCGCGAAGCGCGGCGGAGGCATGCAGCCTGTGCGGAGGCCGGAGCGATTTAATCCTTGCTTCTTGTGCGCCGCACTGTAATTTGTGCATTGCGAGATCGCGATGGCGTCGCGGTCCCGTAGCCCTTCTTGGGCGTTTCCTCCCTAGACTTCGGGCCGCTCCTTCGGGAGTGGCCTTTTTTCTTTTCCGGCCTCGGCGTTGGCCGCTGTGAGCCTTATACCGGTGAGCCGGCGGCCCTACTCGGCCGCCATCCTGCTGGGTGTCAGATCGCCGAGATCGGCCGCCACGGTGGCGACGACGATCCGCAACGCCTTCGCCAAGCTCGGGAAATCCGGCGTCATCGCGAGGCTCGCCTCGTCCATGTAGAGCGCCCGGTTGACCTCGATCTGCAGGGCATGCCGTCCGAGATTCGGCTCACCGTAATGCTCGGTGATGAAGCCGCCTGCATAGGGCTTGTTGCGCACCACCCGGAATCCCTGGCTCCGGAACGCGGCCTCGAAGGCCTCGATCAGGCCAGGGGCGCAGGCCGTCCCGTACCGGTCGCCCAGGACCATGTCCGCCTTGACCTCGGCATCGCGGCCGAGACTCGAGGACGGCATCGAATGACAGTCGATCAGGACGCAGTGACCGTGGGTGCGCGCCGTACGCTGGATCAGGCTGCGCAGCACCCGATGGTAGGGCTTGTACAGGGCCTCGATCCGCGCGGTGGCCTCGCCGACCGGGAGGCGACGCGCGTAGATCTCCTGACCATCCGCGACCACCCGCGGAACGGTGCCGAGCCCGCCCGCCACCCGCATCGAGCGCGTGTTGGCGAAGGGCGGCAGCCGACCGTCGAACATGCGCGGGTCGAGCTCGAACGGCTCGCGATTCACGTCCAGGAACGCCCGCGGAAAATTCGCCCGCAACAGGGGCGCCCCGAGCTCGACCACCGAGGCGAACAGGCGATCGACATACGCATCCTCGGACCGGCGCAGGCTCAGCGCGTCCAGACGCGAAGCCGCGATGAAATCCGAGGGGTAGACGGCGCCGGAATGGCCGGTATTGAAGACGAAGGGCAGGGTGTGCGCCGCCGGTTCGTCGACCTCGAAGGCCGGGGCAAAACCGAAGGCGTCGGGCTGTACCGTTTCGGGCGCGATCATTGGATGTGTGCAGGCCCCGGCGGTTGAGAAAACGCGGCGGACGCGCACTGTGGTATGCGAACGGTCGGCTGTCCACTCTGGTGCAGCCGGCCCACACCGCCATCCATGAGACGCGCGGCGCCGGCTGCGAACTCAGATCCTAACACCTTGTTTACCATCGCCTCCCTTTATGGGATCAACATTTCGACTCGAGGGCTCGGAAACGGCCGATGAAAATCCTGCTGGCGGAAGACGACAACGACATGCGCCGGTTCCTGGCCAAGGCGCTGCAGAACGCGGGCTACGACGTCCTGTCCTTCGACAACGGCCTCTCGGCCTATAACCGGCTGCGCGAGGAGCCGTTCGAGCTGCTGCTCACCGATATCGTGATGCCCGAGATGGACGGCATCGAGCTGGCGCGGCGCGCCACCGAACTCGACCCGGACATCAAGGTGATGTTCATCACCGGCTTCGCCGCCGTCGCGCTCAATCCGGATTCGAAGGCTCCGAAGGACGCGAAGGTCCTCTCCAAGCCGTTCCACCTGCGCGATCTCGTCAATGAGGTCGAGAAGCTGATGGCCGCCTGAGCGGCGGGCGCGTTCCGACCGGTCCGGCTGTGACCACAGGGGCATAGGTAATTCGACGGGCGCGCTCCTATATGGTGGGAGGTTCCGCGCGAGACGACGAACGCCATGCAGCCGGTCACGATCTACACCACGGCCTGGTGCCCCTATTGCTCGGCGGCCAAGAGCCTGCTGAAGGAGAAGGGCGTCGCCTTCCAGGAAATCGACGTGGAGCGCGCCCAGGGTGCGCGGGCCACGATGGTCGAGCGTGCCGGCGGGCGCACCAGCGTCCCGCAGATCTTCGTCGGCACGACCCATGTCGGCGGCTGCGACGACCTCTACGCCCTCGACCGCGCCGGCAAGCTCGATCCGCTCCTGACGGACAAGGCCGATGCCTGAGAGGCGCTTCCTTGCCGCTTGCGTGCAGATGCGCTCGGGCCGCGATCCGGGCGCCAACCGCGACGCGGCCGTGGCCGGCGTGCGCGAGGCGGCCAGCCGCGGCGCGGCCTATATCCAGACACCCGAGATGACCTCCCTGGTCGAGCGCAGCCGCGAACGCCTGTTCGAGCGCGTCACCACCGAAGATCAGGACGCGACCCTCGCCGGCCTGCGGCAGGCCGCCCGGGAGACCGGCACGGTGGTGCATATCGGCTCGATCGCCGTGCGGTCCGGCGACAAGATCGCCAACCGCGCCTACCTGATCGGCGCCGACGGCGAGATCCTGGCCTCCTACGACAAGCTCCACCTGTTCGACGTCGACCTGCCGAGCGGCGAGCGCTGGCGCGAATCCGCCACCTATACGGGCGGCGCCTGCGCGGTCGTGGCGGCCACGCCCTGGGCGATGCTCGGCCTGACGATCTGCTATGATATCCGCTTCCCGGCCCTTTACTGGGCGCTGGCTGAGGCGGGGGCCGAGATCCTCACCGCGCCGGCCTGCTTCACCCGCCAGACCGGCGAGGCGCACTGGCACATCCTCCAGCGGGCGCGGGCGATCGAGACCGGCGCCTTCGTGATCTCGGCCGCGCAGGGCGGCGTGCACGAGGATGGCCGCGAGACCTTCGGCCATTCGCTGATCGTCGATCCCTGGGGTCGCGTGCTGGCCGATGCCGGCGGGGCGGAGCCGGGGGTGATCCTGGCCGAGATCGATCTCGCTCAGGTCGCGGATGCGCGGGCGCGAATCCCGGCGCTTCAACACGGACGCGCGTTCACGGTCGAGCGCATCGGGCCCGAGGTTCGGGCCGCACAGTCAGCAAGAGAATGATCCGGTACAGTCTGGTCTGCGACGCCGACCACAACTTCGACAGCTGGTTTCCGTCCTCCGAATCCTACGATGCGCAGGCTGAGCGCGGGCTGGTGACCTGCCCGATCTGCGACAGCGCGAAGGTGACGAAGGCGCTCATGGCCCCGAGCGTGGCCCGCACCGATCGCGGGCAGGTTCCGGCACCGGTCGTGGCCCAGCCCGAGGCGGCGATGCCGATGATCGCGGAGCCCGAGCGTCAGGTCCGCGCGATGTTGCGCGCGTTGCGTGAGCAGATCGTGGCCAATTCCGAGCATGTCGGAACGCGCTTCCCGGAGGAGGCGCGCAAGATCCATTACGGCGAGGCGGAAGGCCGCCCGATCTACGGGGAGGCGAGCCCGGCCGAGGCGCGGGCCCTCATCGAGGAAGGGATCGACGTGGCGCCGATCCCGATCATGCCCGACGACCGCAACTGAGCGGGCTGCGCTCAGGGACGCGCGGCGGCGGTGCCGGCCAGCGAGGCGAGCATGAATGCAACGACGGCGTTCCATCCGGCGAGCGAGAGTCCCAGAACCCGCATCGCCGCCACCGAGCAATCGACCACCTTCGTGCTCTGAAGCTGGTTCAGGAAATCGCCGACCTGACCGGGATTGGCCCCCGTGCCGCCGCCGCAATCGCTGGGCCCCGGCCAGAAGCCCCATTCCGCGCCGGCATGGTAGACCCCGATCCCGGCCCCGTAGAGGAGCCCGAGCGCGGCAAGCCCGAGCGCCAGGCGGGCCAGCCGCTCCGGCGCGAACAACGCCGCAAGCCCGAGCGGGATCGCGGCGTAATAGGGCAGGCGCTCGGTCAGGCAGAGCTTACAGGGCGCGTATCCATACCCGTACTGGAGCACTAGGACGGCGCCCAGGATCAGCGCGGAGGCGAGGGCGAGCCAGAGGCCCGCTCTCTTGAGGCGAAGGGCCGACGCGACGTTCATGGCTACAGGATCACCTTGAACAACAGGAAGCCGAGGACGACCACGGCCACCGAGATCGCCGCGACCGCGTTGAGATGCCGGTCGAGCACGCCGCGGATCTGGACACCGTAGCGGCCGAGCAGGCCGGCGAGGATGAAGAACCTGGCCCCGCGGGTGATGACGGACAGCACCGTGAACCAGAACAGGCTGTAATGGGCAAAGCCCGACGTGATCGTGACGAGCTTGTAGGGGATCGGCGTGAGCCCTTTCAACAGGATCACCCAATGGCCGTAGCGCGCGTAGGAATCCTGGAAGGTCGCGGCCGAGTTCTGCAGACCGTAGAGGCGGATCAGCCACTCGCCGACCGAGTCGAACAGGAGCGCCCCGATCGCGTAGCCGACGAGGCCCCCGAGCACCGAGGCGACCGTGGCGATCGTCGCGTAGAGCCAGACCCGGTCGGGACGGCTCACCGCCATCGGCACCAGCATCGCGTCCGGCGGAACCGGGAAGAACGAACTCTCGGCGAAGGCCACGGCCCCGAGCACGTAGGGCGCGGAGGGCCTGCCGCTGAGCGCGAGGATCCACGCGTAGAGCCGGCGGAGCATACAACTTCCAGATTGCCAGGGAACGGCTGCCCTTTGAGCATAGGCGCCGCGGAATGACCAGATTGCTCGGCCTCGGCAAAAAACCGCGCGCGCACCCTTGGCGCAGGCGCCACACCTATGCGAAGAGCGCGACGCGCGCGGGTATGGCGGAATTGGTAGACGCGGGCGACTCAAAATCGCCAGCCGCAAGGCGTGGGGGTTCGATTCCCTCTACCCGCACCATCGTTGCAGCGATCAGAGCTCATTCCAGAAACTGAGCGCGATCACGCCCCAACAGCACCGCATCGTTCGTCGTGCTGCAGTTCTGGTGGATCCCCGTCGTCTCAGGAGATTTTGCGTCGCGGCCTGCGCACGCTGCTGCGCTGCCCATCGTCCCCTATTTCGGCTGAAGGCGCGACCACGGGGTCGGCTATCGACATGAGGCGATCTCGTGAATCAGCGCCGATGCGTCGCGATCCTGGGAGCCGGTATGGCCGGCGCAGCCGCGGCGTCGCGCATCGCCGAGGCTGGCCTGGATGTGCGCGTTTTCGACAAGGGGCGTGGCGTCGGTGGCCGGATGGCGACCCGGCGCGCGGATGGGTTGCAGTTCGACCATGGTGCGCAATTCATGCGGGCGCACGGCGACGTCTTCGTGGCGCGCCTCGCGGATTGGGAGCGGCGGGGTATCGTCGGCCCCTGGGCCAGGGCAGGACGGCGGGTCGGCATACCCGACATGACCGCGCCGGTCCGAGACCTTTTGTCCGACCTCTCCGTCGCCTCCGGTACGGCGATCACGCGGATCATCCGCGATGGGGCGTGCTGGCGGCTGGCGGACGGTGTAGGCGGCGAACACGGTCCGTTCGCCGCGGTCGCGATCACCTTCCCGGCGCCTCAGATCGCTGCGCTGCTCGCGGCATCGGGGTTTGCCCTGGCCGGGGTCGAGCGGGCGACTTACGCACCGTGCTGGTCTTTAATGGTGGCGGTCGAGCGGGCGCCTGCGGACGTGCTGATCGAGCCGAATGACGGCCCGATCGGGCTCATCGCCTCGGATTCCTCGAAGCCCGGCCGGCCGGACGGCGGCCGCCTGACCGTGCATGCCAAGCCGGATTGGTCACGCACCCATCTTGAGGCGCCCAGAGAGGCGATCGTATCGGTCTTGTCGAAGGCCGCGGATGCGTGTCTCGGATCGCCGCTCCGTGTCGGCTACGCCCAGGCGCACCGTTGGCGCTTCGCCCAAGTCGAGACCGCCCTCGGGAAGCCCTGCCTGTACGACCCCGACTTGCGGCTCGGCGCGGCCGGCGATTGGTGTCTCGGGCCGCGGATCGAGGCGGCGCATGATAGTGGTTTGGCGCTCGCCAACGCGATTCTGTCCGATCTCGGCAGGCCCGCGTGATCCCGCCTATCGCCTTCCATCCGGCCTACGAATCGAGCCTGCCGGCCGGGCATCGCTTTCCGATGCGGAAATACGGCCTGCTGGCCGAAACGCTGGTGGCCAAAGGGCTGGCGCCGCTGGGCTTCGTCACGCCGGAACTGGCGACCGCGGAGATCCTGGTCAACGCGCACGATCCGGCCTACGTCGCCGCGGTCCTCGGCGTCGCAGTGCCCCGGGACATCGAGCGGGCGATCGGCCTGCCCGTGGATGCGTCCCTGGTCCGACGGTCGCGCGCCTCGGTGGGCGGGACGCTCCTGGCGGCCCGGTTGGCGCTGGCCGAGGGGCTGGCGGGCAGCGCGGCCGGCGGCAGCCATCACGCACGGCGTCTGCAGGGCGCCGGCTTCTGCGTGCTCAACGACGTGGCTGTCGCCGCGCGAACCCTTCAGGCCGAGGGCGCGGTGCGGCGGGTTCTGGTGGTCGATTGCGATGTCCATCAGGGTGACGGCACGGCGGATTGCCTGGCGCTGTGGCCGGACCTGTTCACGCTCTCGATCCATTGCGAGAACAACTACCCGGCCCAGAAGATCGCCGGAGATCTCGATATCGGCCTGCCGGACCGGCTCGACGATGCCGGTTACTTGGAGGTGCTGCGCGCCCGCCTGCCGCCGCTCCTCGACGCCCTGGTCCCCGATCTGATCTTCTACAATGCCGGGGTCGATCCGCATCGCGACGACCGCCTCGGGCGGCTGTGCCTGAGCGATGCCGGTCTGCTTGCCCGCGACCGGTTCGTGGTGGCGCAGGCGCGCGCCCGGCTCATCCCGCTCGTGGCCGTGATCGGCGGCGGATACACCCACGATGTCGAGGCGCTCGCGCTTCGGCATGCCCTGGTCTTCGAGGCGCTGGCGGCGGAGGCCGCAGCGGCGTCCTCGCCCGGGTGAGGCGCGGATGCATCAGGTGTCCGGACATCGTTTCGGACGCGGCACCGCGAAAGGTTTTGGGAAGGGTCGGCGGCGAGGATCCGGAAGTCACGGATCGATCAAATCGCGCGCGCCGAGCGGCCTGAACAGCTTCGCCCCAGGCAGATGTGCTGACGATCCTGTGAAGCCGTTGGGATTCAGTCATGCTTGCGCGAATCTGGGAGGTGTTGAAGGCGACGATTGCGGTGGTGGCACTGATCACGGCCGCTCTCGTCTCGGCGGACAAGCTCGATCGGCGCAAGCCGCCGACCCATGCCGCTTCTGTCAGCGAGCCTGCAGCGACCGGAGCCATCACGCCCGGCGCGAGGCCTTGATCGCGCTGGCTGCCTCCCCGTCGCCAGTCCCATCGGAGCGCGCGCGCACATCGGCCGGGCACCTTTCATGCGACAGATTGGTCCGCCGGCCGGGGGATATTTCCGCGGGGTCCGGCGTTCACGCCCCACTTCGAGGCTTGGCCGTTCGGGCCATCTACGCTCTGGATAGAGGATCCGTTTCGATGAAGTCCGCTTCGTTCGCTCTGCTCGCCCTTATCGCCGGCGCGGCGCCGGCGCTGGCCGAATCCCGGGCGGACCGTGCCGCCTGCACGCCGGACGTCATGCGCCTCTGCGCATCGCAGATCCCGAATGCCACGGCGATCGCGGCCTGCCTGCGCAAGCAGCGTCCGAATCTCAGCCCAGGCTGCGGCCTGGTGATGGACCAGTCCGACCGCTCGGTCCGCACCGTCTCGAACCGGCGCTGACGGGTTGCCTCACCAGCCGTTGATGCGCGGCCAGACGGCGCCCGTCAGCGTTTGACCGGTGATGACAAGGTAGCGATCGTGCTGGGCGCCGGTGGCGCAGGCATGGTTGGGCAGGATCCGGAGACGCGCACCGACCGGAAGATCCGGCAGCGTTGCGGTCGAGCCGGGCCGCAGGGCCAGGATCCCGTGCTCCTGGTTGGCGTCCCGGACGATCAGGTCCGGATAGGGCTGGCCCGCCCCGTCGCACGCAACGCCGTAGCCCTGGTCGACCGCTTGGCGCGCCGTGCCGCGGTCGCGCGAGAGCGCCATCCAGCCCGCATCGGTGATGATCCAGCCCTTATCCCGCTGGTGACCGATCACCGTCGTCAGGACGCTGAGCGCGATGTCGTCGATCGTGCAGGAGCCGATCCCGGCCTGGAACAGGTCGCCGATCATGAACACGCCGGCGCGAACTTCGGTGATGCCGTCGAGATTGTCCGCGTAGCGCGCCGTCGGGGTCGAGCCGACGCTGACCACCGGGCAGGGCAGGCCCGCCTCGCGCAGGATCGCGGCGGCTGCCAACGCGGCCTGACGCTCGGCCTCGGCCGCCGCCTTCAGCGCCGCCGGGTCGCTGAGCCCGTAGCTGTCGCCCGCATGCAAGAGCACGCCCCGGAGCGTTGCGCCCGCGGCGAGCACCCGCCCGATCGCCACAAGCCGATCGGCGTCGCGGGGATCGACGCCGGAGCGATGCCCGTCGGCATCGACCTCGATCAGGACCGGCAGCGTATCACCGGCGCGACGGCTCCAGTTCGCCACGGCCTCGGCCTGCTCGACCGAATCCAGAACGATCGCGAGATCGGTATCCCAGCGCCGCCGGATCGCGCCCACCCGATCGAGCTTCTGCGGCGCGATCCCCACGGCATAGATCAGGTCACGGACGCCGCCTTCGGCGAAGTACTCCGCTTCCCGCAGCGTCGAGACGGTCGCCGGACCGGACGGGCTCGCCATGGCGATGCGGGCGACGTCGAGGGATTTGGCGGTCTTCAGATGCGGTCGCAGCGACACGCCCAGCCGGTCGAGATTCGCCCGCATCCCGGCGACGTTGGCCTTCAGCCTGTCCGAATCCAGGAGCAGGCAGGGCGTCTCCAGCGCCTCGAAGCCATCCGCCTGCCCGATGCGCCCGTCCGTCATCCGCCCGCTCCCGCGTTCTCCACCCGGGCGCGGTTCTAATGAGGGATCGGTGCGCCGTCACGGCGCAGACTCATCTGTTCGCGAACAGGGTGACCATCATGGACCGTCCCTCAGGCGGCAGGACGAGGCCGAAGGCGGTCTCGTCACCGTTGAGCAGGCGCTCGCGCACCCAGCGACCGTCTTCGAAATGACCCTCTTCCACCGTGACGAGTTCGACGGAGCCCGGCTGCCCGAGCTTGGGCGCGAAGAGCAGGTTGGCTGAGGCGCCGGTGACGAGATACCGGTCGGGCGCCGCGCGGGCCACGATCACCCGGCCCGAGAGATCGGGGTTCCCCTGGCCGCGCTTGCCGCCATAGACCTCCTTCACCTCGCCGAAGCGGGCCACGAAATCGACCTCGTCGAACGTTCCCGGCACGTTGGCGAGGCCGTCCTCCTCGATCGCCACACGGAGCTGGCCGGCGTCACGCAGCGGCAGCAGGAAGGGGGCGATACCGCTCAGCAGGCGGTAATCGACGGCGATCGGCTCCTCCGCCGGCCGGCCGTCCTTCAACCCGGATTCCGCGCTGAGGCCGAACCGGGCGATGCCCAGCGCGTGCGGCTGGGCCAGCGTCCAGAACGCATGGCGGGCATGGGCCATCGTCGCCCCGGTCTCCGGCACGAATAGCGGATTGCCCGGAATGTCGTAGGCGCGCGCGATCGCGATATAGGGGGCGATGTTGGTGTCGTAGTTATCGACCCCGACGACATCGATGGCGGGCGCCAGCGCGCGCCATTGCGGCAGCAGCCAGGAGACCGCACCGCCCGAGGGCGAGCTTTCCCCCGGCCGCAGAAGCCCCGGCTGCTCCCGCGGCCAGACATTGGCGTAGAGGGGAAGGGCATAGACCCGCTTCCCGGCCTCCGCGACGGCGCCGATATATTTGGCGGTGTGATAGGCCATGAAGGCCTCCGGCGCGTCGACGCCGTAACGCTCAGTCCAAGTACCAGGCTTGGCGCCCGGCATGTCGGCCGGCACGGGGCCGCGGAACAGGGCTTCCGCCGCGGGGGAATGGTCGCGGTCGGCGCCCAGCGTGCCGGCCTCGTTCTCCACCTGCACCATGATCACCGTGCGCTGGGCGCCGTCGACCTCGGCCAGATGTCCCATCAGGGCGGAGAAGGCCCGCGCGTCGGCGTCGCGGCTGGCGGTGGCGATCGGGGTCAGCACTTCGATGGGCGCGCCGGTTGCAGAGATGACCCTGGGGAATCGCCGGACATCGCGCTTCACCCAGGCCGGGGTGTAGCTCATGGTGGCATTCTTCCAGGTGCCGAACCAGAGCAGGGTGAGCCGGAGCTTCTGCGCCCGCGCCTCCGCCAGCAACCCGTCCACCACCGACCAGTCGAACTTGCCCTCTTCGGGCTCGATCACCTGCCAGCTCACCGGAACCATGACCACGTTGGCATGAAGCCGCGCGATCGCCGGGCCCAGCGCCTTCAGGTCCGCCGGAAAGCCGCTGGAATTGTTGAGCTGGATCCCGAGGGTCAGGAACGGCTTGCCGTCCACTTCCAGGGCCGGCTTGCCCGCATCGTTTGGGACGAGGCGACTGGTCTGAGCCTGCAGGCCGGGGGAGGCCACGACCGCAGCGGCCGCCAGGAGCAGGCCGAAGAGACTTCGCCTCCGCGTCCCCGGCCAAGCGGCCGACCCCGATGCGAACAGGCCGTGCGCGTTCATGCAGATCCCCCGATCGCTGCGATGAAGGCTGCCGCGTCCCGACCGACATCGACTGCCGGCTTTCCGGGGCGGTAAAGATTCGAGCCCAGCCCGAAGCCCGCTGCGCCCGCCTGCCGCCAGACCGAGACGCTGTCGGGCGTGACCCCGCCCACGGCGAGCACGCGGGCGCTGGACGGGAACACGGCCCGGTGCGCCTTGAGCGCCGCCGGGGTGGCAATGTCCGCCGGGAAGAGCTTCAGGGCGGTCGCGCCGGCCGCGAGCGCCGCGAAGGCTTCGCTCGGGGTCTGGTAGCCCGGCAGCGAGACGAGCCCGGCGGCGACGGTCGCGCGGATCACCGCGGCGTCCGTGTTCGGCGAGACGATGAGGGTGCCGCCCGCCGCCGCGACCTCCGCAACCTGCGCCGGCGTCAGCACCGTGCCGGCACCGACCAGCGCGCGACCGGCGAAACGCTCGGCGAGCGACGCGATGCTCTTGAGCGGCTCCGGCGAGTTCAGCGGCACCTCGATCAGGGTGAAGCCGGCCTCGACCAGCGCATCGCCGACGGCCGGCGCCTCGTCCGGCGTGAGCCCGCGCAGGATCGCCACCAGCGGGCAGGCCGCGAAGGCGGCCTCGAAGCGGTTGAGGATCGTCATGACCGGGAGCTCCAGATGGCGTGGATGCCGGCGGTCGTGGATCCGTCCGGCACCGCGACGGCGCGGCCGCCGGCTTCGGTGATCGCTACACCGTAGAGCGTGGCCAAGGCCCCGCCGGCGAGCAGGTAGACCGGGCGCCGGCCGAGATCGCTGCGCGTCCCGACATCCGCGCCGATCATGATGCCGCTCGCATAGGCCGCCGCATCCCAGGGCGCCAGCCGGGCGAGCAGCACGCCGGCCCGGAGCTCGAACAGGGCGGCGGCGAGGTTGCGCGATTCGCGACCGCGCCGAAGCCCGTCCCGGAAGGCGTCGGAATCCGCGACCGGGCCGTCCAGCATGCCGGCCAGGATGCCGTGCGACCGGACCAGGGCGAAGAGTTCCCCGGTCATGACGGTGGTGAAATCCGTGATTGCGCCGTCGACCGTCTCGATCCACTTGTTGTGCGTGCCCGGCTGGCAGAACAGGGCCGTGGACGGCGCGGCACCGGTGCTGATCGCGCCGAGCACCTGGACCTCCTCGCCGCGCATCACGTCCGGGCGGGGGCCGCTCCGCAGGGCGATTCCGGGGATGATCCGCACATCGGGCGCGACTTCGAGGCAGGCGGCGGCAAGATCCTGGAGGGTGGCGGGCGCATCGATATAGGGGGCCTCGCGCCAGCCCCGGGTCGAGCCGACCATCCCCGCCGCGACGACGGAGTGCACGCCGAAGCGGTCGCGCAGCGCCGCGATGGCGTCGGGATAGTCGTCCTGTGTCAGCGCGAGGACGCCGCGGTCGTCCTGGAGGCTGTCCACCACGGCGCCTCCCGCGGTCATCGCATAGGCACGCCGATTGGTGGTTCCCCAGTCCACGGCGATGTAGGCCACTTGGCCGACCATGCGCCTCCTCCCTCTCCCGAATTTGTCTGAGTTATATGGCGCTCGCGAGGCTGGTCAAGCACGGACCGACCCGCCGAACCGGAGGGGAAACCTTGGCCACGCCGGCTCCGCAATCCCCGATGCCGGCTACCAGATCAGGCGCGGCAAGCATCAGCATATCATGAGCCGGGGATTGTCCCGCCGCGCCGAGCGTTTGCGATGGACTGTTCAGGGCCGGATCGGCGATATGGCAGGCAATAAATCATACGCGGGAGGGACGCGCTTGGCACGGGACGTGATCCTGGCGACCGATGGCTTGACGATGGAATTCAAGGGATTCCGGGCCGTCAACGGCGTCAAGCTGGAAGTCGAGCGCGGGACGATCCACGCGTTGATCGGCCCGAACGGCGCCGGCAAGACCACCTGTTTCAACCTGCTGACGAAGTTCCTCATCCCCACCGCCGGCACCATCCGGTACAAGGACAAGGACATCACCGGGATGCGGGCCGCCGACGTGGCGCGGCTCGGGCTCGTGCGCTCCTTCCAGATCTCGGCGGTGTTCCCGCACCTGACGGTAACCGAGAACGTGCGGATCGCGCTGCAGCGACGGCGGCGGGGCGATTCCTTCGATTTCTGGCGGCCCGAGCGGGTGCTGCGGGCGCTCGACGGCGAGGCGCTGGCCCTGGTCGAGGCGGTGGGCCTGTCCGAGTTCGCGGATTCGCTGGCCGTCGAGCTGTCCTACGGCCGCAAGCGCGCGCTGGAGATCGCCACGACCCTGGCCCTCGATCCCGAGATGCTGCTGCTCGACGAGCCGATGGCCGGGATGGGCCACGAGGACGTGGAGCGGACGGCCCAGCTGATCCGCCGGGTCTCGAAGGACCGGACCATCCTGATGGTCGAGCACAATCTCTCGGTGGTCGCGTCGCTGTCGGACCGCATCACCGTCCTGGCCCGCGGCCAGGTCCTGGCCGAGGGCGATTACGCCACCGTCTCGAAGGATCCGCGCGTGGTCGAAGCGTATATCGGGGCGGGACATGCGTGAGGCCGCCGTGAAGACGCCCCTGCCGGCCGCGGCGACGGATGCCCTCCTGACCGTGCGCGGGCTGGAGGGCTGGTACGGCGAGAGCCACGTGCTCCACGGCATCGACATCGATGTCCGGGCCGGCGAAGTGATCACGCTGCTCGGCCGCAACGGCGCCGGCAAGACCACGACGCTGCGGGCGATCATCGGCATCCTCGGCCGGCGGGCCGGCTCAATCGTCTATGACGGCGTCGAGACCATCCGGATGGCCTCGCGCAACATCGCCCGCCTCGGCCTCGGCTACGTCCCGGAGGAGCGCGGCATCTTCGCGAGCCTGACGGTCCACGAGAACCTGATGCTGCCGCCTCGGGTGAAACCGGGCGGGATGTCGGTGGCCGAGATCCACACCCTGTTCCCGAACCTGAAGGAGCGTGCGGGCAGCCAGGGCACCAAGCTCTCGGGCGGCGAGCAGCAGATGCTCGCCATCGGCCGCATCCTGCGGACCGGCGCGAAGCTGATCCTGCTGGACGAGCCCACCGAAGGTCTCGCGCCGGTGATCGTCCAGCAGATCGGCCGGACGATCCAGCAATTGAAGTCTCAGGGCTACACCATCGTTCTGGTCGAGCAGAATTTCCGCTTCGCCCAGACGTTGGCCGACCGGCACTTCGTCATCGAGCAGGGCAGGGTGGTCGACATGATCCCCAATGCCGATCTTGACGCCAATATCGACAAGCTTCACGCCTATCTCGGCGTCTGAGGCGGACGACCAATACCCAATAAGCGCCGGAGAACGGCGTCGAACGCTCGGCAGGCGGGATCCGCTGCGCCGCTGGAGGATAGGAAGACCATGTTCGGACGTCTCATCGGGTCCGTCTCCCTCGCCGCCCTCGCCGGTGCCCTGATGATGGGCGGCGCGAGCGCGCAGACGAATGTGAAGATCGGCATCCTGGGCGATCGCTCGGGGGCCTATTCCGACATCAGCGGCGAGGGGTCGGTGGTCGCCGCCCGGCTGGCCGTCGAGGATTTCAAGCCGGCCGAGCACGGGCTGAAGGTCGAGATCGTCTCGGCCGACCACCAGAACAAGCCCGATGTCGGCGCGGCCATCGCCCGGCAATGGTACGATCGCGACAACGTCGACATGATCACCGACGGCGTCACCTCGTCGGTCGCCCTGGCGATCAGCCAGGTGACCAAGGAGAAGAACAAGGTCTTCATCGATACCGGCGCCGGCACCGCCGACCTCACCGGCCCGCAATGCACGCCGAACACGATCCACTGGGTCTACGACACGGTGGCGCTCGCCAACGGTACCGGCGGCGCCATGGTCAAGCGCGGCGGCAACACCTGGTTCTTCCTCACCGCCGACTACGTGTTCGGCCAGACCCTGCAGCGCGACACCAGCGCCGTGATCACCAAGAACGGCGGCAAGGTCATCGGCTCGGTCAAGACGCCGTTCCCGACCTCGGACTTCTCGTCGTTCCTGCTCCAGGCCCAGGGCTCCGGCGCCAAGGTGATCGGGCTCGCCAACGCCGGCACCGACACGATCAACGCGATCAAGCAGGCCGGCGAGTTCGGCATCACCGAGGGCGGCCAGGCGCTTGCCGGCCTCCTGGTGTTCTCCTCGGATGTCCACTCGCTCGGCACCAAGGTCGCGCAGGGCCTCGTCCTGACCGAGCCGTTCTACTGGGACCTGAACGACCAGACCCGGGCCTTCTCGGACCGCTTCGCCAAGCAGATGAAGGGCAATTCGAAGCCCACCGCCAACCACGCGGGCGTCTACTCGGACGTGCTCCACTACCTCAAGGCGATGGCCGAGCTGAAAACGGCCACCGACGGCGCCGCCGTCGTGGCCAAGATGAAGGCGATGCCGACCGACGATCCCCTGTTCGGCAAGGGCACGATCCGCGCGGACGGGCGCAAGATCCACGATATGTACCTGTTCGAGGTCAAGAAGCCGTCCGAGTCGAAGGGCGAGTGGGACCTGTACAACAAGCTCGAGACGATCCCGGGCGATCAGGTCTTCCGGCCGCTCAACGAGGGCAATTGCCCGCTGGTGAAGGGCTGACGGTGCGGGTCCGGCACGGAGGACGGCCATGACCATGATCTTCGGCGTGCCGACCCAGGCCCTGTTCGGGCAGCTGCTGCTCGGCCTGATCAACGGCTCGTTCTACGCGATCCTGTCGCTCGGGCTCGCGATCATCTTCGGGCTCCTGAACATCATCAACTTCGCCCACGGCGCGCTCTACATGATGGGCGCGTTCGTGGCCTGGATGCTGCTGACCTATGTCGGGCTCGGCTACTGGTGGGCGCTGGGCCTCGCGCCGCTGGTGGTGGGCGCCTTCGGCATCCTGCTGGAGCGGGTGCTGATCGCCCGGCTCTACAAGCTCGACCACCTCTACGGCCTGCTCCTGACCTTCGGCCTGGCGCTGATCATCCAGGGCCTGTTCCGCAACCAGTACGGCGTCTCGGGCCTGCCCTACGCGATCCCGGCCGAGCTGTCGGGCGGGCAGCGCCTGCCGTTCATGTTCCTGCCGAACTACCGGGCCTGGGTGGTGGTGGCCTCGCTCACCGTCTGCATCGCCACCTGGCTGGTCATCGAGAAGACCAAGCTCGGCGCCTATCTGCGGGCCGCCACCGAGAATCCGACGCTGGTCCAGGCCTTCGGGGTCAACGTGCCGCTGTTCCTGACCCTGACCTACGGGTTCGGCGTGGCGCTCGCGGGCTTCGCGGGCGTGCTCGCGGCGCCGATCTACTCGGTGAACCCCAACATGGGTGCCGACATCATTATCGTGGTCTTCGCCGTGGTGGTGATCGGCGGCATGGGCTCGATCATCGGCTCGGTGATCACCGGCTTCGCGCTCGGCCTGGTCGAGGGCCTGACCAAGGTGTTCTACCCGGAGGCGTCGGCGACCGTGATCTTCGTGATCATGGTGCTGGTGCTGCTCGTCAAACCCGCCGGCCTGTTCGGGCGCACGGCCTGATAGAGATCTGAGGCTCGATCCCCATGGCCGACACCGCCGCCATCGACGCTGCACCGATCGCCGCCGCGCTGCCGACGCGCCGCGACGACAAGGCGCTGCACCGGATGATCTTCGTCGGCATCGCGGTGCTGCTGATCGCGGCGCCGCTGGTGCTCTATCCCGTCTACCTGATGAAGGTGCTGTGCTTCGCGCTGTTCGCGCTCGCCTTCAACCTGCTGCTCGGCTACGGCGGCCTGCTCTCGTTCGGCCACGCCGCCTATTTCGGCATGGCGAGCTATCTCTGCGCCTACACGGCCAAGAGCCTCGGCTTCACCCCGGAACTGGCGATCCTGTCGGGCACCGCGACGGCGGCCTTGCTCGGGCTCGTCTTCGGCTCCCTGGCGATCCGGCGCCAGGGCATCTACTTCTCGATGATCACCCTGGCGCTCGCCCAGATGGCGTTCTTCTTCTCGCTGCAGGCCAAATTCACGGGCGGCGAGGACGGCATCCAGGCGGTGCCGCGCGGCAACCTGTTCGGGGTGTTCAGCCTGGCGGACGACCGGGCGATGTACGCCGTCGTCTGCGTGGTCTTCATGGCCGGGATGCTGCTGATCTACCGGATCATCCACTCGCCGTTCGGGCAGGTGCTGAAGGCGATTCGGGACAACGAGCCCCGGGCGATCTCGCTCGGATACCGGGCCAACCAGTACAAGCTCGCGGTCTTCGTCCTCTCGGCGACCCTGGCCGGGCTCGCCGGCTCGACCAAGGCGATCGTGTTCCAGCTCGCCTCGCTCACCGACGTCCACTGGTCGATGTCGGGCGAGGTGGTGCTGATGACGCTGGTCGGCGGCATGGGCACGGTGTTCGGGCCGATCGTCGGCGCGCTGGTGATCGTCACCATGGAGACGTACCTGGCGCAGTTCGGCGCGTGGGTGACGATCATCCAGGGCTGCGTCTTCGTGCTCTGCGTGCTGCTGTTCCGGGAAGGCATCGTCGGGCTGATCGCCCGGATCATCCGCAAGCCGCTGTGACGGGCGGCCGCAGGCAGCCGGCGCCGGCGCGTTGACGGATCGTTAACCACGGCGGCTCAACCTGCAGTTCCCAGGCTGACAGGTTTGAAGATGACGAAGACCCAGCCGCTGAGCATCGACGATCCCGCGGCGGATTGCCCGATCCCGGTCGAGACCGTCGGCCAATTGATCAAGGCCGACGCCGACGCGGCGACATACATCCTGGACGGCATCCCGGAGGCGACACGGGCGCGTCTTGCGGTCTGGTTATACGGCCGCAGCCACACCCACGAAATCGGCGTGCGCGTCGCGGCGACCTGCGACGGCGCCACGCTGCGCCGCACCGCCGGCCTCGTCGGCACCGCCCTCTACGACGCGTCCCGCCGGCCCTACAAGGCGCCGAGCCACGGCGCCCGGCCCGCCGGCAGCCGCATCTCGCTGGGCGGTTCGAGCCGCCGGGCCTGAGCGCCGCGGCTTCGCGACACGGTCCCTGTCATCCGGTACGCTAGGAGCGCCGCCGTCCGCCGGCTATCGTGCGCCCCAATGTCCGCCCCTCAACCCGTCATCCGCCGCCTGGACCCGATCCTCGTCGACCGCATCGCCGCGGGCGAAGTGGTGGAGCGCCCGGCCTCGGCCGTGAAGGAGCTGGTCGAGAACGCGATCGATGCCGGGGCCCGCACGATCGACGTGGTGGTGGAGAATGGCGGCCGCCGGTTGATCCGGGTCGTCGACGACGGCCGCGGTATGAGCCCGGAGGATCTGGCGCTGTGCGTCGAGCGCCACGCCACCTCGAAGCTCCCGGGCGGCGACCTCTCGGCCATCGAAACGCTCGGATTCCGCGGCGAGGCTTTGCCCTCGATCGGCGCCGTGTCGCGGCTCGCCATCACCACTCGCCCCGAGGGGGCCGAGGCCGGGGCGAGCCTGACCGTCGAGGCCGGGCTGAAGGGCGCGGTCCGGCCGGCCCCGGCCCAGCGCGGCACCCGGATCGAGGTGACCGAGCTGTTCGCGGCGACGCCGGCCCGGCTGAAATTCCTCAAATCCGACCGGGCCGAGAATTCGGCTATCGCCGAGACCCTGCGGCGGCTCGCGGTGGCCCAGCCCGGGATCCGCTTCACCCTGCGGGCCGATGCGGGCCAGCCGCTGTTGCTGCCGGCGGAGACCGGCCCTGAGGGCGAGCTGCGCCGGCTGACCGCGGTGCTCGGCCCCGATTTCGCCGCCAACGCGCTCCCAGTCTCCCTCGCCCGGGAGGGTTTCTCCGTGACCGGCCATGTTGGCCTGCCGACCTATCACCGCGGCGCCGCCGGCTACATCCACCTCGTGGTCAACGGCCGGCCGGTGCGCGACCGGCTGCTGCTCGGCGCGGTGCGCGGCGCCTATGCCGACACCCTCGCCTCCGACCGCCATCCGGTGCTCGGGCTCGCCATCGCGTGCGATCCCGACCTCGTCGACGTCAACGTCCACCCGGCCAAGACCGAGGTGCGCTTCCGCGAGCCCGGCCTGGTGCGGGCGCTGGTGGTCAGCGCGATCCACGACGCCCTGCGCCGGGGCGGCGCCCGCTCGGCCACCACGGGGGCCAGCCGGACCCTCGACGCCCTGCGCCCCGCCGGCCCGGCGCTGGCCACCCATACCGGCGCGGCCGCGCCGAGCCTGTTCCGCTCCGCGCGGCCGAGCTTCTTCCCGGCCGGCACCCCCTCCGTGGCGGCGCCGTCGGGCTACCGCCGGACCGAGAGCTGGCGCCCGGCGCCCGAGCCGGCCGAGGCCGCCCCGGTCTTCGGGGAGCCGGAGGGCTTCGGCGAGGCGGCGCAGGCCCCGTTCGAAGGGCCGGCGGATCTCGCGGCGCCGCCCCAGGCGGATGTCCGCCTGGCGCCCGAGGCGGCGGAGGCTGTCGACCATCCGCTCGGCGCGGCGCGCGCGCAGATCCACGAGACCTATATCCTGGCCCAGACCCGGGACGGCCTCGTCATCGTCGACCAGCACGCCGCCCATGAGCGCCTCGTCTACGAGCGCATGAAGGCGGAGCGGGCGCGCGGCGGCATAGCCCGCCAAGGCCTGCTGATCCCGGACGTGGTCGAGATGAGCCCCGACGCCGCCGAGCGTCTGGTCGCCGCCGCCCCGGATCTCGACCGGCTCGGGCTGTCGATCGAGGCGTTCGGGACCGGCGCCGTGCTGGTGCGCGAGGTGCCGGCCGCCCTGATCGGCGCCTCGATCCGCGATCTCGTCACCGACATCCTCGACGCGCTGGAGGCGAGCGGCGACGAGGAGGGCGGCGCCCCCGCCACCGAGGGCGGCCCCCTCGGACGGCGCCTCGACGCGGTGCTCTCGCGCATGAGCTGCCACGGCTCGGTCCGCGCCGGGCGGCGCCTGCGTCCGGAGGAGATGAACGCGCTGCTCCGCGAGATGGAGGCGACGCCCAATTCCGGCCAGTGCAACCACGGCCGTCCGACCTCGATCGAGTTGAAGCTCTCCGACATCGAGCGGCTGTTCGGCCGCCGGTAATTTTCTGCGCCCAGGCACCCATCGGAGCCCGCGACCATGGATTTCACCATCTCTAGCCGCGTCGAGGATTACCGCGCGCGGATCGCGGCCTTCGTGGATGCGCAGATCCTGCCGGTGGAGGCGGACCGGTCGGCCTACGACGCGCACGGGAATATCGGCCTGGCCGAGCTGGCCCGGCTGCGCGCGCTGGCCAAGGCGGAGGGGCTGTGGTGCCTGCAGCTCAAGCCCGAGACCGGAGGGGCCGGTCTCGACAAGGTCGGCATGGCGGTCTGCTACGAGGCGATGAACCGCTCGATCTTCGGGCCGGTGGTGTTCAACTCCGCCGCCCCCGACGACGGCAACATGATGGTGCTGGAGAAGGTCGCCACCCCGGCCCAGAAGGAGCGGTGGCTGGCGCCGATCGTGCGCGGCGAGGTCCGCTCGGCCTTCGCCATGACCGAGCCGCATCCCGGCGGCGGCTCGGATCCCGGCATGATCCAGACCCGGGCCGAGCGGCGGGGCGACACCTACGTGGTCACCGGCCGCAAATGGTACATCACCGGGGCCGAGGAGGCCGCCCACTTCATCCTGATGGCGCGCACCTCCGACGATGTCCGCAAGGGCCTGACCGCCTTCCTGTTCCAAAAGGACCAGCCCGGCTGGGAAATCCTGCGCCGGATCCCGATCATGGGTCCGGAGGAGCATGGCGGCCATTGCGAATTGCTGTTCGACGGGCTGGAGATCCCCGCCGAGAACGTCCTGATGAACGAGGGCGACGGCCTGAAGCTGACCCAGATCCGCCTCGGCCCGGCCCGGCTGACCCATTGCATGCGCTGGCTCGGCCTGTCGAAGCGCTGCGTCGAGATCGCCCGGGCCTACGCGGCCGAGCGGCACGGCTTCGGGATCCGCCTCGCCGACCGGGAAAGCATCCAGCTCATGCTGGGCGACTTGGCCATGCGGATCGAGATCGGCCGGCTGCTGGTGATGAAGGCGGCCTGGGCGCTCGACCAGGGGAGCTTTGCCCGCAAGGAGGTCTCGATGGCGAAGGTTCACGTCGCCAACCTGGTGCACGCGGCGGCCGACATCGCCATTCAGATCAACGGCGCCCGCGGCTACTCTACCGACACGCCGCTGGAATGGATCTACCGCTACGCCCGCCAGGCGCGGCTGGTGGACGGGGCCGACGAGGTCCACAAGATGGTGCTCAACCGCAATCTCGAGGCCGAGGGCGATTCGTTTTGGACTTGGGGGGTCGAGGGGTGATGGGTGTTGTTCCGCCTTAAAAAGCGAACATCCAACCCAACCCCCTCATCCTGAGGTGCGTCCACGCAGCGGACGCCTCGAAGGAGGCCTCCCGGAATCGGGCGGCTGGCTGGAAGTCTCCTTCGAGGCTCAGCGATCTTCGATCGCCGGGCACCTCAGGATGAGGGCGTGGGTGGGATCATCGATTCTGTACGCCGCCCGTAATGAAGAACGAAAGCCGGCTCTGCGAAAGCATGGATCGGTGACCGTCCAAGGTGAGGAAAGGTCCGAAAAAGATGATCGATGTCGTGATCACCGGTGCGGTGCGCACCGCGATCGGCACCTTCGGGGGCTCGCTCGCCGCGATCCCGCCGGCCGAGCTGGCGGCCCGATGCGTGGCGGAGGCGCTCAAGCGCGCCAGGACCGCGCCCGAGGCGGTCGGCCATGTGGTTCTGGGCAACGTCATCCCGACGGAGCCGCGGGACGCCTATATCGCCCGGGTCGCGGCCATTGAGGGCGGGGTGCCGAAGGAAGTGCCGGCGCTGACGGTCAACCGCCTGTGCGGCAGCGGCCTGCAGGCGATCGTTTCGGCCGCCCAGGCGATCATGCTGGGCGATGCGGAGGTTGCGGTCGCCGGCGGTGCGGAAAGCATGAGCCGCTCGCCGCACCTGCTGAAGACCGGCCGCTTCGGACAGCGCATGGGTGACGCCGCCCTGGTCGACTACATGGTCGGCGTGCTCAACGATCCGTTCGGCCACGGCCATATGGGCGTCACCGCCGAGAACGTCGCCGAGCGCTACGGTATCTCCCGCACCATGCAGGACGATTTCGCCGCCGAGAGCCAGGCCAGGGCCGCGCGCGCGATCCGCGTGGGCCGGTTCCGCGATCAGATTCTGCCGGTCGAGGTCCAGCGCAAGCGCGAGACCGTGGCGTTCGACACCGACGAGCACCCGAAGGCCACTAGCGCCGAGGATCTCGCCAAGCTCCGCCCGGCCTTCTCCAAGACCGGCAGCGTCACCGCCGGCAACGCGTCCGGCCTCAACGACGGCGCCGCGATCGTGGTGCTCGCGAGCGCGGCCGCGGCCGAGCGGGATGGGTCGAGGCCGCTCGCGCGGATCGTCGGCTACGCCCATGCCGGCGTCGATCCCTCCGAGATGGGCATGGGTCCGGTGCCGGCGGTGCAACGCCTGCTGGAACGCACCGGCCTGCGCGCCGCCGATTTCGACGTGATCGAATCGAACGAGGCCTTCGCGGCCCAGGCCTGCGCGGTCTCCCGCGCCCTCGACCTCGACCCCGACAAGGTCAACGTGAATGGCGGTGCCATCGCGCTCGGCCATCCGCTGGGTGCTACGGGAGCTATCGTCACCGTGAAGGCGCTCTACGAGCTGGCCCGGGTGAACGGCCGCTACGGGCTCGTGACGATGTGCATCGGCGGCGGCCAAGGCATCGCCATGGCGATCGAGCGGCTGCACTGAGATGGCGGGCCTGTTCGATCTCACCAGCCGGCACGTTCTGGTCACCGGCGCGTCGAGCGGCCTCGGCCGCCACTTCGCCGTCACGCTAGCCAAAGCCGGTGCCCGGCTGTCGCTCGGCGCCCGCCGCGCCGACGCGCTGGCCGAGACCGTCGCCCGGGTCGAAGGGGAGGGCGGCGAGGCGCACGCCATCGTCCTGGACGTGACCGAGGCCGCGAGCGTCGAGCAGGCCCTCGACGCCGCCGAGGCGCGGTTCGGGCCCGTGTCGGTGCTCATCAACAATGCCGGCGTCACCGCAACGAAACCGGCCCTCGACCTCGACGAGGCCGCATGGGATTTCGTGCTCGACACGAATCTGAAGGGTGTCTGGCTGGTGGCGCAGGCGACCGGGCGGCGCATGGTCCGGCACGGGGCCGGCGGCAGCATCGTCAACATCGCGTCGATCCTGGGCCTGCGGGTCACCGGCGGCTTGGCGCCCTACGCCGCGTCGAAGGCCGGCGTCGTGCAGCTCACCAAGAGCCTGGCGCTCGAATGGGCGCGCCACGGGATCCGGGTGAATGCGCTCGCGCCCGGCTACATCGCCACCGAGTTGAACGATGCCTTCTTCGAATCGGAGCCCGGCAAGGCCCTGATCAAGCGCGTGCCGCAGCGCCGTCTGGGCGAGGCGTCCGAGCTCGACGGGCCGCTCCTGCTACTGGCGTCGGATGCCGGGTCGTACATGACCGGCAGCGTCGTCGCGGTCGACGGCGGCCACCTCGTGTCGGGTCTTTAGCCGATGGAACAGGCGCGGCTGCGTGACTGGATCGCCGAGCATCTCGGCTGTCCGGATCTCGCCATCGAGGAAATTCGGCCGCTGGGGGGCGGCTCGATTCAAGAGAACCGGCTGGTTCAGTGCCGGATCGGCGATACGGAACGGGCCTTCGTGCTCCGGATGGACGCCGCCGCGACCATCGCGTCGAGCCGTTCGCGGGCGGAGGAGTTCCGCATCCTGGAGGCGGTCTGGCGGGCCGGCGTGCGCGTGCCGGAACCGGTCGGGTTCTGCGACGATCCCGCCGTGGTCGGCGCGCCCTTCGCGCTGATGGGCCTGGTCGAGGGTGTGGGTCTCGGGCCGCGCATCGTCAAGGATCTCTCCCTCGGCGGCGACCGGGAGGTTCTGGCCGAGACGCTCGGCCGGGAACTCGCCCGGATCCACGGTGCCCTCGACCCGCGGGAGCCGCCCGCTGCGCTCGCCTTCCTGGGGGCGCCCGAGGCGCAGCCGGCGCGCGCCGAGATTGCGCGCCTGCGCGCCAGCCTCGACGGGATCGGCGCCAAGCGCCCGGCGATCGAGTGGGGACTGCGCTGGGGCGAGGTCCGGGCGCCGGATTGTCCGTCGCCGTCCCTGGTGCATCGGGATTTCCGCACCGGCAACTACATGGTCGACGGATCCGGGCTCACCGCGATCCTCGATTGGGAGTTTGCCGGCTGGGGCGATCCCGCGCAGGATCTCGGCTGGTTCTGCGCCGCCTGCTGGCGCTTCGGGCGGCCGGATCTCGAGGCCGGCGGCATCGGCTCCCGGGCGGCGTTCTACCGGGGCTACACGCAGGAGAGCGGGCGCGCGATCGACCCCGAGAGCGTCGCCTATTGGGAGGTGCTGGCGCATCTGCGCTGGGCGGTGATCGCCCTGGAACAGGGCGCCCGCCACGTGTCGGGCCGGGAATTCTCCCTGGAGCTGGCCCTCACCGGCCGGATGGTGCCGGAGCTGGAACGCACGATCCTGCGGGCGACCGCCCCGGAAAGCTGGAGCTGAGCATGCAGGACGAACCCTCCGGCGCCGCGCTCCTCGACGCGGCCCGCCGGGCGCTCACCGAGGAGGTCGTCCCGGGCCTCGCCGGCCGGCCGCGCTACGTCGCCCTGATGGTCGCCAACGCGATCGGCATCGCCGCCCGCGAGCTCGCTCAGGCGGATCGGCTGAAGGACGCCGGCGCGCGGGTCCTGGGCAGCGCAAGCGATGACGCGCTGGACGATCTGGTCCGGGCGATCCGGGCCGGCGCGCGCGATGCCGACCCGGAGCTGCACGCCGCCCTCAGCGCCGCCGCGGACGCCGCCGCCGACATCTGGAAGCCGTCGAGAGCGGGCGCCTGACGTCTCAAAGCGCCCGGGCCTGCTCGCGCAGGACGAATTTCTGGATCTTGCCGGTCGAGGTCTTCGGCAGGGGACCGAACACCACCGTCCTGGGCACCTTGAACCGCGCCATCCGCTCCCGGCAGAACGCGATCAGCTCCTGATCGCTGGGGGACGCCGCGCCGGGCTTCATCTCGAGGAACGCGCAGGGGCTCTCGCCCCAGGTCGCGTCAGGGCGCGCCACCACGGCCGCCAGCATCACCGCGGGGTGGCGCATCAGCACCTCCTCGACCTCCAGGCTGGAGATGTTCTCCCCGCCCGAGATGATGATGTCCTTGGCCCGGTCCTTGATCTCGACGGCGCCGTCGGGGTGCCAGACGGCGAGGTCGCCGGTGCGGTACCAGCCGCCGGCGAGCGCCTTCGCGGTGGCGTCGGGGTTGCCGAGATAGCCCTTCATGACCGTGTTGCCGCGCAGGCAGATTTCCCCGACGGTCAGCCCGTCCTGCGGCACCGGACGGTCGGTGTCTGGGTCGACCACGATGGCGGCTTCGAGGGTGGCGAGGGGGACGCCCTGGCGGGCCATCCGGGCGTAGCGGTCGTCGTCCGGAAGGTCGGCCCAGTCGGGCTGTTCCAGGCAGACGGTCGCCGGGCCGTAGCTCTCGGTGGCGCCGTAGAGATGCGTCACCTGGAAGCCGAGCTCCTCCATCGTGCGGATGATCGTCGAGGACGGAGCCGCGCCACCGACCGCGCAGCGCACCCGTTGCGGAAACGGCACGCGATCCGAGGCTGGGGCGTGGGCGATGATCGAAAGCACGATCGGCGCGCCGCAGAGATGCGTCACCCCATGCTCGGCGATCAGCGAAAAAATTGCCGCCGGCTCGACCTTGCGCAGGCAGATCTGCGTCGCACAGGCGGCGACGCTCGCCCAGGGATAGGACCAGCCGCTGCAATGAAACATCGGCAGGGTCCAGAGATACACGCTCTCGCCCGTGAGCCCGAAGGTGACGGCGTTGCCGAGCGCCTGGAGATAGGCGCCGCGATGGCTGTAGACCGCACCCTTCGGGTCGCCGGTGGTGCCCGAGGTGTAGAGCAGGCAGAGCGACTGCCACTCGTCCGCCGGGCCGGGCCAGGCATAGTCCGGGTCGCCCTCGGCGAGCACGGTCTCGTAGGGAATTGCGCCGGCGATGCCGCTGGCGCCGATCTCCACCACCAGGATCGGCCCGGCTCGGTCGGCGAGCGCCCGGGCGGCGAGAGCCCCGTACTCGGCCTCGACGATCAGCACCCGGGCGCCGCCATGGTCCAGGGAGAACGCGATCGTCGCCGGATCGAGGCGGGTGTTCAGCGGGTTCAGCACGGCGCCGAGCATCGGCACGGCGAAATGCGCCTCGATCATCTCCGCCACGTTCGGCGCGAGGATCGCCACCGTGTCGAGCCGCCCGATCCCCCGCGTAGCCAGCCCCGAGGCGAGGCGGCGGCAGCGGCGATACAGGTCGGCGTAGGTCAGGCGCCGCGCTCCGTCGATGACCGCAATTCGGGCCCCGACCGAGGCGGCCGCCCGGGCGAGCAGGCTGGCGGGGGTTAGCGGGACGTCATTCGCGGGGGTCCGGTCGAGGCCGGTCTCGAACGGATGACGGGCGGATTCCTGGGCGCCCGCGCGGGGCGGATCTGTCTCCGTCATCTCTCGGCCTTCTGATCGGGCGTCTGGCGTGGCGTGCGCGTGACCAAGAGATGACGTCGCGCCCCGCCGGACTGTCAATCGCCGCGTTGGTTACAGGCGGGGCCTGTCATCATCCCCTTGCACGGATGCGGAAACCTGTCGGGCCGATCGGTTGTTCTGTCAGGCCGCGGCGGTTGACGAGGCCGCCGCCCTGGCGGATGCCGGGGTGCTGCCCGTCGCGGCGGCGGCACGGTCGAAACGCGGGAGAGGCTTGTGAAGGACGACAACCTGCCGATGGTCTCGCCGCAGGCCGGGCGCGATCTCGCCGAAGGCAGCCTCGCCCGGGTCCGCGAGGCCTACGAGCACTTCGCGGAGGCCGGCGAGATGGCGCTCAACGCCTTCGAGACCTCGATGGCGCAGAGCTTCGAAGGTTGGCGCTCGGTCATGGGCTCGAGCCGGGAGACGGCGCACCAGCTCTCCGACAGCAACGTCGCGGGCGCCCGGAGGATGCGCGAGCAATGGGACGCCGCCGGCGCGCGGCTCTACAACGCCTTCGAGGACAATGCCGGGCACACGATGGCCGCCATGCGGGAGATCGGGCACCGCATGCTGGTCGCCTCGGACAGCAATGTCCGCGCCTCCCTCGACTTCGCCGAGCGGCTGGCCAAGGCGGCCGATGCCCGCGAGATGGCGGCGCTGCACGTCACGTTCATGCAGGAGCAGTCGCGTCGCCTGACCGACCAGATGGTCGACCTGCACCAGACCACCAGCCGCCTCGCCCGCGAGGCCGCGTCGCGCACGGAAACCCCGTGACCGCGCTGGCTGCCGAGCGCGTGGCGGCACCCGAATCCATGCCGCGGCTCGACGACCTCAGCCGCGCCGACGTGCCGTTCCGGACCGGCCATTTCGCGGCCTACGCGCCCCACGACTTCCACCGCATCGCCTATGTCGAATGGGGCGACCCGGACAGCCCGCACGTGGTCGTCTGCGTCCACGGTCTCAGCCGGCAGGGCCGGGATTTCGACCCGCTCGGCTACAAGCTGGCGAAGATGGGCTACCGGGTCGTGTGCCCGGACCTGCCCGGGCGAGGCTTGAGCGGCTGGCTCAAGGATCCGGAACTCTACGGCCTGCCGCAATACGCCGCCGACATGGCCGCGCTGATCGGGCATCTGCGGATCAGCGGGAAGATCGACTGGGTCGGCACGTCGCTCGGCGGCCTCACCGGCATGGTGCTGGCGGCCGCGGCCAACACCCCGATCCGCCGGATGGTCATCAACGATATCGGGCCGTTCCTGCCCTGGGCGCCGATCCGCCATATCGGCACGCGGCTGCGCGACGCGCCACGCCTCCACCACAACCTAGCGTCTGGCGAATCGCGCCTGCGGACCGTGCTGTCGGATTTCGGCCCGCTCACGGACGAACAGTGGCGCCACATCGCCAGGCACAGCTTCTTCCCGGAGCCCAACGGCGGCTGGCGGCCCCATTACGATCCCGGCATCGGCGACGCCTTCCGGCCAGGGCGGGTCTACAGCGTCAGCATGTGGCGCGAATGGGACGCGATCACCTGCCCGGTCCTGCTGCTGCGGGGCGAGCATTCGGAACTGCTCCTCGCCTCCACGGCGGACGAGATGACCCGCCGCGGGCCGCCCACCGAGCGCGTCGAGATCCCGGATTGCGGGCACGCACCGGCTCTGCTCGACGCGGATCAACTTCGCATCGTCACCGATTGGCTCGGTCCCGCCGCCTGAGCGGAGGGCCTGGCACAGATCGAAGTCCGGTCGATGGGGCGTGCGCCAGTTTAGACAAAAGCGAATCACTTGGGCCGCAGGCAATCGCGCGCAGTCGATCACTCCCGGAAAGTCCCGACCGGCCTAGTCGTTTTCCTCAAAATTGGTCGGTCGCCGATCTGTGTGTCGATCGCCTTGGCACGATTGCGAAACCGAGGTGGCTATGTTCGCTCTGCATGGTGGCACAAGCGTGACCATTCGTTGCGCACTCGGCTGCACTATGGCACTAACATGCGTCACGTTTGGACCTTAGCCGCGTGATGTTGCACCTTTGGGTTGTGAACGGCGGCCAAGGTCTGACGACCACGATTGCCGCAACCTGAAGAAGTTCGGACTTTTCATCATGTCCAACCCCACCCCCAAGCCGAAGCAGACCACGGCCATCGATCACGGGGTCGGCAGCCGGATCGCGTTCCTCCGGGCGGCCAACGGGCTGAGCCAGTCCGCCCTGGCCAGTGCATTGGGCGTCAGCTTCCAGCAGGTTCAGAAATACGAGACCGGCAAGAACCGCGTCGGGGCCGGGCGCCTCCAGGCGATCGCCGAGCGCCTCGGCGTTCCGGTGTCGAGTTTCTTCGAGCCCGAGCCGGAAGCGTCGAGCGAGAACGGCCCGGCCCTGCTCCGGGTCGCCGGGGCCGTGGAACTGCTGCGGGCCTACAATCAGATCGGCGACGACCAGATGCGCCGCGATGTCATCGCGCTGGTGAAGTCCGCGGCCCGGATCGGCCATGCCACCGCCACCGCGGACGGCGCGGCGCAGAAGGCTTCGACCAACGGCGCCGCGCCGTCAGCCTGAACTCGGCGGCCGCCGCCGGTTGACCGGCACCACTCCCCGCCACACGTCGTCTCGCGATCCTGATTCGAGAGGCGACGGCGATGGCGGCTCTGCACCTGACGAACCTCTACGCCGATCTCGATCTTGGAGCCTCCGAGGAGGTCGTCACCATCCTGCACGCGGCACCCGGCTTGCGGGTCGAGCGCATCGTCTCGACCGGGCAGGCGAGCCCCCCGGGTTTCCATTACGATCAGCCCCATGCCGAATGGGTGGCGGTGCTGGCAGGGTCTGCCGAGTTGCGCTTCGCCGATGAGTCCGTGCCGCGCACGCTGTCGGCGGGCGATAGCGTGCTGATCGAGCCCCATCGTCGGCACCGGGTCGAGCACACCGATTCGCCGACGATCTGGCTGGCGATCCATTTCGGCCCTGAGGTCGAGGCGGAGCCTCAACCCTGACGCGCTGTCAGGCGGAGAAGCGCGCCATGGCAACCGCTGTGTCGCCGTAGACCCGACGCTCCAGCACGGTGAAACCCTCGGGCCATGTGAGCTGGACGCCCTCGGCCTCTTCCACGACGGCGAGGGCACCCGGCGCGAGCCAAGCCCCGGCGGCGGCGCTCGCCAGCGCCTGGGGCGCCAATCCGCGATTGTACGGTGGATCGCAGAAGACGAGCGAGAACGGCGCCGTGGTGCCGACCGGCCCGAGGCGGGTCGCGTCGCGCCGGAACAGCCGGGTCACGCCTTCCGCGCCGAAGGCCTCGATGTTCGAGCGAATCACGGCGCGCGCCTCGGCGCCCTCATCGACCAGGAGCGCGTAGGAAGCGCCGCGGGACAGCGCCTCGAAACCCAGCGCGCCGGTGCCCGCGAACAGGTCGAGCACCCGCGCGCCCACGACCACGTCGTCGTAGGCATGGGTCAGGACGTTGAACAGGGATTCACGCAACCGGTCCGAGGTCGGGCGGATCGCATCGGTGCGCGGCGTCGCCAGCTTGCGGCCGCGCCACGCACCGCCGACGATCCTCATCGGCCTCCGCGCGGCGGACGCCCGCCGCCAGCGCCACCCGGTCTCGCGCCGCCGGGCTTGCCACCGCCCTTGAAGCCGCCCGGACGTCCGCCGGGCTTGGCGCCCGGGCCCTTTCCGGCAAAGCCGCCGGGCGCCTTGCCGCCGAAGCCGCCGCCGCTCTTGCCGGCGAAACCGCCGGGCTTGCCGCCCGGGCGCGATCCACCGCCGGGCTTCGCGCCGCCGAAAGCGGGCTTGCCCCCGGGGCCGGACCGCTCGCTCCGGAAGCCTCCGCCACCGCGCGGGGCGCCCTCGGCCGATGCCCCGGCGAACGGGCGATCCCGGCGTCCGGCCGGCTTCGCGTCGCGGCGATCGTCGCGCCGTGCGTCGTCGCGCGGACCGGACGCGCTCCGCGCCGAGTCGCGCGGTCCCGAACGGTCCCCGTAGCTCGGCCGCCCGCCCGGACCGCGATCGCTCCGCGGCGACGGTCCGCCTCTATCCCAACCGCCACGTTCCGGACGGCCCGCCGCGCTGCGCTGTCCGCCCTCGGGGGCGCCGCGATCGGCGTAACGCCGACGCGGCTTCTCCTCTTGGACCGGCTCGACCGGGCTCGGAGCGAGGCGCTCGACGACGACCCGGCGGTCGCCCTTCTGGAACGACCCGACCCGCTCATGGCCGCGCTCGGCTGCGGCCGCCTGCGACGCGCGGGGATCGGCGCCCCGGCGCGGGACACGGGCGGCCCGCGGCTTACCTGTCTCCTCCTCGGCCCGCCAGGCGGATTTGCGCGGGCCGGAGCCGACCCCGCCGGTCGAGACCCGGGGTGCCGGCGCGGGGCGCGCGGCGTTGCGGGTGCCGGCGGGCGCCGGGGCGCGCTCGGCCTTCTTCGGGCTGCCGAAGGCGCCGATCGGCTCGCGGACCGGGCTCTCGAAATCCACTCCGGCCTGCTCCGCGAGCGCCTTGCCGAGCTGGTCCTTGAGGACGCGCATGCGCACTTCCTCGACGAGGCCGACTTCCAGATCGCCCAGCTGGAACGGACCGAAGGAGAGCCGGATCAGCCGGTTCACCGACAGGCCCAGATGTTCGAGGATCCGCTTGACCTCGCGGTTCTTGCCCTCGCGCAGCCCGAGCGTCAGCCAGAGATTGTCGCCCTGGACGCGGTCCAGCGTCGCCTCGACCGGGCCGTACTCCATCCCGTCGATGGTCACGCCCTTGGCGAGCTTGTCGAGCTGCGCCTGATCGGTGTCGCCATGGGCGCGGACGCGGTAGCGGCGCAGCCAGCCCGTGTCGGGATGGGCGATCACTTTCGCGAGACCGCCATCGTTGGTCAGCAGCAGCAGGCCCTCGGTGTTGATGTCGAGCCGGCCGACCGCCACCACCCGGGGCAAATCCTCCGGCAGGACCTCGAAGACCGTCTGGCGGCCTTCCGGATCGCGCGCGGTGGTGACGAGGCCGCGCGGCTTGTGAAAGATCCACAGGCGGCTGCGCTCGCGCGCCGGCATGCGCTCGCCGTCGATGAGGATCGTGTCGTCGTCGGTGACGTTGCGTGCGGGCGAGGTCAGCGTCTCGCCGTTAACGCTGACGCGCCCGGCCAGGATCATCGCCTCGGCGTCGCGCCGCGACGCGATGCCGGCCCGGGCCATGGCCTTGGCGATGCGCTCGCCGGGCGGTGTGGCCGCTTCGCCGTCGGCCTCCGCAGGCTCAGGCATGGGCTCGGCCGGCACGGAGGGCCGGGGCGGTTTCGGCTCGCTCGCGGACGGGTGGCCCTTCGGCGGCGTCGCGGATTCGCTGCCCGCATCGGTCGCGGGCGTCCAGCGTTCGGTTCGCGTGGTCTCGGCGTCCGGCTGGGCGGAAGCCCCCGGACCGTCATCTTTCGGCAAGTCACTCATGCGCCGGCCTTACCAGAGCCGGCCCGGACAGGCGAGACGGGTTAAGCGGCGGCAAAGGAATATGCCCCGCCCGAACGCGAAAGGGCGGCCCAGATGGACCGCCCCGGTTCACGCGCCTTTCGGCGCGGCGCTTCAGAAGCGCGTCCTTCAGAGTCTCGGAGACCGCCCGCGCATCACGCCGAACACGGCGGAGATCAGGAACAGGGCGATCGCCACGAAGAACACGATCTTGGCCGCCTCGACGGCCGTGCCGGCGATGCCGCCGAAACCCAGGAGCGCCGCCACGAGAGCGACGACGAGAAACGTGATAGCCCAACCGATCATGGCATCCTCACGAAGTTCAGCCGGTTCAGGATCGAAACCCGCCGGCGGCGGATTCCGATCCCGTCGGGTCAGCGAATTCAGATCTTGTCGGTCGCCGACTTCACGGCGCTCTTGGCATCCCCGACGGTGCCCTGGGCCTTGCCCTTGAGCTCCTGGGCGGCGCCCTCGGTCTTCAGCTTGTCGTTGTTGGTCACGTCACCCAGACCCTGCTTGGCCTTGCCGAGGGCCTCGTTGGCCGCGCCCTTGATCTTGTCGGTGGTGCTGCTCATGGCGTTTCCTTCCGTCCAATCATCTCGCGGCGGCGCCGCAATCGATATGGCAACATCGGTGCTGAGAGGAATGTTCCAGGCATTAACATTGACCTGGATCAGTGTCCGGCGCCGGTCGGTGCCTGTCCCGGCGATGGGGTGATAAACACAGTGGCGGCCGAACCGATCCACCGAGCGGAGCACGAATCCGCGGGCGCCGAAGGGGCGTTCGACCGGGCTTTTGCCGCCGCGCGGGCGGCGGCCGCGGCCGGCGAGGTGCCGGTCGGCGCCGTCGTGGTCCGCGACGGTCGGGTGCTCGCGGTCGCCCATAACCGGCCGCGGGCGCTCCACGACCCGACCGCGCATGCGGAGATCCTGGCGATCCGCGCCGCCTGCGCGGCCCTCGGCGACGAGCGCCTGACCGGCTGCGATCTCTACGTCACCCTGGAGCCCTGCCCGATGTGCGCCGGCGCGATCTCCTTCGCCCGGATCCGGCGGCTCTATTACGGCGCGGCCGACCCCAAGGGCGGCGGGGTTGAGCACGGGCCGCGGGTGTTCAACCAGCCGACCTGCCACCACGCGCCGGAGGTCTATGGCGGCTTCCGCGAGACCGAGGCGGCCGAACTCCTGCGCGCCTTCTTCGCGGAACGCCGCGCCTGAGGGCTTGAAGACGCGGGCCGTCGCGGCATCCTCAGAGGATCGAACGGAGCGTCCGCCCATGACACCGACCTATTCGCGCGCCCTGATCGTTGGGGCGGGCTCCGGCCTCAGCGCCTCGCTCGCCCGGCTCCTGGCGGCGGACGGGCTGAAGGTCGGGCTCGCGGCCCGCAACGTCGAGAAGCTGTCGGCCCTCGCGGCCGAGACCGGCGCGGCCATCCATGCCTGCGATGCGAGCGACCCGAGCGACGTCGAGGCCCTGTTCGCGCGCCTGGAGCCGGCGCTCGGCGGCGCGCCCGACGTGGTCGTCTACAACGCGAGCGGCCGGCTGCGCGGGCCGTTGGTCGATCTCGATCCGGCGGCGGTAGCCCAATCCCTGATGGTCTCGGCCTATGGCGGCTTCCTGGTGGCGCAGGCCGCCGCGCGCCGGATGCTGCCGCACCGGCACGGGGCGATCCTGCTCACCGGCGCCTCGGCGAGCGTGAAGGGCTTTGCCGGCTCGGCGCCCTTCGCCATGGGGAAATTCGCGCTGCGGGGCCTCGGCCAGAGCCTTGCCCGCGAATTGCAGCCGCAGGGCATCCACGTCGCCCACGTGGTGATCGACGGCGCCATCCGGAATCCGGCCCGGGGCGGCGAGCCGCCGGACGCCCCGGACAGCCATCTCGACCCGGACGCGATCGCCCGCGCCTACCGCGACCTGCTGCGCCAGGACCGCAGCGCCTGGACCTCGGAGCTGGAGTTGCGCCCCTGGATCGAGCGCTTCTGACCCGGTCAGGGATTGACCCGCAGGCCGACCAGGAAGGTGTTGTCGCGGAAGCTCGAGCCCACCGACGTGCTGTCGATCTGCTGGTAGATGTAGGTCCCCCGCAAGGTCAGCCACCGGGTGAAGCGGTAATCGAGCCGCGCGGTGGCGGAGAAGCCGTTCTCCCGGATGGTGCTGCCCTGGTAATCGTTCTTCAGGAACGAGCCGCCGAACACGATCGACAGGTTGCGCAGCAGATCGTGCTGGAGCTCGACGGTGGCGACCTCGGTGAGGATGCCGCTCGAGCCGAGGATCGTGGTCTCGGTCACGCCCGTCGCCGCGGTGAACCGGACGGTGGTGAGCGGGCTCAGCGACCAGACCAGCGCGGCGTTGACCAGCGGCGCGTCGATGTCCCGCAAGGAGGGATCGACGTAGGAGCGGTGCTGGATGCCGGCCGAGATCTCGCCGGTGATCGAGCGGGCGAGGCCGAAGCTCGCCCCGACCATGAGGGCGATGCCGTCGGAATCGCGGCGGATGCCGTTGGTGTCCCGGCGCAGGTCGTAGATTCGGGTATCGCCCAGCAGGTCCACGAAGGGGCTCAGGTCCGGACTGACCTCGTAGGCGGTGCGCAGCTGCAGGCTGTACTGGTTCAGGTTGCGATCGGCCTGGTTGATGGTCTGGCCGCCCGCGAGCTGAGCGTTGTCGAATTGCGAGCGGTCGACCGAGCCGCGCAGGGTCACGGAGAGCCGGTTGAACGTCTCCGTGGCGCCGAGCGACGCGCCGTAGACGGCGAGGAGCGGCCGGCTCGTCGCCGCGGCGGCCTGAAGGTTGGGGCTCGACGTGCGCTGCGTGTCGACGAGGAAGCGGCCCTCCGCGTCGACGTGCAGGTCGCGGTTGACGTCGATGCGCAGCCGGACGGTGCCGTCCGCGGCCGGCCGGCTGGCGGCCTCGTTCTGCGGCGTCTCCAGGTATGAGCCGCGCAGCGCGCCCTGGAGCGAGCTGGAGGACCAGTCGCTGCGGAAATCCACCGCGGCCTCGGTGCGCAGGGCCACCGATCCCCGGGCCGCCTGCCGGTTGGTCTGGTCCGGGTTCGAATCGTAGCCGATGCTCTGCGCGAAGGTCGGCAGCACCGTGAAGGTGCCGATCCGGTAGCCGATCGGCGCGTAGGCCGGATCGGTCGGGATCGGTCGAGCAAGATCCGTCCCGAGGATGAATCCCGGCGTCAGCAGACCCAGGGCCGGGGTGATCGCGAAGAGCGGCAGGACGGGGCGCGACGCCAGGACCGGCTGCACCGGCACGCCGACCACGGCCTGCTGGATCACCGGGGTCAGGCGCAGCGCCGGCGCCGGCACCTGCGTGACCTCCTGGGTGACCCTGCGCGTCGGGGAACCGATGCGCCGGGGCGGGGCGGCCCGGGAGCGCAGCAGGCTCGACGGCGTGCGGTTGCTCGGCGCCGTGGTCGTTCCGCCGGTGCGCTGGCCGCTGCTGGTTATGCGGGTCCCGAGCTGCGAGAGGCCCGGCTGGCTCTGCGTGGGGATCGCCGGCGAGAGCGGGGACCGCAGGCTGTCGCCCCCGGTCTGCTCGCCGCCCGTCGCCTCTCCGCCGGAGGAACCCCGGCCGTCATCCCGGGACAAGCCGTCGGGGACGCGCCGGCGGAGGGCCGGAAGACCGTTCGCCCCGGTATCCTGGCCGATCCCGGGATTATCCGGCTGGCCAGTGACCGGGCTGGTCGCGTCGAAGCGCTGGCCGAGGGCGGGCGATGCGGCGAGCGCGAGCGTCAGGGCCGCGAGGGCGAGCCTGATCTCCTGCCGTCCCCGCCGATCGGCGCCCGCCATCCGCACCTGATCTTGGCCTCCACCTACGCATCGCGGCCCATGAGGCCGGATCTACAGATCACGCCGGCGCCTCCGAGGTCGTCGGTATGGTTAACGTAAGCTAGCGCCCGCATGGTTAATGCGCCGTCAACGCCGAACCAGCGCGGCACGTCCAGCCGACGGCCAATCGCTCTTAAATTTCGTTTGCGTGCAAAAGTAGCGATTGAGCTTTTCTCACAAATCCGGTAGCGTCTGGCAGAATTCGATACGATCCTTACGGGATTGAGCGAACCGGATAGTTGCTACGTCAGAGGTTCAACGTGAGCGATAGCGCTGAAGCTGAGCAGGCCGAACACATTGAGCTGGCGGTCGATATCATCGCGGCCTATGTGTCGAACAATTCGGTGCCGCCCTCGGAACTTCCGGGCCTGATCGGCGGCATTCACGCAGCCCTGAACAGCCTTTCGGCTTCGGGGACGGGGTCTTCGACCGTCGTGGAAAAGATGAGCCCGGCGCAAATCCGGAAGTCTATCACGCACGACCACATCGTCAGTTTCGAAGACGGCAAGCCCTACAAGACCCTGCGGCGTCACCTGACGTTGCGCGGTCTGAGCCCCGAGGCCTACCGCGAGAAATGGGGCCTGCCGCGGGACTACCCGATGACGGCGGCGAGCTATTCGGCGCAGCGCTCCGAGCTGGCCCGCGCCCTCGGCCTCGGCCAGCAGCGTCGCAAGTCCCGCGGTGCGGCAGCGACCCCCGTGGAGGAAGCCCCCGCCGCCGCCCCCGCGCCGAAGACGCGGGGCCGCAAGAAGGCGCCAGTGGAGTAGAAGCCCGCGCCGGTCGCGGCGGATCCGTTTGACAGGACCCGCCCGGAAGCGTGACACGGCGGACGGAGCGCTCAACCTAAGAGCGTCATCTGCCGCAGCGATACACGCCGATCATGGTCTCGAAGCGCTACCCGACGTCGATCGAGGTCGCCCGCCTCGCCGGGGTCTCGCAATCGGCGGTGTCCCGCACCTTCACGCCGGGGGCGAGCGTTTCGGCCCGGACGCGCGAGAAGGTTCTGGCCGCGGCGGAGACCCTCGGATTCCAGCCGAGCCTGATCCCCAAAATCATGCTGACCGACCGGTCCGGCCTCGTGGCCCTGGTGGTCGGCGGCCTGGAGAATGCGTTCTACGCGCGGGTCGTCCAGAGCCTCGCGGCATGCCTGCGGGAAGCCGGCAACCAGATCGTGCTGGTTCCGGTCGACAGCGATTACACCCTCGACGCCGTCGCGGCCCGCCTCGCCCAGTACCGGGTCGACGCGATCGTCAGCGCCCTGGCGGTCCTCTCCCAGGACGCCGCCGAGACGCTCTCGGCCTCACGGATCCCGGTCGTCTCGTTCAACACTCCGGTGACGGCCGCGCGGGTCGGCTCGGTCGGCTCCGACAACGCCCTCGGGGGGCGGCAGGCCGCCCGCCTCCTGCACGCCCGCGACGTGCGCCATCCCGCCTTCGTGGCCGGTCCCGCCATCAGCCCCGCCAGCACCGAGCGGCTGACCGGCTTCCGCGAGGCCCTGCGCGAAGCCGGCCGGCCCGAGCCGCGCGTTGCCGGATCGGCCTATACCTACGAGGGCGGCGCCGAGGCGGCGACGCAGCTCTGCGCCGAAGGTCCGGTCGACGGCATCTTCTGCGCCAACGATCTCTGCGCGCTCGGCACGATCGACGCCCTGCGGCGCGCGGGTCGGCGCGTGCCCGAGGATGTCCGGGTGATCGGCTACGACGACATCCCAGCGGCGGGATGGGGCGGCTATGACCTGACCAGCTTTGACCAGGACGTCCCGGCCTTGGTCGAGGCCACCCTGGCGATGCTTGACCGGATGTCCGGGACGGATGCGGCCGCGGGCGAGCGGGTCCTGATCCCGCCGCGCTTGACCGAGCGGGGCAGCACCCGGGCCTGAGCAATCCGAACAGCTCCGCGAGGGCCTCCTTGCACGCGGCGCAACCGTGTGTCGCGTCTGCATCGCTATGCAAAAGCGCGATGCGGCCCATCCTTACGGCATGCTGCGTCGCACAATGCGACGCCTGTCTCCCGTCTGTAGGAGGTCGCCGTGCCCCCCTTGCCGATCCTCGCCCTCGCCGTCGCCTCGTTCGGAATCGGCACCACCGAATTCGTCATCATGGGCCTTCTGCCCGAGGTCGCCCAAAGCTTCGGCGTGACCATCCCGCAGGCGGGTTATCTCGTGTCCGGCTACGCCATGGGCGTGGTCGTGGGCGCGCCGATCGTGGCGATCGCCACCGCGCGGCTGCCCCGCAAGACGGCGCTGCTCGCCCTGATGGCGGTATTCCTCATCGGCAATATCGGCTGCGCCCTGGCGCCGACCTACGGCCTGCTCATGGTGGCCCGCGTCGTCACCGCCTTCGCGCACGGGGCGTTCTTCGGCATCGGCGCCGTGGTGGCGCGGGATCTGGTGCCGCGCGAGAAACGGACCCAGGCGGTCTCCTTGATGTTCGCCGGCCTGACCCTCGCCAACGTGCTCGGCGTCCCACTCGGCACCGCCCTGGGCCAGGTCGCCGGATGGCGCTCGACCTTCTGGGCCGTGGTCGCGATCGGGGTCGCCGCCGGCCTGGCGATCCAGACCTTCGTGCCCTCCGGCCTGCCCGGCACACGCGGCGGCCTCGTGAAGGAGTTCCGGGCGCTCGGGCGCTGGCCCGTGCTCCGGCCGATGCTGATCTCCACCGTGTCGTCGGTCAGCTTCTTCACGGTGTTCACCTACATCACGCCGTTCCTCACCGGCGTGACCGGGTTCTCGCCGCAGGGCGTGACCGGCGTGCTGTTCGCGGCGGGAATCGGCCTGACCGTGGGCAACCTCGCGGGCGGCCACTTCGCCGACCGGGGCCTGATGGCGACGATCATCGGCGGGTTCATCGGCATCGTGGCGGTGCTGCTGGTCCTGGCGGGTGTCGCCCATCACGCGATCCCGACCGTCGCCGTGCTGGTCCTCTGGGCGGGCCTCGCCTTCGCGCTGGTCTCACCGCTGCAGATCTGGGTGGTCGAGGCCGCGAGCGACGCCCCGAACCTCGCCTCGACACTGAACCAGGGCGCGTTCAACCTCGGCAACGCCACCGGCGCCTGGCTCGGCGGCACGGCCCTGACGCTGGGAGCCGGTTACGGCCAGCTGCCGCTGATCGCCGCCGCCGTCTCGATCCTCGGCCTCGGCCTGACGGTCACCGCCGTCAGTCGGACCGGCAGCCGGCTGTTCTCGGCCTCTGCGCCGGGGGCGTAGCGAATGATTCCGCGAATCGCGCGCCCGCTTCGGGGCACCGGGATCGCGGTATCAGATCCGGGCTCTGACGCATCGTGGCTTGCAGGGTGCGGCACCCGGCCCGCCCCGCTGTGAGGGTTCCACATCGTTATCGGTGGGATGCGCCCGGCTCCCTCTCCCGTGCGGGAGAGGGGACCCGTGCCTCATTCGGAATGGGGGTAAAGCCGGCCGCTTCGGCTGGCGCCCATTCGCCTAATCCGCCCGCACCAAGTCGCCGAGCAGGCTCGCCGCCACGGTCGCCTTCGAGACCGTCAGGCCCGAGGCGCTGATCGCGTCCACCGCGTCGCGGATGCGGACCAGCGGCGCGCCGCGGGCCTTGGTCCAAGCCTCGACCGCCTCCGGGCCGGCCCCGAGATCGGCCACCACCTCGGCGGTGAGCTTGCGGTGGGCGGCGGCGATGCCGGCGACCGCCCGCTCCAACGCGACCCGGTCGAACGTGTCGGCCACCGGCACGGTCCGGGCCGCGGCCGCGAGCTCGTCCAGCCGGAACGCGTGTTCCAGGGCGAAATGGGTCGCCGCCACCTCCTCGACCGGGCGGCCGCTGGCCTCGGCGACGCGCACGATATCCGGCGCGGAGATTAGGGCGTTGAGCGAGGCGAGGCGCCGGGCCTGTTCCCGGGCCATGCCGTGACCTTCGAGCTCCGTCGCCCGGTCGCCGATGGCGGTGAGCGCCTCGGCATCGAGCACCTTCGGCAAAGCCGCCTCGACGGCCGCGACGCCGTCGCGGTAGCGCGCCACCAGCGGGGCGAGGCCGCCGGTCAGGTCGAGGTTGCGGATGAACCAGACGATCCGGTTGGTCAGCAGGCCCTGCACCTCGGCGTAGAGGCCCAACTGATCCTGCCCGGAGAGGCCGCCGCCAAGCCCGTCGATGGCGAGGTTGAGCTCCATCAGGCCGAAGGCGTCCCGAGTGATGGCGTAGGCCTTGGCGATGGTCGCGGCATCCGCCCCGGTCCCGTCGACGAGCCGCGTGACCAGGGACGGGCCGCCCCGGTTGACGATGATGTTGGCCAGAGCCGTCGAGATGATCTCGCGGCGCAGCCGGTGGCCCTTCACGGCGTCCGGGAACTGCTCGCGCAGGGCTTTCGGGAAGTAGCGCTGCAATTCGCGGTCGAAATAGGGGTCGTTCGGCACGGTGCTCGCGAGGATCGCGTCGTGGAGCGACAGCTTCGCGTAGGCGAGCAGCACCGCGTATTCCGGCCGGGTCAGCCCTTCGCCGCGGCGCATCCGCTCGGTGATCGCGGCATCATCCGGCAGGTACTCCACCGCCCGGTCGAGCCGCCCCTCGGCCTCCAGCGCCTGCATGGTGCGCATGGCGAAGCCGGTCTCGCCGAGGCCTCCGCGCTGGGCGAGCGACAGCGCGAGGGTCTGCAGCTCGTTGTTGCGCAGGACCAGCCGGCCGACCTCGTCGGTCATGGCGGCCAGCAGCCGGTTGCGCGCATCGTAATCGAGCCGCCCGTCGCGCTCGGGGACCATCAGGGCGATCTTGATATTCACCTCGACGTCGGAGGTGTTCACGCCGGCGGAATTGTCGATTGCGTCGGTGTTGAGCCGGATGCCGGCCCGCGCCGCCTCGATGCGTCCGCGCTGGGTCAGGCCGAGATTGGCGCCCTCGCCGATCGCCTTCACCCGCAATTCCGGGCCGGTGATCCGCACGGCGTCGTTGGCGCGGTCGCCCGCATCCTCGTCGGTCTCGGTGGTGGCGCGGATATAGGTACCGATACCGCCGAACCAGAGGAGGTCGGCCGGCGCCTTCAGGATCGCCTGCATCAGCTCGGTCGGCGTCGCCTCGTCACGGTCGAAGCCGAGGGCCGCCCGGGCCTGGTCCGAGAGCGGAATGGTCTTTAGGCTGCGCGAGAACACCCCGCCGCCCTCGGAGATCAGGGACCGGTCGTAATCCGCCCAGGAGGAGCGGCCCAGATCGAACAGGCGCCGGCGCTCGGCGAAGCTCTTCGCCGCGTCGGGATTGGGGTCGAGGAAGATGTCGCGATGGTCGAAGGCCGCGATCAGCCGGAGGCTCTGCGAGAGCAGCATGCCGTTGCCGAACACGTCGCCCGACATGTCGCCGACGCCCACCACGGTGATCGGGTCCGTCTGGACGTCGATGTCGATCTCGCGGAAGTGGCGCCGCACCGCCTCCCAGGCGCCCCGGGCGGTGATGCCCATGCCCTTGTGGTCGTAGCCCTGGCTGCCGCCGGACGCGAAGGCGTCGCCGAGCCAGTGGCCCTTCTCCAGGGAGAGGGCGTTGGCGATGTCCGAGAAGGTGGCGGTGCCCTTGTCGGCCGCCACAACCAGGTAGGCGTCGTCAGGATCATGCCGCACCGTGTCGTGCGGCGGGACGATCGCCTGGTCGACGATGTTGTCGGTGAGCTCGAGCAGCGTGCGGATGAAGATCCGGTAACTCTCGGTGCCCTCCTGCATCCAGGCCGCCCGGTCGGAGGCGGGCGGCAGGCGCTTGGGGAAGAAGCCGCCCTTGGCGCCCACCGGCACGATGACCGCGTTCTTGACCTGCTGCGCCTTCACCAGGCCCAGGATCTCGGTGCGGAAATCCTCCGGCCGGTCGGACCAGCGCAGGCCGCCGCGGGCGACGTAACCGAAGCGCAGATGCACGCCCTCGACCCGGGGCGAATAGACGAAGATCTCGAAGAACGGCCGCGGCAGCGGCATCGCTGTCACCTTGGCACAGGCGAACTTGAAGCTGATCGTCTCCCGGGGGCCGCCATCCGCGGCCTTCTGGAAGAAGTTGGTCCGCACCGCCGCCTCGACCAGGTTGACGAACCGGCGCAGGATCCGGTCGTCGTCCAGGCTGGTAACGTCGCCCAAGGCCTCCTCGATCAGGGAGCGGGTCTCCGCTTCCTGCGCGGCCCGGTCGCCCTCGGTCTGCGGGTCGAAGCGGGTCCGGAACAGGTTGACGATCGCCCGGGCGATCCCGGGATGGCGGCTCAGCGTGCCGGCCATGTAATCCTGGCCGTAGCGGATCCGCAGCTGGCGCAGATAGCGCCCGAGCGCCCGGAGCAGGGCCGCATCCCGCCAGGGAAGGGCGGCTTCCAGCACGAGGCGGTTGTAGCCGTCGGATTCCGCCGCGCCGTCGGCCAATGCCAGCATCGCCTCCTCGAGAGGCTGCTCCAGCGTGGCGAGATCGATCGCGGCGCCGCTGGCGCGCTCGAGCCGCATGTCGTGCAGCCAGATCCGGGCGGACTCGTCGAGCCCCGCCGGCCGGACCCGGTAGGTCCGCTCGTCGATGACGCGGAACCCCAGATTCTCCAGCACCGGCACCCGGTCCGACAGGGCGATCGCGGTGCCGCGGGAGAAGACCTTCAGGCGGACCTGCGCGTCGGAATCACCCGCCCGGCGCCCGAGATGCACAGCGCGCGGCCGTGCGTCGCTCAGCGCCTCGAGGATGGCGATGTCGGCGACCGCCGCGTCCGGCGGGAAATTGTCCCGGTAGGCCGCCGAGAACGCCTCGGCGTAGCGCGCCGCCAGCTGGCGGGCCTGGCCGCCGTCATGGGCCTCCGCCAGGGCCGCGCCCAGGGCGTCGCCCCAGGTGCGGACCAGCGCGGCGATGCCGGCCTCCAGGGCGGCGGGGTCCTGCTCCGGCGCACCCTCGTCGGGCAGGCCGATGATGTAGTGGGTCCGGGCCAGGGGACCTTCGGGCAGCTCCGAATAGGCCGCGCTCGGCCGACCGCCATAGGCCTCGGCCAGATAGGCGGCGATCCGGGCGCTCACGGTCGAATCGAACCGGTCCTTCGGCACGAAGACCAGCAGCGACACGAAACGGCCGAACCGGTCCGGGCGCGACAACACGCGGATCCGCGGCCGGTCGGCGAGGTTGGCGATCGCAAGGGTGAACCGGTACAGGCGCTCGATATCGATCTGGAACAGCTCGTCCCGCGGGTAGGTCTCCAGCACCGCCAGCAGGCTGCGCCCGGCATGGCTGGTCGGGTCGAGGCCGGCCCGCTCGGCCACCGCCTCGACCTTGCGGCGCAGGACCGGCACCTCGCGCGCCGGGCTGGTATAGGCGGCGGCCGTGAACAGGCCGACGATCCGCACCTCGCCCGAGAGCTTGCCGGTGGCCGAGAACAGCTTCACGCCGATATAGTCGAGATACGACACCCGGTGGACGCGGGACTTCGCGCTCGCCTTGGTGATGATCAGCGCCTGCGGCTCCTCCAGGAAGGCGAGGATTTCCGGCGTGTAATCCACCGGCGTCCGGCCCCGGCGCAGGGGCGTGGTCCCCGGATCGCGCAGCACACCGAGGCTCGACCCCTCGATCAGCGGATGCGCGTCGCCGGCGATGCCGTGCTGGCGCATCCCCAGCACCAGGAACTGCCCGTCCCGCAGCCAGTCCAGGAAGGCGCGCGCCTCGGCGATCTCGGCCTCCGGCAGCGGGGAGGGGGCGCGGCCGAGGCTGTCGGACAGCTCGGCGATCCGGGCCAGCATGGCATCGTGGTCGTCGCTCGCCAGGGCCACGTCCCGGTAGACCTGGGCGAGGGCGTCCACCAGGCGCTCGCGGGCCTCGCCGTCGAGGCGGCCGAGATGGAGATGGATGAAGCTCTCGCGCGCCAGGCTGCCATGGGCGTCGGCGGTGGTCTCGCCGACCACGCGCACCAGCGCGCCGGACGCGTCGCGCTCGACCCCGAGAATCGGGTGGGCGACGAGATCCGGCGTCAGGCCCTGCTCGGTGAGCTCGGCCAGGGTCGAATCCAGCAGGAACGGGCGGTTGTCGTTGACGATCTCGACGATCGTCATCTCCCGGGGCCGACCGTCGCGCACCAGCGCGACGTCGCTCAGATGCACCCGGGCCGGATCGCCGGGCCTGCGCGGCTCGGACAGGAGGGCGCGCGCCCGGACCGCGAGATCGGCGACCGCATCGGCCGGGTAGGGGGCCAGATCTTCGGGGGTCACGCGCCCGAACAGGTCGCGGACGAAGCCGCCGGGCCCGCCCTGCTCGGCGACGGTCTCGGCCGCGGCCTCGATGAGCCCTGTCCGGGCCGACTTCTGTTCCGAGGATGACAACGCCGTGGCGGTTTCCAATGTCATCGCGCCTCTCACGAACCGGGAGCCTGCCGGCGCAGCGATAGCAGGGTGATCCGCCGTGTCGATGACAGGCGGCCGCAATTCCCGGTTCTCGCGTGTCGAACCGGACGAACCGTCAGGCCCGGCTTGTCCGCATCGAAATACGTGCATATACACGCATCGTGACCACGGATTCTCCGACCGAGCCCTGCACCTGCGTCGCGCTTCGCCAGGCGACCCGCGCCCTCACGGCGTCCTACGACGCGGCCCTGCGTCCGGCCGGGCTGCGGGTGACGCAATTCTCGATCCTGCGCCGCCTGGAGCGGCTCGGACCGACGCCGCTGACCCGGCTGGCCGTCGAGGCGGTTCTGGAGCGGACCACCATGGCCCGCAACCTCGTCCCGCTGGAGCGGCGCGGCCTCGTGAGGATCGAGCCGGGCCAGGATGCGCGCGAGCGCATCGTCGTCCTGACGGATCTCGGCCGCGAGGCCGTCGCGGCGGCGACGCCGTACTGGCGGGCTGCTCAGGCCCGGATCAACGCGCAGGTCGATCCCAAGGCCGTCGCCGCCCTGGCGGAAGCCCTCATCGCCGCCTCCTGACCGATCGTCTCGCACCCCGGAGCTTAGACATGGCCGCACCCGTCGAGACACTGCCGGCGCCGCCCGTGCCGCGCTTGCATTACGCCTGGATCGTGGTTGCGGTGACCTTCTTGGTGCTGCTGATCGGGGCGGGGGTGCGGGCGACGCCGAGCATCCTGATCGTCCCCTGGGAGCGGGAATTCGGCTGGACCGCCGCCACGATCAGCGTGGGCATCGCGCTCAACATCTTCCTGTACGGCATGATCGGGCCGTTCGCGGTGGCGATCATCGAGCGCTTCGGGCTCCGGCGCTCGGTCTGCGGTGCCCTGTTCATCCTGGCGGTCGGCACGGCCGCCACCAGCCTGATGACGGCGCCGTGGCAGATGGTGCTGCTCTGGGGCATCGTGGTCGGCTCGGGCTCCGGCATGGTCGCCAACGTCCTCGGCGCCACCGTAGCGGGCCGCTGGTTCGGCAAGCGCCGCGGCCTCGTGGTCGGGCTGCTCACCGCGAGCAGCGCGACCGGGCAGCTGATCTTCCTGCCGGCTCTGGCCTCGCTCGCGGTCGGGCAGGGCTGGCGCTCGGTGTCGCTGCTGGTCGCGGGGGTGACCCTGGCCCTGATCCCAGTGGCGGCCCTGTTGCTGCGCGACCGTCCGGCGGATCTCGGCCTGCCCCGCTACGGCGAGACGACGGTGACCCCGGCGCCCACCTTCACCGAGAACCCCGCCATCCGGGCCCTGCGCGGCCTGCGGACCGGCCTGAGATCCAAGGATTTCTGGCTCCTGTCCGGCACCTTCTTCATCTGCGGCGCCTCGACCAACGGGCTGATCGGCACCCACCTGATCCCAGCCTGCATCGATCACGGCATCGCCGAGGTGACGGCGGCGGGCCTGCTCGCGGTCATGGGCATCTGCGACCTGATCGGCACCACGGCCTCGGGCTGGCTCACCGACCGGTTCGATTCGCGCAAGCTGCTCGCCTGGTATTACGGCCTGCGCGGCCTGTCGCTGATCTTCCTGCCCTACTCGTTCGATCTGAGCTTCTACGGGCTGTCGCTGTTCGCGGTGTTCTACGGGCTCGACTGGATCGCCACCGTGCCGCCCACCGTGCAGCTCGCCGGAAAGTCCTTCGGCGAGGAGAACGCCGCGCTCATGTTCGGCTGGATCGCCGCGTCCCACCAGATCGGCGCCGCCTCGGCCGCCTGGCTCGCCGGCATGGTCCGGACCGATACCGGGAGCTATCTCGGCGCCTTCGTGTCGGCCGGGCTGCTCTGCCTGGTCGCCGCCCTGATGGCGGGCTTCGTCGGGCGCAATCCCCGGGCGCCGGCCTTGCACCCGGTGCCGGCCTGAGCTGCATCGCGCAGGCGCCACGGCCATAAGCGTGCCGCGAAGGGGGCGCCTCGCTCGGGCGATCCCTTCGCAGCACGAGTGCCCATTGTGACAGTCGCGATCCGGCCCAACCCGCCGGTCCACGAGGCGCGCGCCCCGCAGAAGCGCTCGGGGCCGGGCTTCACCGAGTTCGTCGCCATCATCGCGCTGATGATGGCGGTCACCGCCATCTCCATCGACAACCTGCTTCCGGCCTTCCCGGCGATCGAGGCCCGGTTCTCCGTGCCCGATCCGAACCGGCTGCAGCTCCTCGTCTACGTGTTCATGGCCGGGTTCGGCGTCGCCCAGCTCGCCTACGGGCCGATCTCGGACACGTTCGGGCGCCGGAAGGTCCTGCTCACCAGCCTGGCGATCTACGTGGTCGGCTGCGGGCTCGCGATGGTGGCGCCGAGCTTCGGCTGGCTGCTGGCGGCCCGGGTGATCCAGGGCATCGGCGCGGCCGGCGGGCGCGTGCTCTCCGTGGCCATCGTGCGCGACCGCTTCGCCGGGCGCGAGATGGCGAGCGTGATGTCGCTGACCATGATGGTCTTCCTGATCGTTCCGATGATCGCCCCGGCGATCGGCGGCCTGATGCTGGCGCTGGGCTCCTGGGTCTACGTGTTCGTCTCGATGCTGGCGCTGGCCTTCTGGCTGACCGTCTGGTTCTCGCTGCGGATGCCGGAGACGCTGCATCCGGAATATCGCCGGCCGCTCTCGCTCGGGGCGACCTGGGACGCGGTGCGCACCACCGTCACGACCCGGGTCTCCATCGGCTACGCCACGGCGCTCGGCCTGCTCACCGGCTGCATCATGGGCTATGTCGGCTCGGCCCAGCAGGTGTTCGACACCGGGCTCTACCATCTCGGGCCGCTCTTCCCCCTGGCCTTCGGACTGGTGGCCGGCGCCATGGGGGCGGCGACGCTGATCAACGCCCGGATCGTGCGGCTGCTCGGGATGCGGGCGCTCTCGCATGCCGGCATCATCGCCTTCACGCTGGTGGCGATCGCCCAGGTCGGCGTCGGCCTCGCCTATCACGGCCACCCGCCCCTGGCGGCGTTCCTGACGATCCTGGCGGCGAACCAGTTCCTGATGAGCTTCGCCCTGCCGAACTTCAACGCCCTGGCGCTGGAGCCGCTCGGGGCCATCGCGGGCACGGCCTCGTCGTTCGTCGGCTTCTATACGACGATCCTGGGGGCGTTCTCCGGCTACGTAATCGGCCAGGCCTTCGACGGGACCGTGCTGCCGGTCGGGATCGGCTACGCCGCCCTCGGGGGCCTGGCCGTCCTGGTGGTGCTCTGGACCGAGCGCGGCCGGCTGTTCCGGGGCGGGGTCGCGGGCTGAGCATCGTCCCGAAAGGTGGAGGCCGGCTTTCGGACAAAGACGATGCGCCCTTGAAAACAGCGGACTTAACCCAGCCTTCAAGAGAATCCGCCACCCTCCGGTCAGCCCTCACAGCCGACCGGATTCGACCATGATCGCCCGCGCCCAGGACGGAACCCTTCTCGCCGCGCGCCTGCTCCTGGCCGCCGCGCTGCTGCCGACCGGGATCGCCCGGGCGCTCAACGTCTCGGGCTTCGCGCTGACGCTCGCTGGCAGCGGCATGCCGTTCCCGAACGGCGTCGCCACCGCGGCCGTGGTGGTGCAGGTCTTCGGCCCGCTCGCCCTGATCCTCGGCGTGCTGCCGCGCTTGACCGGGCTGGCGCTCGCCGCCTTCGCGGCGGTGACGGCCGTGATGCTGCACGCGTTCTGGCAATTCGTCGGGCCGGCGGCGGTAGCCGAGCGGACGCTGATGCTGGCCGATCTCGGCCTGGCGGGCGGCTTCCTGATCTATGCGCTCACGGGCCCGGGCGCCTGGAGCTGGCAGGGCTGGCGTGCCGGGCAGGCGGCCGAACGTCCGGCCCCGCAGCGCGCGCCGGCCAAGGCCGCCGGCAAGAGCTCGGCCGCCCGCGGTGCCGGCGCCAAGAAGGCCGGCGGACGCGCCCCGGCCCGCGCCGCAGTCTGATTGTCTCAGCTCGCCCGGGGCTTCAGCGCCGGCGGGGTCGCCGAGACCATCCGCCGGCCGGAAATCTCGGCGCCGGCATCGGGCGTCAGCTTGCGGAAGGCCAGCACGGAGAGGGCCGACAGCACGGCGACCGCGAAGAAGGCCGGCCCGAAATCGCCGGCCTCGATCCGGGTCCGGCCATGGAGGCCGGCGGTACCCTCCAGCGCCAGCGCGCCCAGGGTGACCCCGAGGCTCAGCGACAGCTGCTGGCAGACGCTGGCGAAGCTCGTGGCCGCGCTCATCTCCCGGGATTCGAGGTCCGCATATGCGATGGCGTTGACGCAGGTGAACTGCACCGAGCGCGAGCATCCACCGATGAACAGCAGCGCGATCATGATCCAGTGCGGCGTGTCGGCCGTATAGAGCCCGTTCACCGCCAGGAAGGCCGAGGCCAGCACGGCATTCGAGACCATCACGGTGCGAAAGCCGAGGCGGCGCAGGATCTTGGGCGCCAGGGCCTTCACGAACATCGCCCCGGCCGCCGCCGCGAAGGTGATCAGCCCGGAATGCAGGGCGTCGAGCCCGAACCCGACCTGCAGCATCAGGGGCAGGAGGAACGGGATCGCCCCGGTCCCGACCCGGAACAGGCTGCCGCCGAGGATCGCGACCTGGAAGGTCGGGCGGTTCATCAGGTCGAGCCGCACGATCGGGTGGGCGACCCGCCGCGCATGGACGAAGTAGAGCGGCAGCAGCACCGCGCCCGCCGCCAGGCATCCCCAAGACACCGAGGCGGGCAGGAGGTGGCGCCCCATCGAGGCGAGCCCCAGCATCAGGGCGGCGAGGCCGGTGCCGAGCAGGAAGAAGCCGGCGATGTCGAGCGGCGGCCGCTCCGGCTCGCGGATATCCTCGAAATAGAGGCTGGCCAGCACAATCCCGGCGCAGCCGATCGGCAGGTTGATGAAGAAGATCCAGCGCCAGTCGAACCAGGTCGTGATCAGCCCGCCGAGCGGCGGCCCCATCACGGGGCCGACCAGCGCCGGGAAGGTCAGGTAGGCGAGCGCGGTCACGAGCTGCGATTTCGGCACGCTGCGCAGCACCACGAGGCGGCCCACCGGCACCATCATGGCGCCGCCCATGCCCTGGAGGAACCGCGCGGCCACGAACCACGCTAGGCCGTTGGCGGCCGCGCAGGCCAGCGACCCGAGCATGAACACGACCAGCGCGGCGCGGAACACCGTGCGCGAGCCGTAGCGGTCGGCCATCCAGCCGCTCACCGGGATGAAGATTGCGAGGCTGACGAGATAGGAGGTCAGCGCCAGCTTCAGGGCGATCGGATCCTCGCCGAGGCTCGTCGCGATGCTGGGCAGCGCCGTGGCGATCACCGTGGAATCGGTGTTCTCCATGAACAGGGCGGTCGCCACCGTCAGGGGGACGATCCAGAACGGTTTTTGGGTCGGGGCGGGCATCGGACAGCAGACGCGTAGCGCGCCGGGACGGTTGCACGGCGGGGCCGCGATCTCGCACGGTCGTGTTTCGCGCCTGTATCCGCAACGCAACAGGGGTTGCATCGTGACCGAACACCACCTTTTGTGCGGGTGGTCCAATGGCTACGTTTGCGACGAGCGGTCTTCCGGCCGTCGATACCGGCGCGGTGCCGGCCACGAGACAATCGATGCAGCCCAGTCCGAGTAAGCGCCGTTCCCTGTCGCGGATCGCCGTCGCCGTCGCGCTCCTGTCGACGGTCGCGGCCTGCGGCACCGTGCTGCTGAACGATCGCGGTTCGCTCACGCGCTACGACCGGCTGAAGGCGAGCAGCGCGGTGGCCTCGGCCTCGCGGCTCTACGTGGACCGTCCGGCTTTGGCCAAGGCCCGCACCGTGCGGATCATCCCGACGGCGTTCCACGCCGATGTCGAGGGCGCGGCGCCGCTGACGCAAGTCGAGCGCCGCCTGATCGCCAACGCCGCCGACCGGGCGCTCTGTTACGACCTGTCGCTGCGCTACGACATCGTGACCGGCCGCGACGCCGACCTGACCGTGCGGGCGCAGGTCACCCGGGTGGAGCCCACCGACCTCCTCGGCGCCGGCGCCACCATCGCGGGCTCGGCCGGCGTCACCGTCGCCTCGCAGCTTGGGCTGAGCGTCGCCGAGGGCGTCGGCCGCATCCCGATCCCGCGGATCCCGATCGGCCTCGGCAGCCTGACGGTCGAGGCCGAGGCGCTGGACCGTCGCCGCGAGCAGCGCGCCGCGATGGTCTGGGGCGGGGCCGCGAACTCGTTCACCAGCCAGCCGCGCTTCTCCCGCGCCAGCGACGCCTACGACCTCGCGGGCGAGTTCGGTCAGGATTTCGGCTTCATGCTCGCCACCGGCGACGATCCGTTCAATGCCCCGAACACCCTGCCGACCTGGGACCGCATCCGCGTGACCACGCTGGGCGAGGCGCCCCTGGACCCGGATTGCGAGGCCTTCGGCCGGGCGCCGGGCATCGACGGCATCCTGGGCGACTATGTCGGCCTGCCGCCGGAATATACCGACAAGGGCCCGACCCCGGCGCCGCGCTGAGCCGCGCCGCCGTCACGAAAAAGCGGGGGAGCCATGCGCGATTTCCCCCCGCGGCGCGGCGACGGCGCATTGGCGCGGCCGCGGACCCCATGATACTGGCACTTGCCAACCCGATCCCGCTGCGCACCCCCTCACAGCGCGGCCGTCCGAGGAAAGTTGGCACATGGCCCGAGTAGATTCCGCAACGATCATCGAGGGCCTGACCTTCGACGACGTGCTCCTGCGGCCCGCCGCCTCCTCGGTGATGCCGACCGAGGTGAACGTCGCTTCGCGGCTCACCCGCACGATCCCCCTGAACCTGCCGATCCTCGCTTCCGCGATGGACACGGTCACCGAGGCGCCGATGGCCATCGCCATGGCGGCCAACGGCGGCATGGGCGTGATCCACCGCAACCTAGAGCCGCCGGAGCAGGCCGAGCAGGTCCGGCTCGTGAAGAAATACGAGTCCGGCATGGTGATGAACCCGATCACCATCCACCCGGACGAGACGCTGGCCGACGCCTTCGAGGTGATGAAGCTCAACCGGATCTCCGGCATTCCGGTGGTCGAGCGCGGCCCCAACGGCTCCCGGGGCAAGCTGGTCGGCATCCTCACCAACCGCGACGTGCGCTTCGCCACCAACTCCGCCCAGCCAGTGGCCGAGCTGATGACCCGGGACCGGCTGATCACTGTCCGCGAGGGCGTGACCCAGGACGAGGCCAAGCGCCTGCTGCACCAGTTCCGGATCGAGAAGCTGCTGGTGGTCGACGACCATTACCGCTGCATCGGCCTGATCACCGTCAAGGACATCGAGAAGCGCGTCACCTACCCGTTCGCGGTCAAGGACGAGCAGGGACGCCTGCGGGTCGCCGCCGCCACCACAACGGGTGACAGCGGCTTCGAGCGGGCCGAGCGCCTGATCGATGCCGGCTGCGACGTGATCGTGGTCGACACCGCCCACGGCCACTCGATCAAGGTGCTCGACGCCGTCGCCCGGGTGAAGCAGCTCTCCAACGCCGTCCAGGTGATCGCCGGCAACGTCGCGACTCGCGAGGGCGCCAAGGCCCTGATCGATGCCGGCGCGGACGCCATCAAGGTCGGCATCGGCCCGGGCTCGATCTGCACCACGCGCATCGTGGCCGGCGTCGGCGTGCCCCAGCTCACCGCCCTGATGGAGGCCGTGGAGGCGGCCGGCGAGGCCGACATCCCGGTCATCGCCGATGGCGGCATCAAGTATTCCGGCGACCTCGCCAAGGCGATCGCGGCCGGCGCCTCGGTGGCAATGCTCGGCTCGCTGCTGGCGGGCACCGACGAGGCCCCCGGCGAGGTGTTCCTGTACCAGGGCCGCTCGTACAAGTCGTACCGGGGCATGGGCTCGGTGGGCGCCATGGCCCGCGGCTCGGCCGACCGCTACTTCCAGGCCGAGGTCAACGACACCCACAAGCTCGTGCCCGAGGGCATCGAGGGCCAGGTTCCCTACAAGGGCCCGGTGGGCAACGTCCTGCACCAGCTCGCCGGCGGCCTGCGCGCCGCCATGGGCTATGTCGGCGGCGCGACCATCCCGGACTTCCAGGAGCGCGCGCAGTTCATCCGCATCACCAATGCCGGCCTGCGCGAGAGCCACGTCCACGACGTGACCATCACCCGCGAGAGCCCGAACTACCCGTCGCGGACCTGACAGGAGGTCTCATGACCGAACCGAGCTGGATATCGCTCGCACGGCACAGGCCCGTTTTCGATCTGCCGCGCGACGATCTCGGCGGCCGCGCGGACGCGGGCCTGCGTCATCGGCAGGAGGACGGCCTGAAGGAGACGAACGACCTTCAGGCCTCCGACGCCGTCGCTTTGGTCCGCACGATCAGGGCGAAAGCTCTTCGCCAGCCGCTGCCCGACAGTACACCGACGATCAGGGCCGACCGAGACGGACGATGATCGTCATCGATGCCTGCGTCGCCGTGAAGTGGTTCCTGCCGGAGCCGCAGAGCGATCTGGCGGAGGCGGTGCTGATGGAGGACGAGGTCCGAATCGCGCCCGAGCATGTTCTGGTCGAGGTCGGGAACACGCTCCTGGGCGCTCACCGAGCCAACGCGATCACGCTCGATCATGCGCGCGCGGCGATCTCGGCGTTGGAGAAGCTGATTCAGCTTCGCCCCATCCATGAGATCGCGGACGCTGCGTTGCAGATCGCCAGTGTCATCGGATGCACCCACTACGATGCGCTCTATGTCGCTGCCGCGGGCCGATGGGATGCCGCGCTCGTGACGGCGGACGCCAGACTGGTACGGCAACTACAGGCCGCGCCGTGGAACGGAGCTGTCCGCCTTCTCGGAGCTTGATCTGACGCCCGCGCTCCATCACGAAACCGAACGCCGATAAACATTTCCGCTCGGAGATTTGAGATGCGCACGCTGATCGTCGGAGCCGGGGCGACCGGCGGCTATTACGGGGCGCGGCTCGCGGAATCGGGGGCCGACGTGACCTTCCTGGTCCGGCCGGCCCGGGCCGAGAAGCTGGCGGCGAACGGGCTGGTGCTGCGCTCGCCGCTCGGCGACCTGCATCTGGCCGCCCCGCCCACCGTCACGGCCGATACCTTGGCACAGGCCGGGGCATTCGACCTCGTGCTGCTGTCGTGCAAGGCCTACGACCTCGACAGCGCCATCGCCGACCTGGCGCCCGCGGTGGGGCCGCAGACCGCGATCCTGCCCTTGCTCAACGGGATGTCCCATCTCGACGCCCTCGATGCCAAGTTCGGTCCGGCGCGGGTGCTCGGCGGCTCCTGCGCCATCGCGGCGACCCTCGCGCCGGACGGGGCGATCCGGCACATGAGCGAGCTGTGCAGCATCACCTACGGCGAGCGGGACGGATCGCGCTCGGCTCGGATCGAGGCGATCGACGACCTGATGCGCGGCCTGAAGTTCCAGGCCCGCCTCAGCGACGTGATCCTTCAGGAGATGTGGGAGAAGTGGGTGTTCCTCGCCACGCTGGCGGGGGCGACCACCCTGATGCGCGCCGCCGTCGGCGACATCGTGGCGGCGCCCGGCGGCGCGGCCTTCGTCGCCGCCTTGCACACCGAATGCACGGCGGTCGCGGCGGCGAGCGGCTTCGCGCCGCGCGGCGTGGTCGCCGAGCGGGCGCGGGCGCAGCTCACGGCCGCGGGCTCGACCTTCACCGCCTCGATGCTGCGTGACATCGAGAATGGCGGCCGGATCGAGGCCGACCACGTCATCGGCGACCTGATCGACCGCGGGCGGCGGCTCGCGCCGGAGGCGGCCTTCCCGATGCTCGAGCAGGTCTATGCCGGGCTCAAGGCCTACGAGGCCCGGCGGGCGCGGGAAGCGGCCTGAGGGGGCGGCGGAGCCGCCTCGAAGGAGCCCTCCGGGGATCGCACGGCTGGCTGGAGGCCTCCTTCGAGGCCTCCGCTGCGCTCCGGTGCCTCAGGCTGAGCGCACCGGGCGGATCAGCCTGAGGTCGACGTCCGATCTCAGTAGCGGCCGGGCGGCGGCGGGGGCGGGTTGCCGTATTCGAGCTGCGTCTTGGCATCCACCGGCCGGCGCGGCGGCGGGGTGAGGTCGGGGGCGGCGGCCGGGGCGCTCGCACAGGCGGCGAGGCTGGCGGCGACGAGGCCGGCAAGGATGCCGGAAAGCGTGACGCGAACGACAGAAGACATGAGCTGAGGCACTCCCGGCCATGCCCCCGGGGCGGAACGCACTGGCCCGCAGCGGGAGGATGCCATACGACACGGGCGAGCCCCGCGCCGCGGGACCGCCCACGATCCGGTCTGAACCGGGATCGTGCTGGAAGCTCGGCCGTACCGTGGCGGCATCGTGGGCCAAGCGTGGCCGTTTCGCGTCGGCCTCGACGCAGTCAAAAGGATCCGGACCCTGACCCCCGCCGCCCGTTGCTCCGCCGCCATCGAAGTCCTGACCGATATCGCGGAGCGCCGCCGCCCGGCCGCCGACGCGCTGAAGGATTGGGGCCTGGCGCACCGCTTCGCCGGGTCCGGCGACCGGGCCGGGATCGCCAGCCTGGTCTACGACGCCCTGCGCCGTCGGGCCTCCGCCGCCTGGATCATGGGTTCGGACGCGCCCCGCGCCGTGCTGATCGGCTCCCTGCGGCTGCAGCAGGGCCTCGCCGCGGCGTCCGTGGCGGCCCTGTTCTCCGGCGAGCGCTTCGCCCCGGCGCCGTTGAGCGACGACGAGCGCGCCCGCCTCGAATCCGGCACCCTGGAAGAGGCCCCGCCCGAGGTCGCGGGCGACGCCCCGGCCTTCGTCCTGCCCCAGCTGACGGCCGCGCTCGGCGACGACCTCATCCCCGAATTGAAGGCGCTGGCCCGGCGCGCGCCCCTCGACATCCGCGTCAACGCCCTGCGCGGCGGCCGCGACGACCTGATGCCGGCGCTGGAGGCTCACGGGGCCGCCCCGACCCCGCATGCCCCGATGGGCGTGCGGATCCCGATCGGCGCCGACGGCCGCGGCCCGGCGCTTCATGTCGAGGCCGAGTTCCTCGACGGCTGGTACGAGATCCAGGACGAGGGCTCGCAGCTCGCAGCCTTGCTTGCGGATCCGCAGGCCGGAGAGACGATCGTCGACCTCTGCGCCGGCGGCGGCGGCAAGACCCTGGCGCTGGCCTCCCAGACCCGCAACAGCGCGCGCCTGATCGCCACCGACGGCGATCCGCGCCGGCTCGCGCCGATCCACGACCGCCTGCGCCGGTCCGGTGCCGCGGCCGAGGTGCGCACCCCGCGCAGCGGCAAGGCTCGGGCCGATGTGCTCGAGGATCTCGACGGCACGATCGACCGGGTGCTGGTCGACGCGCCCTGCACCGGCTCGGGGACCTGGCGGCGCAACCCGGATGCCAAGTGGCGGCTGCGCCCCGGCAGCCTGGCTCTGCGCGTCGCCGAGCAGAGCCAGGTGCTCGACCGGGCGGCCAAGCTGGTCCGGCCCGGCGGCCGGATCGTCTACGTCACCTGCTCGCTCCTGCCCGCGGAGAACGATGCCGCCGTGGCCGGCCTGCTGTCGCGCTGGCGCGGGCGCTTCGACGCCGTGCCGGCCGAGACGGTGCTGGCGGCGGGACCGCCGGGCCTCGCCTCGGCCGTCCGGCAGACCGCGCACGGCCTGCAGATGACGCCGCTGCGCACCGGGACCGACGGGTTCTACGTCTCCGTGATCACCCGGCGCAGCTGAGAGCGCGCCGCTCCGGAACCGCCCCCGCGCCCTGCGACGTTGGGCGAGGGATGTTTCAGGAGAGCACCATGCCCGAGCCCGTCCGTACCCCGCCCCGGGCCCGGTCCTGAGCGCCGCCCGGGACCGGTTCATGCATCTCGACCGCCGCCTGGTGCTCGCCGGCCTGAGCACGATTCTCGGCCTGCGCACCGCCAAGTCCGAAGAAAAACCGCCGGAGCCGGCGCCGCACGAGGCGATCCGCGCCCTGCCGCGCTCGCTGCCGGGAGCCGATCTCCAGGTCATCGACCTGTGGCCCGGCGAGCCGCCGGGGGGCGGCAGCGGACCCGATTCGGATGGCTACCGCTACGTCGAGGGCGTCTCGGGCGACGTCACCCGCGTCCAGAAACCCTGCCTGCTGGCGATGCGGCCGGCCAATCCCAACGGCGCGGCGATCATCGTGGCGGCCGGGGGCGGCTACCAGTTCATCGCGCTGGGCAACGAAGGCGTGCCGGTCGGGCGCGTCCTGAACGCGGCCGGCATCACGGTCTTCCTGCTGGTCTACCGCCTGCCCGCGGAGGGTTGGGGCGCGGGCCCCGACGCGCCGCGGCAGGACGCGCAGCGGGCCCTGCGGCTGGTGCGGGCGCGGGGCGCGGAATACGGCGTCGATCCGGCCCGGGTCGGCGTGCTCGGCTTCTCCGCGGGCGGGCACCTGATGGGCGAGACCGCGGTGGGCACCGCCAACGACCTCTACGCGCCGGTGGACGAGGCCGACGCGCAGCCGGTGCGACCGGTGCTGGCCGGGCTGATCTACCCGGTCATCACCATGCGCAAGCCATTCGACCGCACCGCGACGCGCCGGATCCTGGTGGGCGACGAGGTCACCCCGTTCGAGATGAAGACTTATTCGGTGGACCTCCAGGTCGGCCCGGAGACGCCCCCGACCTTCCTGGTCCAGGCGATCGACGATCCGGTGGCGGTGGCCGACCATCCGTTGCTGATGTTCACGGCGCTCCGCAAGGCGCGGGTGCCGGCGGAGCTGCACCTGTTCGAGCGCGGCGGCCACGGATTCGGGTTGGGCGCGCCTGGCACCCCCGCCGCCGCCTGGCCGGGCCTCTTCCTGGCCTGGATCCGGCTGCACGGTTTCCTGAACCGGTGACCTGAGGATCACTCCTCGCGCAGACGATGGAGCTTTGCCACCTTCGGGCGGCTGGTGCGGAACTGGCCGCGTTCCACCGCCACGAACACCACGACGGCGATGGCGATGTTGCTGAGCCACCAGATCGCCGTCAGCCCGACCCCGAGGCAGGCCACCGTGAAGGCGGCGGCGAAGCAGCCCATCGCCCCCGGGATCAGCGCCGGGATGTCCCGGCCGCCCCGGCGGATCGAGGCGTAGAGCGCGAAGGCGGCGGCCAGCGCGCCGACGATGCCGAGCTCGTACCAGAACTCGAACAGAGCCGTGGTCGGCGCGTTCACCGGCAGCAGCCCGACGAGGCGCCCGCGCAGGGCCGTCTCGAAACCGTGGCCAGTGATGAGCCGCACCGGATCGGTGGTCACGACCTTCTGCCAGCTCTTGAGCGACAGGACCGCGGGCGAGAGCGGCCCGAGCAGGGCGGCGCCGATCGGGCGGGCCAGGAACGGCAGCAGCGGCGCGACGGCCAGCAGCGCGGCCGAGATCGTCGCGGTGAGCATCACGCCGAGCTTCGGACGGTAGCTCGTCACCGCGAAGGCCAGCGTGCCGACCGCCAGGGCGGCGATCTGCGTGACGTCGGGCTGGACCGTCAGCGCCAGGGCGACCAGCAGGGCGAGGCCGAGCGCCTCGCGGTCGCGCCGCCGGGACCGGAGCCAGGCCAGAGCCGGCCAGACCAGCAGGATCAGCAGGATCAGGCCGCGGTCGAGGGCGCCGTCATCGTCGATCCCGGGGGGCGCCAGGTGGGCGCCGAACAGCCCGAGCACGATCGCCACGATCGAGCCCGCGACCACCCCCAGCGGCAGCAGATAGAGGTTGGCCGAGCGCATCCGGTCGGGCAGGGCGAAATAGCCGAGCAGGGCCAGCCCGATCGTGGCCGCGAGATTCGCCAGGCGTTCCACCGCCGGCCCGAGGAACGGCGTCCAGGTCAGGGACAGGACCGACCAGAGCACCACCAGCATGCCGGCGAGGAAGGCCGGCGCGGTGAGCAGCCGGGTGACGGCAGGGCGCACCGGGCGCTGGCGCCGGTCGATCGCGCTGGCGATGATCAGCAGCACCACGGCGATCGGCGCCAGGATCACGGTCGCGCGCCGGGCGACCTGGGCCAGCACCGGCAGGATCACGAACAGTCCGAAGAAGCCGATGCGCCGCAGCAGGGCGGCGGCGTCGAGCGCCGGATTGATCGTGGTGGGGTTCGACGCGCGGGGCATCTTGCGCCTTCTGCCGGACCGAGGCGGCCGGATCACGCTCGATACGCAAGCTCCGCGCAAGCCGCTGTAGACCCTGAGCAACACTCCCGGGTCCGCGCGCGCCGAGCCGGCGGCGGTTCAGGCCGTCCGGGTCGTCGTGCGCGGGCGCCGGCGCACTAGCCGCAGGCCGAGATCCGACAGGACGCGCGCCCCGCCCCAGGCGGTCAGGAACCCGATCAGGCCGGCGGCGAGGCCGTCGGCATTGGTCGGCACAGCGGGGCTGAAGTCCCGGTAGGCGGCCTGCGCCACCGGCACGTCGGGATCGCGCAGCATCGCCACCACCTTGCCGAGCGGGCTCGTGGCCGAGGTCAGGGCATGCTGCTGGGCGCTCAGCCGGGCGAGCCGGGCGATGTCGGCCTGGGCGGCCTCGCCCCGTCGGGCGACGAGCTGGTCGGGATTGGTGCGCAGCCGGTCGACCGCGCCCTCGCGGGTCGTGCCGGAAGCCTGCGCGTCCGATTCGAGCACCGCTACCTGCCGGCGCAGCTCGTCGACCGCGCCGCCGAGCCGCTGGGCGTATTGTTGCGCGAATTCAGGGGCCTGGGCGGCAACGACGCCGCCGAGCAGGCCGAGGGCGAGGCCGAAAGTGCGGAACACGCGGAACACGTCAGACCCTCCGGTTCGAGACGGGGCGCAGCCCGAACGATGGGCTGCGGCCAAAGACCAAGACGATCAGGCCGGCAGGGTCAGCAGGCCGGCCTGGCCGTCGGCGCAGCCGAACAGCATGCGGTTGCCGCGGGCGTCCCAGGCGAGGGCCGTGATCCCGCTGCCCTGCACCGCCCGCCGCACCAGCAGCTCGGAGGCGTCGGTGAAGCGCACCAGCAGGATGCACCCATCCTCGTAGCCCACCGCCAGCACGGGCGCCTTCGGGTGGAACGCCACCCGCGACACCCGGGCCGGCCGGACGCCGCATTCCCGCGGCGCCTTGCCGGTGGGGCCCTCCTTGGAATCGAACGGCCAGACGATCGCCGCCTCGGCACCGCCGGTGGCGAGCCAATTGCCGTCCGATGACCACGACACCGACCGGACCTTGCCGGGATAGCCCGACATCCGCATGTGGCCGCGATCCGGCTGCAGGCGCCAGCCGTGCAGGGCATTCTCCTGCATGGTCGAGACGACGAAGCGACCGTCCGGCGACCAGGTGACGTCGATATGCGAGCCCTTCCAGCTGACCACCTCGGCGGGGGTCTCGAGATTCGGGTACCAGAGGCTCACGCCGTTGTAGTGGGCGACGCCGAGCCGGTAGCCCTTCGGAGCGAAGACCAGGCCGCGGGCCGTGGACGGGGCCGTGAAGCTCTTCTCCCGGCCCTTGGCGTCCCGGGCGACGACCGCGCGACCCGCGGACCAGGCGACGGATCCGTCCGGGTGCAGCGCCAGCGCGTCGATCCAGGCGCCCCCCTTGGCGGCACCGAGTTCCTGCGTCGCGCCATCGGCCCGGATCTCGACCACGCGGCCGTCGTCGCCGCCGGTAACCAGGCGGTCCGGGCTTCCGGCCGCCACCAGGATCCCGCTGTCGGGATGGGCCGCGATGCGCGCGAGGCTATCGCCCCGCATCAGGGCGACGGTGCCGTCGCCGAGCGCCAGGGCCGGAGCCTCCTTCAGGAAATGCGCCGCGACCACGTGGGCGCCCCCCTCCAGCGGGGCGACGTGGTCGGTGAGGGACGGATGGCTGACGGAACTGCTCATGGAGACTCGACCTTCGGGGCCCGCGCGCCGGCGCGCAGGACCAGGAACGCGGTGATGAGCGCGAGCACCCCGGAAACCGCTGCCGGCGCGATCAGGGCGTAGAGGGCAAACGCGTCGTAGGCCAGGGCCCCCAGCAGGGCCCCCAGCAACAGGGACAACCAGACCAGCCCGTCGCCGATCCAACCGAGCGGGTCGCCCGTGCGGGTCAGCGCCTTGGCGATCTTCTGGCCGAGGCTGAACAGGGCACCGGTGACGAAGGTGGTGCCGGCGCGAAACCCCTGCACCTGCGCCAGCACGGCGTTCTGCGCCCCCATGGCGACGGCCACGAAGAACGCGGCGAGCCCCAGCTCGGGCGTGGCCAGGCCGAGCGCCAGGCCGCCGAGGATCAGCAGCGATTCGTAGGCCAGCACCACCGGGGTGCTCCAGCGCGTCGGCACCAGGATCGCGAGCCCGCTGCCCAGGACCGAGCCGGTCAGGAAGGCCGCGATCAGGATCGCCGGCAGCAGCATCTTGTGCAGGTTCGCCTCGGCGCCGAAGACCGCGAGCTGCGTGGTGTTGCCGCTCATGAACGAGGTGTAGAGCCCGCCGAGCCGCACGAAGCCCAGCGCATCGACGTATCCGGCGAGGCCCGTGAGGAGCAGGCCGGTGCCCAGCTGCCAGGACCGGTTCACGGATCCGCCCTCCCGATGCATCCCGGTAACGCACCGTTAACCATTTCGGAGCCTCCGTTCACCTGCGCCGGGGCGGGGTTAACGGGCCGTGCACCAAGTCCGAGCAATTCGATGCAATCACGGCGAACGCCGGGGCGCAGGGGCCCGTTGCTCCTTCGATCCGGCACGGGGCTACCGCGCCCCCGCCGGGTGAGTGGGAGTTGCGTCATGATGCCGTTCGCCGCCGCCTTCGCCTGCCCGTCCATGCCCGCCCTGGACCCGGCCGCCGCGACCATCCTCGTGGTCGAGGACGAGCCGACCGTCTGCGAGCTGGCCGCCGAGGCGCTTCTCGAAGAGGGTTATCGGGTGCTCACCGCCGCGGATGCCTGGGAGGCCGAGGCGATCCTGGCACGGGAGAGCGTCGACATGCTCTTCACCGATATCGACCTCGCCCGCAACACGAACGGCCTGGCGCTGGCGCGCCGCGCCCGCAGCGTCTGCCCGGACCTGCCCGTAATCTACACGTCCGGCGGCCGTGCCTGCCTGTCGGCCGCCGACGCCGTCTCCGAATCGGTGTTCGTCCCGAAGCCGTACCGGCCCAGCCAGCTCGTCGCGCTCACGAACGACATCCTGCGCACCGCGCACCACCACCACGCCTGAACCCCACCCCCAAGGATTCCCGCCATGCGGCGCCCCCTCATCGCCACCGGTCTCGCCCTCGCCCTCACGGCCGCCGCCCTGCCGGCCCGGGCCGCGTGCGACGTGAAGGGCGCCCAGATCGAGGAGGGGATCGCCGCCAAGAAGGAACTGCAGGCGGACGCCAACGCCCAGACGGTGCGCGACCTGCGCACGCTGCGCGACGCGGCGATCGTGCTGGAGACCTACAAATTCCCGGGCGAGTGCGAGGTGCTGCTCGGCATCGCGAAGTCGCTCCTGGCCAACCCCGACAAGACGATCGTGCAGGGCGGCGACACCGACGAGGACGAGGCCGAGAGCCTGGTCGAAGCCCGCAAGCCCAAGGCCAAGGCACCGGTGGACGAGAAGACACCGGCCGCCAAAGCGCCGGCAGCGAAGCCGGATTGAGCGGGGGCAAGCCCGCGCACCGACGATCGACGTTTGTCCCGACACCCCACCTCAGGATGAGGAAGCGGCTCGGGTTTCGGGGGGCAGGCGTCGCGGACTGAGTTCGTCACTCCGCGACCATCAAGCGCCGGAAAGCGCCTCTACTTCTCTTCCCCGGCGCTCGCTCCGAGCTTGGCCCGGGCCAGCGCCCGGCCGAGCTTGGCGGCGATCTGGGCGCGCAGGATGTCGGCCATCTCGATATCGACCAGCCGCCAGCTCAGGCCGCGCAGCCGCAGCCGGATCCGGGTACGCTCCGCCCGGGGGGCCTCGGGCGGGATCGGGATCACCACGGCCCGGAAGCCGCGCATCTCTAACGACGTGTAGTAGGGCAGGAGCCGGCCGGCGCTGCCGATCGCCAGGCCCTCCGGCTTGAGGTCGGCGGGGCGCTCGATGTCGAGCTTGTCCGGCCAGCCGTTGTCGAGCAGGTCCATCACCGTCTCGGGCGTGACCAGGGTCTCGGCCAGCGCCAGGGCGAGACCGTAGGCGACGTCGTTGAGGCGCTGCCGGTCGCGGGGCTCGAGATCCAGGTCGGTGTCGGAGGCGGCCCGCACCGCCCCGGTGATCTGGCGGACCAGGGACAGACGCAGCGTCCGGAAGTTCACGTGGCTCTCGATATAGGCCACGTCGTGCCGGCGCACGGCCTGCGCGAGATCGTAGAGCGACCAGAGCGGGCTCACCGTGAAGGCGAGCCACGCCAGAGCGAGTGCGAGCGGGATCGCGAGCCAGCGCACCACCGTTACGATCCCGTCCGCGGCGTCACGGCCGGCTCGTCCCGGTCTCGGCCGCCCAGCCCGCGAGGCCGGCGAACGCCTCGACCACGCGCTCGTAGACCGGGCGCTTGAACGGCACGATCAGGTCCGGCAACTCGGAGAACCGCGCCCAGCGCCAGGCATCGAACTCGGCCTTGTGGGCGCCGCCGCCGGGGCTCAGCACGTCGATCAGGTCCTCGCTGCCGAGGAAGCCGTAGGCGAACCATTTCTGGGTCTGGCCGCGATAGCGTCCCTTCCAGGCCTGCTTCATCACGGCCGGGGGCAGGTCGTAGGCGAGCCAGTCCGGGATTTCGCCCAGCAGCCGCACCGCGTCCGGCGGCACGTTGGTCTCCTCGTAGAGCTCCCGGCGGGCGGCCATCTCGGGATCCTCACCGGGATCGATGCCACCCTGCGGCATCTGCCACATATACGGGCCGGCGACGTGCTCCGGGCCGGCATCCTTGGTCCGGCGCCCGACGAAGACGCCACCCGAAGGCGCGATCAGCGCGACGCCGACGCAGGGGCGGTAGGGCAACGCGGCGCCCGGATCAGAATCTGTGGTCATCGCCGGCGACCATAGGTCAGGCGCAAGTCGCGCGGCAACGCCGCCGGCCCGGAAAGCGCGCGGTCAATTGGCGACGCTGACCCGCTTCTCCGGCGCGCCGCGCAAGGCGACGCTCGCCGGCACGAGGCGGATGCCGCGGGTGTCGAGATCCTTTGCCCAGCGGGCGATCCGGTCGACGCTGAGCGCCGCGCCGCTGGCCGAGACCAGGGCGAAGCCGCTGGCCCGGGCCCGCGCCTCGGCCTGGGCGAGCGCGGCATCGATGGCGTCGGCGCGGGGCACAGCGTCGAGGACGAGCTCCGCCCGGGCCACCGGGGTGCGGCCCTTGTTGGCCGGCGCGGGCTTCGGGCCGGTGCCGTCGTCGAGGAAGCCGAGGCCGCGGGCGCCGATCTCGCGCAGGATCGGCTCGAAGGCCGGGTCGGCCATCATCTTGGCGCCCATGAAGTTCGCCACGCCGACATAGCCGGGGAAGCGGGCGAGCGACCAGGCGAGGCGGTCGGCATTCTCCAGGCCCTTCAGGGCGGTGAGCAGGGTCTGGGGGCCGGGATCGCTGTCGGGATAGTCGAACGGCTCCATGGGCAGCTGGAGGAAGACCTCGTGGCCGGCATCGCGGGCCCGGGCGGCCGAGCGCTCGGCCTCGGCGCCGTAGGGCAGGAAGGCGAGGCTGACGGCGGCGGGCAGGCGCACGGTCGCGCCGGCGGTGGCGGCCTGCCCGACCCCAAGGCCGGTCACCAGGACGGCGATCCGCGGGCCGGTGCCGGGCTCCTCCGCCCGGGCATAGACGTCGAGGGCGCGGACCCGGCCCTCGCCGAGCTTCGGCATGATGCCGTGGCGGCCCTGCTCGCTGATCCGCGGGTCGGGCGCCGCGGCGAGCCGGGGGGCGTTGGCCGGCGGCACGCGGATCACCACGGCCTCGCTCGGACCCGAGCCCGGGGGACGCACCACGGTCACGCCCGAGGCAGTCTCGATCTCCTCGGCGCTGCGCTGCTGCGAGCCGCCGGCATTGACCACCACCGGGCCCGAGGGCTCCGGGACGGCCGCGACCGGCGCCGGGGCAGGGCGCGCCAGCGGCTCGCGCAGGGTGATCGCGACCTCGACCCGCGGCTCGCCGCCCTGGGGATCGCCCAGAGCCAGGACCAGCCCGCAGGCCGCGAGCAGCCCGCCGGCGATCGCACCCGCCGCGACCTTCGGCCGGCGCAGGGGCGCGACGAGGCGCGCGAACCGGCCCAGGGGCCGCTCCGGCGCTCGCGCCTCCGGCACCCCGAGGGGGCGCGTGAGGATATCGTCGGTGGGTTCGGTCAAGCGGCACTCGATGCGGATGCGCGTCCCACGCCCGATAGCAGCAGCGCGAATCCCGGCGATCATTGCCGGCCGGTATGGTTAATCTTCCACTAACGCTGCGATCGGCCACGAAAAACCCCGCCCGGCCCAGGGGCCGGACGGGGTCGTGTCGGGATTTCGCTCAGGCAGAAGAGATCAGTTCGGCACGCTCGGCTTCGCCGGCGCCTGGGTGCCGTTGGCGGCGCCCTTCTGGATGCCGTGCAGGAAGTCGATCGCCGAGAGGAGCTGCTTGTCCTTGGCCGGATCCGGCGGGATGTAGGCGGAGGAGCCGCCGCGCTCGTCGGTATCCTTCTGCTTCAGGTGGCCCTTCAGCCCGGCCTCGCCCTTGGTCTCGTCCTTGCCCTTCAGCTCGTCGGGGACGTCCTGCAGCACCTCGACGTCGGGCTCGATGCCCTTGGCCTGGATCGAGCGGCCGGACGGCGTGTAATAGCGCGCCGTGGTGAGACGCAGGGCGCCGGAGCCGCCGAGCGGGATGATCGACTGCACGGAGCCCTTGCCGAAGGAGCGGGTGCCCATGATGGTCGCGCGCTTGTGGTCCTGCAGGGCGCCGGCAACGATCTCGGAGGCCGAGGCCGAGCCGCCGTTGACCAGCACAACCACCGGCTTGCCCTTGGTCAGGTCGCCGGCCTTGGCCGAGAACCGCTGGGTCTCGTCGGGGTTGCGGCCGCGGGTCGAGACGATCTCGCCGCGGTCGAGGAAGCCGTCGGAGACCATCACGGCCTGGTCGAGCAGGCCGCCCGGGTTGTTGCGCAGGTCGACCACGTAGCCCTTGAGCTTGTCGGCGCCGATCTCGCTCGAGAGCTTCTCGATCGCCGCCCGCATGCCGTCGAAGGTCTGCTCGTTGAACTGGGTCAGGCGGATATAGGCGACATCGCCGCCCTCCACCTTCGAGCGCACCGGCTTGATCTTGATCACGTCGCGGGTGAGCGTGACGTCGATCGGGTCCTTCGACTCCTTGCGGGAGATCTTGAGCTTCACGCTCGAATTCACCGGGCCGCGCATCTTGTCGACCGCCTGGTTCAGGGTCAGGCCCTGCACCTGGTCGTCGTCGATCTGGGTGATGATGTCGTTGGCCAGCAGGCCCGCCTTGGCGGCCGGGGTGTCGTCGATCGGCGTGACGACCTTGATCAGGCCGTCTTCCATGGTGACCTCGATGCCCAGCCCGCCGAACTCGCCGCGGGTGGTGGTCTGCATGTCACGGAACGCCTTGGCGTCCATGTAGCTCGAATGCGGATCGAGCGAGGTCAGCATGCCGTTGACGGCGGCCTCGATCATCTTCGACTCGTCGGGCTTCTCGACGTAGTCGGTGCGGACCTTCTCGAAGACGTCGCCGAACAGGCTGAGCTGGCGATAGGTCTCGGCCGAGGCGGCCACCGCCCGCGGTCCCGACAGGAAGTCGGTCTGGGTCGCCACCATGGAGGTGCCGGCACCCAGGAAGGCGCCGAGCATGATCAGGGATGTCTTGCGCATCAGCCGCGAACCTTCTCGCCAAGTATCTTATCACTGGGGCTCTTCGCCCACCACGGCTCCGGATCGACGGACCCGCCATCCTTCTTGAACTCGACGTAGAGGGTCGGCTCACCGTCGGACCCGGGCGAGCCCGCGCTACCCTCGCCCATGCTGCCCACGGGTTCCCCCGCGAGTACGAACTGGCCGACCTCTACGCTAATCTGATCCATCCCCGCCAGCAGAAGATAGTAGCCATCGCCTGCGTCGATGATCAAGAGACGCCCATAGGACCGGAACGGCCCGGCGAATTTGACCCAGCCATCCGCCGGCGAGGAGACCAGCGCCTTCGGCCGGGTCGTGAAGGACACGCCGCGCGTGATCCCGCCATTGCCGTCGGGCTGATTGAACCCCCGCATCAGCCGTCCGCTGACCGGCCGCGGCACTTCGCCCCGCGCCTCGGCGAAATGCACCTTCGGGGCCAGCCGCGCCGGGTCGCGGAAGCCCGCCGCGGCGAAACGCTCCTGCGTCACCCGGGCCTCGCGCTCGGCTGCCGCCTTGGCCTCCTCGGCCGAGCGCTTGGACGCGGCGACCTCGGCCTCGGTGCGGTCGAGCAGGTCCTTCAGCGATTTCGCCTGGGCGCCGAGCTCGGCCGCGCGTCGGCGCTCCGCGGTCAGGCCGCTCTCAACCTCCGCCTGCCGGGCCCGCCGGGCGGTCACGAGGGCCTGGAGCCGCTGCTGCTCGCGGGCCCAGCCGGCGAGGTCGTTGGCCAGCCCCTCCTTGTCCTGGGCGATCAGGCCGCGCAGGCGGATCATCTCGGCGAGGTCCGCGGCCAGGGTGTCGACCTCGCCGCGCAGCTCCGGCACCACGGCGCCGAGCAGCATCGAAGTGCGGATCACCGCGAGCACGTCCTCCGGGCTCACCAGCACGGCCGGGGGCGGCCGCCGGCCCATCCGCTGCAAAGCCGCCAGGATCTCGGCGACGATGCCGCGGCGGGCATGCAGCGAGCGCCGGATCGCGGCCTCGCTCTCGGTCATCGCCTTGAGCCGCTCTTCCAGGCGGCTCAACCGGTCTTCGGTGGCCTGGGCCTGGCGCCCCGCATCGATGAGGGCGCTGTCGAGCTTGGCCCGGTCCGAGCCGATGGCGGCGATCTCGGCCTCGAACTGCGCGCGCTGGCCGGCGCTGGCGGCGAGCGCGTCTTGGACCCGCTTCAGGTTTTCGGCCCGCCGCTCGCGCTCCTCGGTGGCGCGCTGGATTTTTTCCGCGTCGGCATTGGGAGCCGGGTCCTCGGCCCGCGACGGTCCGCCCGAGCAGGCCAGGGCGATCAGAACGAGAGCGCGGAAGGCCGATCGCTGGATCGAGACGCCACGGGCTGCACCATCACACTGCACGGTGTCTCAGCCCGGCTCGCCGCGGTGATACGGATGGCCGGCCAGGATGGTCAGGCTGCGATAGATCTGTTCCAGGGCGAGCACGCGCACGAGTCCATGGGGCAGGGTGGCGGCCCCGAACGACAGGATCAGCTCCGCCTTCGTCCGAATTGAGGCATCGAGGCCGTCCGGCCCTCCGATCGCGACCATCAGCGCCGGCCGACCGGCATCGCGCCAGCCGGCGATCCGCTCGGCGAGGGCTTCGCTGGCGATATCCGACCGCCCCCGCTCGTCATAGGCGACCAGCACCCCGCCGGGCGGCAGATGCGTCAGCAGGGCAGACGCCTCCTCGGCGCAGCGGTCCGGCGCCCGGCGGGCTCGGGATTCGACGATCTCGACGCTGTCGCAGGCGGGAAAGCCGAGCCCGCGGCCGAGTTGCGCGGCGCGGTCGCGGTATCGTGACGCCAACTCACGCTCCGGGCCGGCCTTCAACCGACCGATGGCTGCCAGGACGAGGCGCACGGGGCAGGGGATCTCTCGCTGTTTCGGGACGGGTTCGATGAGGCTTGCCCCAACCCTGACCCTCATCCTGAGATGTGAGCGAAGCGAGCCGCGAAGGAGCCCTCCCGCCGGCCGCGCGACTCCTGGAGGTCTCCTTCAAGGCCTCCGCTGCGCCGCGGCACCTCAGGATGAGGGGGTGGGACAGATGTTGCCACGCCGTCATTGCGAGCGCAGCGAAGCAAACCAGGGCAGCGCGCGATCTCTCGACGTCGCGCCCCTGCCGGATTGCCTCGCTGCACTCGCAATGACGGTGTAGGTCGGGCGACCGCTAATCCGCCGCCAGGCCGACCGGGCGATCCGCGCCCCACATCTTCTCGAGATTGTAGAATCCGCGCACTTCCGGGCGGAAGATGTGGACGAGCACGTCGCCGGCATCGATCAGCACCCAGTCGCAGGCCGGCATGCCTTCCACCCGGGCATTGCCGTAGCCGCGATTCTTCATCTCCTGGATGAACTTGTCGGCGATCGAGCCGACATGGCGCTGCGACCGACCGGAGGCGATGATCATCGTGTCGGCGAGGGAGGTCTTGCCCGCGAGGTCGATCGCGATCGTCTCCTCGGCCTTCATCTCGTCGAGGCACGAGAGGGCGAGCGCCTTCAGGTCGTCCGAGCGCGCCATTCCGGGCTCTTCCGGAACGGGGGCATGTGTGCGGATGGTCTCCGTGCGAATGGTCTCGGGCAGCGTCCTGATTCCTCGTGATGTCGCGCCGCCCTCTCAGGGTTCGCGAACCGGTATGAAATTGGCTGTATCGTGCGACGATTGCAACTGCGTCGCATTCGAGCCCTCAGCGTCCCCGTTTCCCGTTGCGGATCTGGGTCGAGGACAGGGGCGACCGCGGTCCGTGGAGGAACACCCAGGCCGGGGGTGGGCGCGTCGGCAAAGTATGGGCCGCCGCCTCGGGGATCCGGGCCCCGGCCAGCCTGTGGGCGGCCCGGGCGCTGAGCGGCGTCATGGTGAATCCCGGCCTGTCGATGATCGCGATCGGCACGAGCCGGGCGATCTCGGCGAATCCCTTCCAGCGGTGGAAATTGCCGAGCGAATCCGCCCCCATGATCCAGACGAACTGCACGCCGGGGCAGCGGCGGGTCAGGTAGCGCAGGGTCTGGACCGTGAAGCGCACACCCAGCGCCGCCTCGATGCCGGTCACCGCGATGCGCGGATGGCGGGCGATCTCCCGGGCCTGGGCGCAGCGCGCCTCCACGGAGGGCAGGGCGATCCGGCTCTTGAGCGGGTTGCCGGGGCTCACCAGCCACCACACCCGGTCGAGCCCGAGCCGGCGCAGAGCCGTCACGGTGACGTGGCGGTGGCCGCGATGGGCTGGGTTGAAGGATCCGCCGTAGAGGCCGATCCGCATGCCGGGCGCGCTCGGCGGCAGGATCAGCCGCACGCCGGGACTTCGGGTCGGATCACGGGCGGATCTGCCCGCTGCCGTGGACGCGGTACTTGAACGTCGTCAGCTGCTCGACACCCACCGGGCCGCGGGCATGCATGCGCCCGGTGGCGATGCCGATCTCGGCGCCGAAACCGAACTCGCCGCCATCGGCGAACTGGGTCGAGGCGTTGTGGGTGACGATCGCCGAATCGACCTCGGCCAGGAAGCGGTTGGCCTCGGCCCGGTCGGCCGTGATGATCGCGTCGGTGTGGTGCGAGCCGTAGGTCTCGATATGCTCGATCGCCGCGTCGATCCCGTCGACCACCCGCGCCGCGATGATCGCGTCGAGATACTCGGTGTGCCAGTCCGCCTCGGAGACCGGCGTCACCCGGGGATCCACCGCCTGGGTCTCGGCGTCGCCGCGCACCGCGCAGCCGACATCGAGCAGGGTGCGGACGAGGGGGGCGAGATGCGTCGCCGCGCAGGCACGATCCACCAGCAGGGTCTCGGCGGCGCCGCAGACGCTGGTCCGGCGCATCTTGCTGTTGAGCAGCACGGCCAGAGCCATGTCGAGATCGGCGGCCGCCGCCACGTAGACGTGGTTGACGCCGTCGAGATGGGCGAAGACCGGCACCCGGGCCTCGGCCTGGACGCGCTCCACGAGGCCGCGCCCGCCCCGGGGCACGATCACGTCGATGCAGCCGTCGAGGCCGCCGAGCATCAGCCCGACCGCGGCGCGGTCCCGGGTCGGCACGAGCTGGATCGCGTCGGCGGGCAGGCCCGCCTCGGCCAGGCCCTCGCTCATCGCCTTGGCGATGGCCAGGGCACTGCGATGGCTGTCCGAGCCGGCACGCAGGATCGCGGCGTTGCCGGCCTTGAGGCAGAGCGCGCCGGCATCCGCCGTGACGTTCGGGCGGCTCTCGAAGATGACGCCGATCACGCCGAGCGGCACGGCGATCCGCTCGATCAGCAGGCCGTTCGGCCGCTCGATCGCGGCGAGCTGGCGCCCGACCGGGTCGGCCAGCGCCCCGACCTTCTCGACGGATTCGGCGATCGCCGCGAGGCGGCCGGCATCCAGGGCGAGCCGGTCGACCAGCGCGGCGCTCTGGCCGGCCTGGCGGGCCGCGGCGACGTCGCGGGCGTTCTCGCGCAGGATCTCGTCCGCATTCGCCCGCAGCCGCTCGGCGATGAGACGCAGCGCCCGGTCCTTGGTCTGGGCGGAGGCGAGCGCCATGCGCCGGCCGGCGACGCGCGCCCGCCGGCCGATCGCCGCCATCAGCTCCGGCAGGGCCTCGGCCTCGGCGAGATCGGATCTCAGGTTCAGGACGGGCACGCTGGCGTCCTCGGTGTTCGGGGGCCGCGAAGACCGGCCCGACAGGGGATGAGCGGGTCTTTGCACATCGGGCGACGGGCCCACAAGTGTGCTGACTCACCGGGCGTGACAGAGATCGCGCCTTCTACAACTAGACAAGAACTGATCGGAATCAGTCCAGTCTAAAACATCGCGAGATCATCGCGATGCACCATCCAGGCCCGGCCCGGATAGTTGAGCAATTCCGGTATGCGCGCGCTCGGATGGCCGATGATCAGGGCCGCCTCGGCGCTGTCATAGGCCACGAGGCCGCGGCCGAGCACGCGGCCCTCGGGATCGCGGATCATCACGGCGTCGCCCCGGGAGAAGCTGCCCTCGATCGCCCGGACGCCCACCGGCAGCAGGCTGGCGCCGCCGAGCAGGGCCTTGGCGGCACCGGCGTCGATGGTGAGCGTCCCGCGCGGCTCCAGGGAGCCGGCGATCCAGGTCTTGCGCGCCGCGGTCGGCGTCGAGCCCGACAGGAACCAGGTGCAGCGCGCACCCTCGCGCACAGCCTTCAGGGGGTTCTTGCCCCGCCCGTCCGCGATGACGAGGTGCGTACCCCCGGAGGCCGCGATCTTGGCCGCCTCGACCTTGGTGCGCATGCCGCCCCGGGACAGTTCCGAGGCCGGGCCGCCGGCCATCGCCTCGATCTCCGGGGTGATGCGCTCCACCACCGGCAGATGGCGCGCATCCGGGTCCGATTGGGGCGGCGCCGTGTAGAGCCCGTCGATATCCGAGAACAGCACCAGCACGTCGGCATCGATCATCGTGGCGACCCGGGCTGCGAGCCGGTCGTTGTCGCCGTAGCGAATCTCCGAGGTCGCCACCGTGTCGTTCTCGTTGACCACCGGGACGGCGCGCATCTCCAACAGCTTCAGCACGGTCGCCCGGGCATTGAGGTAGCGGCGGCGCTCCTCGGTATCCTGCGGGGTGACCAGGATCTGCCCCGCCACGATGCCGTGATGGCCGAGCGCCTCGGCCCAGTGCCGGGCCAGGGTGATCTGCCCGACCGAGGCCGCGCCCTGGCTCTCCTCTAGCCGCAGGATCCCCGGCGGCAGGCCGAGCACCGTCCGCCCGAGGGCGATGCTGCCGGACGACACGACCAGCACGTCGACGCCCCGCCCGTGCAACTCGGCGATGTCCTCCGCCAGAGCCGCCAACCAGGCATGGCGCAGCCGGCCGGCATTGCGATCGACCAACAGGGCCGACCCGACCTTGATGACGACGCGGCGGAATTCTTCGAGGGCCGGGATCATAATTCTTCGCAGAGACGAGGCATCGATGCGGTTTGGACGAAGTCCGCGCGAATGAACAGCGTGCGGAGGCGCGACGGCCTTTCGAAGACGCCGAGCCCGGCATTGCCGCAGGCCTGCGGGATTGAACCCCTCGGCCGATCAGGCGCGCGGGTTGTAGGCCGGCACCAGATCGGTGTGGATGAAGTCGTTCCCCTCGAAGAGGAGGGGCACCGCATGGACCTTGGCCACCGCGTAGGCCAGGCAATCGCCGAAGTTCAGCTTAGCCGGGTGGCCGCGGCCCTTTCCGAAATGATGAAAGGCGTCGGCGGCGGCTTCGAACATGATCTTATCGAAAGAGACAATTGTCGCTTCGGATCGATCGAGGAAGGTGCGCAGATCATGTTCCGGCTCGTCGGAGAGCCGTTCCATGACCAATCGGGCCTCCACGAGTGTCGGTGCCCCAACCAGCGTCTGTCGGCGCGTGATCAAAGCCGTGAACAGTGCGGCTTCCGGCTCAAATGCGAGAATCGCGAAGATAGCTGACGTATCCAGAGCAATTGTCTGGTCATTGGTCATTTTGGCAAGCCGAATTCGTCGTACAGATCGTCGTGCCGTGACGTAGCACCCGGCTTTTTCGCGGCCATGGAGCGAGCGAGTTCCAGGATCGATTCGTACCGCAATTTCTGCTCGGCGGTCATCGACTCGATGTCTGGCGGAGAGAGTTGCGGCGCCGCCCGCTCGCCGGCAGCCGACGACTTCAATGACGCGCGGAGGGCGGTCAACACGGCCTCATCGACCGAAGTGCCCTGGCGTTCGGCCAATTCACGCGCCAGGCTCAGCGCCTCGTCACCCTCTACAACGAGAGCGTCCATCGTCGTCGCCTCCGCGATAACGTCTTGCTCGGAGAGGTTATCGGAGCCGAACCGCCCCGTCACTCACGGCTGCCAAGCCACCGCCGGCCGGGCATCCGCCTCCGCGGCTGTGCTCGTGTCGATCTCGGTCTGGATCGCCCGGAGCGCTTCCGGCACGCCCTTGCGGCTCGCCGAGGACAGGACCAGCGGCGCCCGGCCGGCGGCGCGCTTCAGCTTGGCGACCTGGCTCTTGAGCGTCTCGGCATCGAGCGCGTCGGCCTTCGAGAGCGCCACGATCTCGGGCTTGTCGGCCAGGCCGTTGCCGTAAGCCTCGATCTCACCGCGGACCAGCTTGTAGGTCTTGCCGGCATGCTCACTGGTGCCGTCGACGAGGTGCAGCAGCACCCGGCAGCGCTCGACATGCGCCAGGAACTTGTCGCCAAGCCCGACGCCCTCGTGGGCGCCCTCGATCAGGCCGGGAATGTCGGCCAGCACGAATTCGCGGTTGTCCGAGCGCACCACGCCCAGGCCCGGATGCAGGGTCGTGAACGGGTAATCGGCGATCTTCGGCTTGGCCGCGGTGACGCTCGCCAGGAAAGTCGATTTGCCCGCATTGGGCAACCCGACGAGGCCGGCATCGGCGATCAGCTTGAGCCGCAGCCAGATCCACATCTCCTGGCCTTCCAGGCCCGGATTGGCGTGCTTCGGGGCGCGGTTCGTGGAGGTCGTGAAGTAGGCGTTGCCGAAGCCGCCATTGCCGCCCTTGGCCAGGCGAATCTTCTGGCCGACCTCGGTCAGGTCGGCGATCAGGGTCTCGCCGTCCTCGGCGAAGATCTGCGTGCCGGCCGGCACCTTCAGCACCACGTCGGAGCCGTTGGCGCCGTGGCAGTTCGAGCCCATGCCGTGCTCGCCCTTCTTGGCCTTGAAGTGCTGCTGGTAGCGGTAGTCGATCAGGGTGTTGAGGCCCTCGACGCACTCGACCCAGACGTCGCCGCCGCGCCCGCCATCGCCGCCGTTCGGGCCGCCGAACTCGATGAACTTTTCCCGCCGGAACGAGACGCAGCCGGGACCGCCGTCACCGGAGCGGACATAGACCTTGGCTTCGTCGAGGAATTTCACAGCTCTATCCCTTGTCGAGCACCGTCCCGGATCCGGAATCCGAGCCGATGCTCTAAGTACCTAGGTGGCATCATCATTGTCCGAAAGTCCGAAACCCTTCGGCGATGACGCTCTCCGACGCGGATCAGGGACCCGCACCCTCATTCCGTCGGCGATTGCGCTCGATCGCGGATGTCGAAGGCCGCGCGCTCAAGCCGCCTCCGTCAACACCGCCTCAGCGGCGCAGACCCGCCACCGGGGCCGATCCAGATGGAACAGGTCCACCGGCAGATCGGTGCCGCGGGCTGGGAACGGCTTCGTGCCGGTGCCGGTATGCACGAACCCGCAGGCCTCCAGCACGCGCCGGGAGGCCGGGTTCACGATCCGCGCCGAGGAGCCGAGATCGGTCCCGCCCGCATAGGCGAAGAACGCATTGCAGAGAGCCCGCACCGCCTCGCGCATCAGGCCGGCGCCCCAATAGGGTTGGCCGAGCCAGTAGCCGAGCTCCGGCGTGCCGTCGCTGCCGGGGTGGATGGCGACGACACCGATCAGGCTCGCCGGCGCCGAGCGCCGCGCCAGGGCCAGCGTCAGGCCCGCGCCGGTCGCGTTCTCGGCCCGCGCCTGCAGCAGGAACGCGTCGACCACCGGGGCCGGCAGCGGGTGCGGCACCCGCGCCAGCATCTCGGCCACCGCACGGTCGCCGGCCAGCTTCAGAATGGCGTCCCTGTCCTTGGCCGTCGGCCAGCGCAGCCAGAGCCTGCGCGTCTCGATCCGGAAGACATCGTCGCGGGTGAGATCGGGGAACATCGTGCCCTCGCAGGGCGGCGTTCCCGGCTCCGGGGCACCGCCTCAAGACGACGAAGGGGAGGATGGTGCCCCATCCTCCCCGGTGTTCCGTCCGATCCGTCCCGTGAGGGGCTCGGCATCGACGTCTCCGGTCCGGTGTGGGACACCGGGCGGGACGCCAGCTTCGCCGCTCGGGCGCCCGCCTGTTATTCCGCGGCCTGGGCCAGCGGGGTTACGGCCACGAAGGCGCGCCCGCGGCGCGTCTCGAAGCGGACATGGCCCGGTACCAGCGCGAACAGCGTGTGGTCCTTGCCCATGCCGACATTGCTGCCGGGATGCCATTTGGTGCCGCGCTGGCGCACGATGATGTTGCCCGGAATCACGGCTTCCGAGCCGAACTTCTTGACGCCGAGGCGCCGGCCTTCCGAGTCGCGGCCGTTGCGGGACGAGCCGCCTGCTTTCTTGTGTGCCATGGGATCTGCTCCGAATGCGTGTGGGTCGCGCGGATCGCGGGCCTCGCCTGGGGCCCGCGCTCGATCACGCGGAGATGCCGGTGATGCGCACCACGGTGTGGTGCTGGCGGTGGCCGCGCTTGCGGCGCGAGTTCTGGCGGCGGCGCTTCTTGAAGGCGATGACCTTCTTGTCGCGGCCGTGGCTCACGATCTCGCCCGTGACGCTGATGCCCGACAGGGTCGGCGCACCGACCTGCGTGGCGCCCGCACCGTCGGCGAACAGGAGGACCTCACCGAAGGTCACGGTTTCACCGGCCTCGCCCGGCAGGGTGGCGATGGTGATGGTGTCGTTGGCGGCGACGCGGTACTGCTTGCCGCCCGTCTTGATGACTGCGAACATCGTTGCTCTCGTGTTCTCGAACGGCCTCCGGGGCGGCTGCCCCTGGACCGGCTTCTTGTTTGAAGTCATTGCACGGGCGGACCCGGACAACGCGAAACGCGCGGACCTCGTCGAGGAGGCCGCGCGCCATGCCGGGTCAGTAGGGGCGGGGTGGCTCCGTGTCAATCCTGGACAGGGTCAGCGGATCGGTGCGCCGGTCGCCAGGATGCCCTTGGCGACGCTGCCCTGAGGACCGAAGGCGGCCAGCGCCTGTGCGCACCACGACTCCCGGCCGTCGGCCGCGAGCTGCTGGCGGACCTGCGTGGCCCGGGTCCGCAGCTTCTCCTGGAGGATGGGTTCCTGCGCCGCGCCGACCTTGGTGGCGAGACGCAGAGTCGTCAGCTGCCCGGCCTTGACCTGGATGCCCGGGCAGGCCTGTTCGGCGATGATCGTCGTCGCCGCCGCCTCGGCATAATTGTCGAGCGGGGAGGGCGTGGGCGGCGCAGGCGCTTGCGCGCAGGCCGGACCCGCCAGCACCAGAGACCAGATCAGCCAAGCACCGCGCAACGCTCAGACCTCCATGGCAACGATCGGCGCGCCGCCCGCGACGGGCGCGGCCCTCTCGGGCGACCGGTCCGGAGCAGGCGGGCGACCGGCGCTGCCTATACCGGCCCGGGCGCCAAGGCCATCTCGGCGCCGGCTCGATCGCCCGCCTTCGCGGAGCCGAGACTCAGGGCGCCGCCTTGAACTCGCCCTCGATGCGCAACGACACCTCGTCGCCCAGAGCGGGCAGGTAGGCGTTCACGCCGAAATCCGAGCGCTTCACCACGGCGCGCCCGTCGAAACCGACGGTGTAGCGCTGGTCCACCGGGTGGATGCCCGCCTGGTTGAAGGTCGCGTCGATCGCCAGCGGACGGGTCACGCCGCGCAGGGTGAGGTCGCCGGTGATCCGCGCGGTGGTCGGGCTCGTCGGCTCGACGGCGGTCGCCGTGAAGGTCGCGCTCGGGAACTTCGCGGTGTCGAAGAAGTCCGGCGCGGCCAGGTGCTCGTTCAGGCGCGGGCTGCCGGTGACGACGCCGCCGAGCGGAACGGTGACCTCTAGGCGGCTCTTGTCCGGCGCCTTTGGGTCGAGGTCGAGCTTGCCGGACAGGCCGGTGAACTGACCGTAATAGGTCGAGTAGCCGAGATGGCTGACCGACCACGTGATCTTGCCGTGATCCGGGTCGAGGACATAGGCGCCCGCCCGGACCTGGGTCGGATCCTTGCTCGGGGCCGCTGCGGCCGGGTCGTCCGCCGCCCGGGCGGGACCGAGGCACAACAGGCCGATCAGGGCGAGTATGGGCGCGCGCATGGTCGTTTCCCGCTCGTCCGGCCCGGCAGGATCGTCTCGAAGCCTGGCCGTTACGGCCTCCTGATTTCACGAAGTGCCCCGGGGCTCAAGCGCGTCTGGCGGACGCGCCCCGGCTTCTATAGGCATCGCCACGACAGCGGACGGGCACAGAATGATCGGCAAGCTCAAGGGCGTGGTGGATTCGTTCGGCGAGGATTTCGTGATCCTCGACGTCTCCGGCGTCGGCTACATCGCACATTGCTCGGCGCGCACGCTCCAGCGCATGCCCAAGGTCGGCGAGGCGGCGGAGCTCTCGATCGAGACCCATGTCCGCGAGGACATGATCCGGCTCTACGGCTTCCGCTCGGATGCCGAGCGGGAGTGGTTCCGCCTGCTCCAGACCGTCCAGGGCGTCGGCGCGCGGGTCGCCCTGGCGATCCTGTCGGTGCTGGAACCCGACGCCCTCGCGAACGCCATCGCCACCGGTGACAAGGGCACGATCAGCCGGGCGCCCGGCGTCGGGCCGCGCCTGGCGGCCCGGCTCACCGCCGAGCTGAAGGACAAGGCCCCCGCCTTCGCCCCGGTCGATCCGGCGCTGATCGCGCTAACCGGCGCCGTCGAGGAGGGGGCCGCCCCCAGACCCGTGGCCGACGCGATCTCGGCGCTGGTGAATCTCGGCTACCCGCAGGTGCAGGCGGCTTCCGCGATCGCGGCGGCCCTGAAGGTCGCCGAGGAGGGCGCCGAGGCCAAGGTGCTGATTCGGCTGGGCCTGCGCGAACTCGCCCGCTGAGGCCGGATGTCCCGCCTGACGCCTCCGGTCTTCGAGGCCTCTTACCGGATCTGAGGAATCGCTCGCGACGCAGTGATTGGCTTCGCCTTGACCCGCCGGGGCAGCGGTGCCATCTCCCCGATGACCAGTAAGATATTGAAAAGTCTTCTACTTTTCAGTCGTTCTAATCTGGTAGGTCCGAATTGCCTGGCCCGACGCGTTCGGGTCTGGCCCGAGGAAGACGGGTTCTGCACCGCGCATGATCGTCTGTTCTTGCAACGTCCTGTCCGATGGCGCCGTTCGCAGCTGCCTGTCGCCCGGCCCAGGCTGTCCCCGCACCCCGGCGCAGGTCTATGCCTGCCTCGGCTGCAGCCCGAAATGTGGGCGCTGCGCCCGGACCATCCGGGAGATCATGCGCAATGCGCTGAGAGAAGCGGCGGCCGATCAGGGCAGCCATGAATGCTCCACGGCTTGCGCTAGCGCTTGCAGTTTGGTTTTATTCCAAACTGCGGAGGACGGGATCACGGCGTGACGCCAATGCCCCCCCGCTAGAATAGCTGTAAGGAGTACGGGGGCATGAAGGGCGACACCAAGGTCATCGAGTACCTGAATCGCGGCCTGAAGAGCGAGCTGACTGCGGTCAGCCAGTACTGGCTGCATTTCCGGATGCTCAATGACTGGGGCTATATCGATCTCGCCAAGTTCTGGCGCAAGGAATCGATCGAGGAGATGAACCACGCGGATCGGTTCATCGACCGGATCCTGTTCCTCGACGGCTTCCCGAACCTGCAGGAGCTGGAGCCTCTGCGAATCGGTCAGACCGTGCAGGAGATCATCGAGTGCGATCTCGCCGCCGAGAACGGCGCGCGCAGCCTGTACCTCGAAGCTGCCAAGTACTGCGAATCGATCAACGACCGCGTCTCCGAGCGCCTGTTCGAGGATCTCGCCGAGGACGAGGAAGGCCATATCGACTTCCTCGAGACCCAGCTCGAGCTGATCAAGCAGATCGGCCTGCCGCTCTACGCGCAGAAGCATATCGGCGGCCTCGAGGCGATCGCCCCCGAGAAGGACTGACCGTAACGCGGGCTCCCGCGCCCTTCTCATCGGAGATAGGCTGCGGGAGCCCCCGCCCGAAACAGCCCCGGCCGGCGTCCGGCCCATTGATGGCGCGCCCGACATCGGCCAGGCTTGTCCGGGACGGAACGACGACAGGACAACGTTGATGCGGCTCGTGGTGGTCGGCGCGGACGGGCGCATGGGGCGGATGCTGGTGCGGGCGGTGGCCGAGGCCGAGGGCTGCACCCTCGCGGCGGCGATCGAGCGCGAGGGCTCGCCGGTCCTCGGGCATGATGCCGGCGTGCTGGCCGGCCTGCCGCCCCTCGACGTTCCGGTCACCGACGACCCGCTGAAGGCCTTCGCCACCGCGGACGGGGTGCTCGACTTCACCGCCCCGACCGCCACCGTGCAATTCGCCGAGCTGGCCGCCCAGGCCCGCATCGTCCATGTGGTCGGGACCACCGGCCTGTCCGATGACGACCTCGCCAAGCTCCGGGCCGCCGCCTACCACGCGCGCATCGTCCGCTCGGGCAACATGTCGCTCGGCATCAACCTGATGGCCGAGCTGGTGCGCCGGGTCGCCAAGGCGCTAGGCGACGAGTTCGACATCGAGATCGCCGAGATGCACCATCGCATGAAGGTGGATGCGCCCTCCGGCACCGCTTTGCTCCTCGGCGAGGCCGCCGCGGAGGGCCGCGGCGTCGACCTGAAGGACGTGCGGGTCTCGACCCGGGACGGGCATACCGGCGCGCGCCGCCCCGGCGATATCGGTTTCGCCACCCTGCGGGGCGGCTCCGTGGTCGGGGACCACAGCGTGATCTTCGCCGGCGCCGGCGAGACCCTAACCATCAGCCACCACGCCGCCGATCGCGGGCTGTTCGCCGCCGGCGCCGTCAAGGCCGCGCTCTGGGCACACCCGAAGCCGCCGGGGCTCTATTCCATGGCGGATGTGCTCGGGCTCTAGACCACCAACCAGGGATACGATCTGCCGATGGAGCGACTGCTCGTCCTCGCTCGCCATGGCCAGAGCGAGTGGAATCTCAAGAACCTGTTCACCGGCTGGCGCGACCCCGGCCTCACCGAGCGCGGCGTCGACGAGGCGCGCGCAGCCGGTCGAGCCCTGAAGCAGGCAGGCTACGGGTTCGATATCGCCTTCACGTCTGAACTCGTCCGGGCGCAGCGCACCTGCGCGCTGATGCTGGAGGAAATGGGCCTCCCGGATCTCGACGTGCAGCGGTCGCAGGCCCTGAACGAGCGCGATTACGGCGACCTCGCGGGGCTCAACAAGGACGATGCCCGCGCCAAATGGGGCGCGGAGCAGGTCTACCTCTGGCGGCGCTCCTACGACGTGCGGCCGCCCGGCGGCGAAAGCCTGAAGGACACCGCCGCCCGGGTCCTGCCCTATTACATCGAGACGATCCTGCCCCGGGTGATGGCCGGGCAGCGGGTTCTGGTCGCGGCCCACGGCAATTCGCTGCGCGCCCTGGTGATGGTGCTCGACCATCTCGGCCCCGACACCATCGCCGGCCTGGAGATCAAGACCGGGGTGCCGCTGGTCTACCGGTTGGCCGCCGACACCACGGTCGCCTCCAAGCAGATCCTGTCCCGCGACGGCGAAGCGGACCGCTGATTGGCGACCGAACTCGCGCCGGGCCTGATCCACCATCCGGGCTTCCTCGATCCGGCCGCCCGCGCGCGGCTCACCGCCGAAGTCGCGGCGGTCCTGGCAGCGGCGCCGCCCGTCACCCCGTGCATGCCGCGCACCGGAAAGCCCTTCTCGGTGCGGATGTCGAATGCCGGGCCGCTCGGCTGGGTCTCTGACCGGGGCGGCTACCGCTACCAGCCAAACCATCCGGAGACCGGCCAGCCGTGGCCCGCGATCCCGCCCTGTGCGCTGGCCGCCTGGGACGCGCTGGCAGCGTTTCCGGCACCGCCCGAAGCCTGCCTGATCAACCTCTACGCCCCGGACGCCCGGATGGGCCTGCACCAGGACCGGGACGAGGCCGATTTCTCCGCCCCGGTCGTCTCCCTGTCGCTCGGCGCCACGGCCCTGTTCCGCTATGGCGGCCTGCAGCGCTCGGACCCGACCCGCTCGATCCGCCTCCATGCCGGCGACGCCCTGGTGATCGGCGGCGCCTCGCGCCTGATCCACCACGGGGTCGACCGACTCTATGCGGAGAACGACCTGCTCGCGGAGAATCCGCTGCCGGGCTTCCTGCCGGATGGCGGGCGCTGCAACCTGACCCTGCGCCGGGTCACCGCCGGCGTCACCGGAAAGCCATGACGGTGATTCGCTCTCGCGGCCGCAACCTTACGGGATCCAGCCATGCGGCCAGCCTCTTTCGCGCGACGTGACAGCGCGGCGGCGCAATGGCCGCCCATCGCCCGGTTCATCGCGGCCGAGCGCCGCCTGGGCGATGCCGCTGCCGGCCGCGGGCCCGTCACGGCGGCGCTCTACGAATTCCTGCGTTTCGGCGTGAAGCAGGGCTGGGCCTGCCTGTTCGGCGGCCTGCTGCTGGCGCTGATGATCGGCACGCGCCTGGTCTGGCCGGCCCACGCGCCGCTCGCGCGCTACGACGCGCTGTTCCTCGCCGCGCTGGCGCTTCAGGCGATCCTGCTCGCGACCAAGATGGAGACCTGGACCGAGGCCAAGGTCATCCTCGTCTTCCACGTCATCGGTACGGTGATGGAGGTGCACAAGACGGCGATCGGAAGCTGGGTCTACCCCGAAATCAGCACCTTCCGGATCGGCGGTGTGCCGCTCTTCACCGGCTTCATGTACGCCGCCGTCGGCAGCTACCTGGCCCGTGTCTGGCGCCTGTTCGACTTCCGGTTCACCCGGCACCCGAACCTGACTGTTCTGTCGGCCCTCGCGGTGGCGATCTACGTCAACTTCCTGACCGATCACCTGGGTTACGACCTGCGCTACGGCCTCCTGGCGGTTGCGGTGTTCCTGTTCGCGCCGGCCACGATCCATTTCCAGGTGTGGCGATCCCATCGCAGGATGCCGCTCCTCCTCGGCCTGCTCCTCGTGGCGCTCTTCATCTGGTTCGCCGAGAATGTCGGGACCTTCACCGGCACGTGGCTGTACCCCAACCAGAAGCTTCATTGGTCCCCCGTCCCGCTCGCGAAACTCTCGTCCTGGTTCCTCCTGATGATCGTGTCCTACACGCTGATCGCGCGGGTGAACGGGATCAGCCGCCTGAGCGCTCGGCCCCTCGCGTCCCCGGCATCGGCGGGCGTGGCCGTGCCATGAGCCGGACACGCTCCCTCGGCGCAGCCGCGGCGTTCATCGGCCTCGGGCTGCTGTTGCGGCTGCCGAAGTGGAATCTGCCCCTGGCGATCCACCATTACGGCGGCGGCATCCTCTGGGGTGCGATGCTGTTCGCGCTCGTTGCTGCCGTGCGGCCGCCCGGCTGGCGCGTGCCGGGCTGTTGGGTCACCGCGGGCGTCATCGCGGCCGGCATCGAAGGCAGCCGCCTGTTGCACGGTGCCGAGCTCGACGCGTTCCGCAGGACGCTGGCCGGCCAGCTGCTTCTCGGCAATATCTTCTCGGCCTGGAACCTGGCGGCCTACGCCTGCGGTATCAGTCTCGCCGCGTTGATGATCGTCTCTCCCCGGACCGATCGCGCGTCCGCCTCATTGTCGGCTTGACAGATAATGGCCGCGGGCAGACCCATCGCACGAAGCGAGCCCGCTCGGGTCCTCGCGCGTGGAGAACCGGTTTCCGATGCTGGTGCGTAACCTGACGCTGCGTCTCGGGCGGGTTCTGTCCCTGGCCGTCCTGATGGCCGGGCTCGGATCCGCGGCGTTTGCCGCCGATCCGGTCTATCCACCGGGCTCCCGCTTCGGGTTCGAGCCGCCGGCCGACATGGCGCTGTCGCGGCGCTTCTCGGGCTTCGAGCGCAAGGAGGGCGGCGCCACCCTGTCGGTGGTCGAGCTGCCGCCGAACGCCTTCGCGGAACTGGTCAGCGGCTTCACCGACGCCAACCTCCTGAGCCAGGGTTTCGCGGTGGAGAAGCGCGAGGAAGTGAAGGTCGGCGACAACGAGGGCATGCTCTACACCGGTGAGCAGCCCGCCGATCCCAACGCCACCGCACCGGCGATCCGCAAATGGATCCTGGTGGTCGGCACGCCGACCGTGACCGGCCTGATCATCGCCCAGGCGCTGCCGGATGCCGAGACCGAGGAGACGATGCGCAAGCTGGTGACCGGCGTCACCCTGCGTCCGCCGCTCACCCTCGACCAGCAGGTCGAGGCCCTGCCGTTCCGCATCGGCAACATGGCGGGCTTCCGACCGATCCGGGTGCTGGCCGGCAACTCGGTCCTGCTCACGGCGGGCCCGAAGGACCAGATGCAGAATCTGGAACAGCCGATCCTGGTGCTGGCCCAGGCGGTCCAGCAGCCGCCCGCCGCCGAGCAGCGCGACGGCTTCGCCCGGGCGGCCCTGGCCTCGAACCAGACGATGAAGGATTTCGTGATCGAGCGCGCGCAGAGCTACCGCTCCAACGGCGTCGATTGGCACGAGATCGTCGCCCGGGCCGTCGACATGCCGACCAACGTTCCAGTGGTCGTCTCACAGACCATCCGATTCAATCCGGACGGGTACCTGCGCGCCCTGGGCGTCGTGCGCGAGGATCAGCGCACCGGCGTGCTGGCTAAGTTCCGTGAAGTCGTCGACAGCGTGCAGGTCAAGTAATCGACGCGGAACCATCCCGCGACGGTCTCGATTCGGCGGTCGCCCGACCCTCCTGCCTCATCCTGAGGAGCCCGCGTCAGCGGGTCTCGGAGGAGCGCGCCGGGGATCACCGGGGCACCCGGAGGGCTCCTTCGACGCTCGCACCTCAGGATGCGGCAATGCGTGACTGAGCCCCAAAAACGCGAAAAACGCGGACCCGAGGGCCCGCGCTTCTCACCGTCAGGAATAGGGCTCGGCTTAGTACGGGCGGCCGTACAGCGGCGAGGTCGGGTCCAGCCGGTCGACGAACGAGAGGTCGACGTTGCGGACGGCCGTGGAGCGCGCGCCGATGAACGGGCCGTTGGTGATCGGGTCGGGCAGGATCCCGCGGCCGAAGCGGTCGTTCGGGCCGAAGGCCGGGTTCAGCTGGTTCGACGCGGCGATCAGGTAGGGGTTCAGGGCCGGGTTGCCCGAACCGCCGGCGCCCGGAACGTTCGAAGTCAGGGGCACGTTGCCGGCGTCGAGCCAGCTGCGCGGACGGACGCGGATCGGGAGCGGACGGCTGACGCTGTAGACGCGACCCGGGCCGAAACCCTCCTGGGCCTGGGCGGGCGCAGACGCCAGGGCGCCGAAGCCGGTGGCGGCGATGACGCCGAGAAGAGCGATCTTAAGCGAGCGCATGGCCAACCTTGTCTGTGAGTGCCATCAGTATGGCGACCGAAGCTTAACAGTTCGCCGCCTTTGATAGAACGACGCTTGAGTGGGGCTGTGGTTCCGCGAAAATGGCCGAGCTTCGGCGATTTGCCGTATTCTGGCCTCATTTTTTCGTGTGCGATCGCCGACGACCGATCGATCCGGTCGGTTCGGAGGCATCCGCGACCGTCGTTACTGGACATCCCTGATCCGTCCGGGGGGCCATGAAGGCCGCGGTCGCGTCGGGATCCGCCGGGTCGTCGAGGCTCAGCGCATCGACCATGCAGCCCAAGGTTCGCGCCTCGGGGGGATGCCCCAGCGGAGCGCAGAGCCAGCCGTCCAGCCGGAAGGCGGTCTCGCGGCTGACGAAGCCCAAGCAGGTCCGCCGTGTCGGGCCGCCGAGGGTGACCTCCAGTGTCTCCACCGCGCCGAACTTGGTGGCGACCGTGCCGCCCGGCCCGGTGCGGATCACGGCCAGCGCCGGCCCGTCGGTCGCGGCCCGCCGGGCCAGCAGGATGAACAGGCCGGGTGCCCGCCCGGCGGCGTCGCCGCGGGTCAGCGTCACCCGGAGGGCCGGGGCTTCGAGCGCCTCGAAGGCACCCCGCGCCAGCGCATCCTCGCGTAGACCGCTCACCGGATCGATCCGGCCGGCCTCGACCCGGACCGGGTCGAGGCCGGGCTCCGTGAGCCCGAACCGCACCGGGGCGGCCGGGGCGGGCGCTTTCGGCGCGGGCGTCGCCGGTACGAACGCCGCCGTGACGGGCATTGCCACTTGCGGCGTCACCGGCACTTGCCGGGCATAGAGACAGAGACCGGCGATCATCGCCGAGGCGACGACGAGGCGCAGGCCGAGGCCGACCAGCGAGAGGGCGCGCCGACCCTTGGGCGCGCCGGAAGCGCCCGCCTCATCTGTGCTCGGTCGGTCGGTCTGCATGATGCCCCGTGCGGACGGCCGCTCGTCCTGGCCGTCCGCGATCATCACCGCGCTAAGTTGATCACCACCCCCCAACCGGCCGTCATGCCCGGCATTCCCGCCACAGGGTGAATCGAGTCTTGCGGCGCCAATCCCGGCCTTGACAGCCCCACGCCTTGGGCGCCTTGCTCGGACAGGCTGTCACCCCCACTTCGTGAGGGTTCGCGGCCGCGCCCGTTCGCCGGGCGCCCCTTCGGCGCGAACGATCCTTCGGCCGAGTTTGCTGGCAAGAGCGCGGCACCCGGATCGGTCGGGGTTTTCCGCGCGGAGACGAGAGATGGGTTACAAGGTCGCCATCGTAGGCGCCACGGGCAACGTGGGCCGTGAGATGCTGGATATCCTGGCCGAGCGGGCCTTCCCCGCCGACGAGGTCGTGGCGCTGGCCTCGCGCCGCAGCCAGGGTCAGGAAGTCTCCTTCGGCGACAAAACGCTCAAGGTCAAAGCCCTCGACACCTACGATTTCTCCGACACCGACATCTGCCTGATGTCGGCAGGCGGCGAGACCTCCAAGGAGTGGTCGCCCCGGATCGGCCAGCAGGGCTGCGTGGTGATCGATAACTCGTCGGCGTTCCGCTACGACGCGGACGTGCCGCTGATCGTCCCCGAGGTGAATGCCGACGCGGTGGTGGGCTTCACCAAGCGCAACATCATCGCCAACCCGAACTGCTCGACCGCGCAGCTGGTCGTCGCCCTCAAGCCGCTGCACGAGGCGGCCACGATCAAGCGCGTCGTGGTCTCGACCTACCAGTCGGTCTCCGGCGCCGGCAAGGAGGCGATGGACGAGCTGTTCAACCAGACCCGCGCCGTCTTCACCGCCGGCGACATCAAGGAAGGCGGCAAGTTCACCAAGCGCATCGCCTTCAACGTCATCCCCCACATCGACGTGTTCATGGAGGATGGCTACACGAAGGAAGAGTGGAAGATGGTCGCCGAGACCAAGAAGATGCTCGACCCGAAGATCAAGCTGACCGCCACCGCGGTCCGCGTGCCGGTCTTCATCGGGCATGCGGAGGCGGTGAACGTCGAGTTCGAGCGTCCGCTCTCGGCCGAGAAGGCCACCGAGATCCTGCGCTCAGCGCCGGGCGTCCTGGTGATCGATAAGCGCGAGAACGGCGGCTACATGACCCCGCACGAGGCGGCGGGCGAGGATGCGACCTACATCTCGCGCATCCGCGAGGACGCGACCATCGAGAACGGCCTGAACTTCTGGTGCGTGTCGGACAACCTGCGCAAGGGCGCCGCGCTCAACACGGTGCAGATCGCCGAGGTGCTGGTGAACCGCAAGCTGCTGAACCGGGCCAAGCCCAAGGCCGCGTAAAGCAGCAAGACCCTGAAGTTGGGCGGCCGCAATCGGAGACGATCGCGGCCGTTCCCGTTTTCAGGGCTCCGGTCGGCTCAGTGGCCGCCGAGATAGGCCGCCCGCACCGCCGGGTCGCTCTTGAGCTGGGCCGCCGGGCCCTGGAAGCGGATCCGGCCGTTCTCGAGCACGTAGGCATGATCGGCGACGCCGAGCGCCGCCATGGCGAATTGCTCGACCAGCAGCATCGTCACGCGCTCCTCCTTGAGCTGGCGAATGATGCGGAACACCTCCTCCACCAGCTTGGGCGCCAGCCCCATGGAGGGCTCGTCCAGCAGCAGGATCTCGGGGCGCAGCATCAGGGCGCGGCCCATGGCGAGCATCTGCTGCTCGCCGCCCGAGAGCGTCCCGGCGAGCTGGGTGCGCCGCTCCTTGAGGCGCGGGAACAGGCTGAAGGCGCGCTCGCGGTCGGCGGCGACATCGCCCTTCGGCCGGGACCCGGTCAGCCGCGGGAAGGCGCCGAGCGTCAGGTTGTCCTCCACCGAGAGGGTCGGGAACACCCGGCGGCCCTCCGGCGAATGCGCCAGCCCCTCGCGGGCGACGTCGTGGCTGTCGAGCCCGCCGATCTCGCGGCCGTTCAGGCGGATCGTGCCGGCGCGCGGGCGGATCATCCCTGAGAGCGCGCGCATGGTCGTGGTCTTGCCGGCGCCGTTGGAGCCGATCAGCGTGACCACCTGGCCCTTCGGCACCTGGAACGTGAGGCCGTGCAGGACCTCGATCTGGCCGTAGCCGGCGTGGAGATCGGAGACCTCAAGCATGGGCGTGCTCCGGGCTGCTGCCGCCCATGTCGTCGGGGGCGCCGAGATAGGCCTCGATCACCTTGGGATCCTGCTGCACTTCGCGGGCGCCGCCCTCGGCGATCTTGTGGCCGAAATCCAGGACGCTGACCCGGTCGCACAGGCCCATGACCACGTCCATGTGGTGCTCGATCAGGATCACCGTGATGCCGGCGTCGCGGATCTTGCGGATGATCGCGACGAGGTCGGCGATGTCGGGCGCGGTGAGGCCGGCGGCCGGCTCGTCGAGCAACAGGAGCACGGGGTCGAGGGCGAGGGCGCGGCCGATCTCGAGCAGGCGCTGCTTGCCGTAGGGCAGGTTGCGCGCCTCCTCCTGGGCGAGGGCGCCGAGCCCCATGAAGTCGAGGATCGACATGGCCCGGGCGCGGGCCTCGCGCTCCTCGCGCCGGCGGCGGGGCGTGCCGAGGATCGCGTCGAAGATCGTGCCCCGGAAGGTGTGGTGCAGGCCGACCAGCACGTTCTCGAGCGCGGTCATCTCGTGGAACAGCTGCACGTTCTGGAAGGTGCGGGCCACCCCCGACAGGGCGATCTCGGAGGGCGTGCGCCCGTCGAGGCGCCGGCCGCCGGCCACCGCCAGCGTCACCGAGCCGGCCGTGGGTTTGTAGATACCGGTGAGCACATTCATCATCGTGCTCTTGCCCGAGCCGTTCGGCCCGATGAGGCCGTGGATCGTCCCCGGCCTCACGGTGAGGTCGATCCCGGCGAGCGCCTTCAGGCCGCCGAACTGCATCAGCACCTGTTCGACCTTCAGCAGCGCGTCCCCGCCGGCATCGCCGCGCTGGGCGATCAGCGCCGCGCCGCCGGCGGCGAGGTCGCGGCCCTCCGCCGTGTGGGCCGGCCGCAGCGCCGGGATCTTCTGGCGCAGGAAGCCGACGATGCCGTCCGGCAGGTAGTAGACCACGAACAGGATCATCAGGCCGAAGACCGTCAGGCGGAAATCGGTGACCGATTGCAGCGCCAGGGTCGCCGGCAGGAACAGCACGCACAGCACCACCGGCACCAGGATCGCGTAGCGGTTCGGCTGCTTGCGGATGAAGGCGAGAGCGCCGACGATCACGGCCGCGACCGCGATGAGGCCCGCCATGATCCGGACGAGCTCGATATCGGCCAGGATGTTGGGCATCATCACGATGATCGCGGAGCCGATCAGCGGCCCGGAGCGCGATTTGCGCCCGCCCATGGTGACGGCGAGCAGGAACAGCACGGTGAGCTCGAAGCCGTAGGAGTTCGGCGCGACGTAGCGCTCCGACCAGGCGAACAGCGCCCCCGCGAGGCCGGCGAGCGCCGCCGAGACCACGAAGGCGTAGACTTTGTAGCGATAGACGCTGACGCCCATGCAGTCGCAGGCGATCGGCGAGTCGCGAAGCGCCTCGAAGGCCCGACCGAAGGGCGAGCGCACCACCCGGTTCACCACCAGGATGGTGAGCAGCAAAGCCGCGCAGACGAGATAGTAGAATTCCAGCTTGCGCCCGGCCGCGCCCCAGGGCGCCTGCATGCCGATCAGCGAGAAGTCGAGCACCCGGGCCGGCGGCAGGGTGATGCCCAACGGCCCGTTGGTGATCGGGGTCAGCTCGTTGATGAAGATCTGGATGATCGTGCCGAAGGCCAGCGTCACCATCGCCAGGTAGGGCCCGGTCACCCGCAGGGCCGGGACCGCCAGCAGGACGCCAAAGGCTGCCGTGACGCCGATGCCGGCGAGCAGCCCCAGCCAGATGCCGATCTTGAAGTGCAGGAACAGCGTCGCGGCCGCGTAGGCCCCGATGCCGAACAGGCCGGCATGGCCGAGGGAGACCTGGCCGGTATAGCCGACCACGATGTCGAGCCCGAGGATCAGGATCGCGTAGATCGCGATCACGGTCAGCAGGTGGATGTAATAGGTGCTCGTCACCACGAGGGGGAACGCCACCAGGGCGACGACCAGCAGCACGGCGCCGATCAGCCCGAGACCGCGGGCATTCGTGGCGGGCGGGTGCGCGGCGGCGGCGGGCGCGAGGGCGGAATGCGCCATGACGGTCAGACCTTCTTGATCACGGCCTTGCCGAACAGGCCGACCGGGCGGATCGAGAGCACAACGAGGAGGAGGATCAGGCCCGGCACGTCCTTGTAGCCGGTCGAGATGTAGAAGCCGGTCAGCGTCTCCGCGACGCCGAGGATGAGGCCGCCGACGATCACGCCGAGGCCGGATTCGAGCCCGCCGATGATCGCCACCGCGAAGGCCTTGAGCGCGAGCACCGCCCCCATCGTGGCGCCGGTCAGCGTCACCGGGGCGACGAGCACCCCCGCGAAGGCCGCCGTCATGGCGCTGATCGAGTAGGACAGGGTGATGATCCGCTTGGTGTTGATGCCCATCAGGCCGGCGGCGTCGATGTCGTTGGAAGTGGCCACGACCGCCTTCCCCCAGATCGACTTGCGATTGAAGATCTCGACGCAGAGCATCATCAGCAGCGCGCCGGCGACGATCAGCATCTCCATCGGCAGCACGCGGATGCCGCCCATCTCCACGGCCGCGTCGGGCAGCGGGGAGGGGAATTTCAAATCGTCCCGACCCCAGATGTTCTCCGCGAGGTTCCGGAAGATGATGCCGAGCGCGATGGTGGCCATGATCCACCCGTACTCGGACTTGATCTTGATCGCCGGGCGGACCGCGAGGCGCTCGACCACCGCCCCGAGGGCGAAGCCGAAGACCAGCACCAGCGGGATCATCAGCCAGTAGCCGGTGAACGGCGCGAGCGTCAGGCCGAACAGGGCGCCGAGCGCCAGGGCCTCGCCCTGGCCGAAATTCAGGGTCTTCGAGGTGGCGAAGGTGAGCTGATAGCCGAACGCGATGGCGGCGTAGATCATGCCGACCGCGACGCCCGAGGCGACGAGCTGAAGGAAGATGGTCATGGTGTCGAAGCCGTCCCAGGCGTCACGGGGCAGGCGGGCAGCCGGCCGTTCTGGCTCAGCTGCCCGTCGTTCGAACCCGTGCCGGGGGGCACGGATCCGCGCGCGTCAGTTCGAGGACTTTTCCTTGACGCGGACGACGCCGGCGTTCTTCGCGTCTTCCGGCTTGGCGTAGACGATCTTGCCGTCCTGGACTTTGCCGAACACGACCATGTTGCGCGAGATCGCGTTGTGGTCCTTGGCGGTGAACGGGTGATCGTAGGTGGTCACCACGCCCTCGACCTTGGTGTTCAGGTTCTCGAGCGCTTCGCGGATCTTCGGGCCGTTGGTCGAGCCGGCCTGCTTGATCGCCGCGGCGATCAGGTAGACCGAATCGTAGCCCTGGGCGCCGGCCACCGGGGTCGGAATCTTGGTCACGCCGTAGGTCTTGTAGTAATCGTCGAGGAAGGCCGCACGCTTGGGCAGCGTCTTATCCTCGATGAACGTCTGCGGCATGATCACGCCGTTGCCGTTGGTGCCGGCGATATCGATGAAGCTCTGCATCGAGGCCGGCCAGGACGCGATGATCGGCACCTTCCAGCCGAGCTTGGCCATGCCGTTGGCGACCTGGGCCAGCTCCGGGCCGATGCCGTAGGCCAGGATCACGTCGGCGCCGGCCTGCTGCGACTTCAGCAGCTGGGCCGTCATGTCGACGTCCTTGATGTTGAACTTCTCCACCGCGACCGGCTTCACGCCCTTGGTCGCGAGGTACTTCTCGATATCCTCGCGGCCGAGCTGGCCGTAATTTGTCGAATCCGCCAGGATGGCGATCTTCTTGAAGTTCTGCGCCAGCGCCTCGTCGACCATCATGCCGGCCTGAAGAACGTCGTAGGCCGAGTTCCGGAAGACGTAATTGACGTCGTAATCCGGCTCCTTGAACTGATTGGTGATCACCGTGCCGGTGGCGACGTTGTTGAACACCGGGATCTCGGCTTCCTGGTAGAAGCGCTGGGCGGCCAGGGCGACGCCGGTGTTGATGAAACCCACCGTGGCGACGACCTTCTCCTTGTTGATCAGTTCCTGCGCGACCTGGGCGCCGACCTCGTTCTTGGCCTCGTCGTCGCGCTCGATCAGCTGGATCGGGCGGCCGAGCACGCCACCGTTCTTGTTGATCTCGGCGGCGGCCAGCTTGGCGCCGTCGCGCATCGAGACGCCCATGGACGATGAGCCGCCCGTATAGGGGCCGGTGAGCCCGATCTTGATCGGGTCGGCGGCCTGCGCCGGCACGAGCCCCAAAGCGGTGGCGCCGAGCAGGGCGCCCATCAGGGCGCGTTTCGTCAGGATCATCGTTTCCTCTCCCAAGCGCGTCCCGGGCCGCGTTTCGATCGGCGGATCCCGTTGTGGCGTATCGATCGTGTTGGATCCGCTGTGCGCCTGCAGTCGACGCGCCGGTCAAGGCCGCGTCTCGAGAGCGTTCAAGCGTCCGCGGGCTGCCCTTCAATGTGGCATACCGGATGCGGTTACTCACTCTTTCAGCAAAGATCGCGCTAACGTCAAGGTCTCAGCGACGGCGTTACGCGACGGCCGCCGTTCTCTGTGGAAGAGGCGCGGTCCTCAGCATTTAACCGCCGGCACGATCATGTGAATGGACCGGGCGAGGGCGGATTAAGACTCGGCCCGGTACGTATTTCCGCACTTCTCCGGGGCGGCTTCAGCCGATCGCCCAGTCTTGCGCCCGTCCGACCACTGAAACCCCGCAGGCCTGGCAGCGCTCAAACGCCGGGTCCCTGTCATGGCGCTGTAATCTTCGCCGGCCACGCCGCTGCCCGGATCGGTCGGAGATTCGTCATGCGTCGCGTCATCGTTGCCTGCCTCGTCGGATTGTGCGCCTCCGGCGCCGCCCGTGCCGAGACGCGGCCCCACAACGTCATCCTATTCGTGGCCGACGGCCTCCGGGCCGGGATGGTGAACCCGCAGACCGCGCCGACCATGGACCGGCTGATGAAAACCGGCGTGCGCTTCACCAACACGCACTCGATGTTCCCGACCTTCACCATGCCGAACGCCACCGCGATGGCGACCGGCCACATGCTGGGCGATACCGGCCAGTTCGGGAACACGATCTACACGGCCTTCCCGGTGCCGGGCGCCGGCGACAGCCTGACCCCGTTCCTGGAGAGCGACCCCGTGCTCGGCGACGTCGACGAGCATTTCGCCGGCAACTACCTCAACGAGGAGACGATCCTGAAGGCCGCCCGGGCCAAGGGCTTCTCCACCGCCAGCATCGGCAAGCTCGGGCCGTCCCTGGTCTTCGACCACACCGAACGCACCGGCCAGTACAACATCCACATCGACGACAGCACCGGCCGGGCCGGCGGCATCCCCCTTGGCGACGCGTTCCGCGCCCGGCTCAAGGAGGTCAACCTGCCGGATCAGGCGCCGACCCGCGGCGCGAACGGCCAGGCCGGCACCGCCGAGACGCCCGGCACGGTCGCGGCCAATGTCGAGCAGCAGGGCTATTTCGCCGCCGTCGCGACCAAGGCCGTGCTGCCGCTGTTCAAGGCCCGGCAGAAGCCGTTCGTGCTGGTGTTCTGGTCGCGCGATCCCGATGGGACGCAGCACAACCAGGGTGACAGTCTCGGGCGGCTGGTGCCCGGCATCAACGGGCCCACGAGCCTGGCCTCGATCCGCAACGCCGACGACAACCTCGCCGCCCTCCAGGCCGCCCTGCGCGAGCAGGGCCTGGCCGAGACCACGGACATCGTCCTCACCTCGGATCACGGCTTCTCCACGATCTCGAAGGAGAGCGCGACGAGCTTCGCCGCGTCGCAGACCTACAAGGGCGTGCCGGCCAAGCAGCTGCCGCCGGGCTTCCTCGCCATCGATCTCGCCCACGACCTCGGCATGACCCTGTTGGATCCGGACGCGAAGGGCGCGAAACTCGAATCCGGGGTCTTCCCGAGCCGGGCCAACGGCCTGATCGGTTCCGATCCGGCCAAGCCCGACGTGGTGGTCGCGGCCAATGGCGGCTCGGACCTCGTCTACGTGCCGAGCAACGACAAGGCGCTCGCCCGCAAGGTGGTCGAGGCCCTGTCGCGCCAGGATTACGTCAGCGGCCTGTTCGTCAGCGACTCCCTCGGCGCGATCCCCGGAACCCTGCCGCTCTCGTCCATCGCCCTCGACGGGTCGGCCCTGACCCCGATGCCGGCGATCGTGGTGAACTTCCGCAGCTTCTCGACCGGCTGCGCCGATCCCACCACCTGCGGCGTCGAAGTATCGGACACCACCCTGCAGCAGGGCCAGGGCATGCACGGCAGCTTCGCGCGCTCGGACACCCGCAACGTCATGGGCGCGGTCGGCCCGAGCTTCCGGGGCGGCCTGCAGAGCGACATCCCGGCGAGCAACGCCGATCTCGGCAAGACCATCGCCCGGATCCTGGATCTCGACATCCCCAACAAGGGCAAGCTGGTCGGCCGCATCCTGACCGAGGCGATGGTCAACGGCGCCAAGCCGGCGGCCCAGAAGCATATCCGCCGCTCGGAGCCGGACGCCGCCGGCATCGTGACGGTGCTGAACTACCAGACGGTCGGCGAGACCCGGTATTTCGACGCCGCCGGATATCCGGGCCGGACCCTGGGCCTCATCGAGGAGACGCACGCCGCGGGCGGGCATTGAACGCTTATCCAACTGGCCTTTGCCATCCGCCACCTCATCCTGAGGTGGCGTAGCGAGGCGAAGCCCTCGAAGGAGACCTCCAGCCTGCCGCGCGATCCCTGGACGGCTCCTTCGAGGCTCAGAGCGTTCGCACCTCAGGATGAGGGCGCGAATCGGGATTTCCCGTCGCGCAGTCTTTGGGGTTGAGGGCGGCGCAACCCTCAAGCTGAGACCCGAACGAGAAAAGGCCGCACCTGTTGGGGTACGGCCCTTTGCAGTCTCAACTTGATCCATCCGCCGACCGGCTATCCGGCTCGGCGGCGGCTGGGGCTACGCCATGCCGAGGGCCTGCATGTAGAGCTCGAGGATCGCCTCCTGCTCCTGGCGCTCGCTGTGATCCTGCTTGCGGATCCGGATGATCGTGCGCACCGCCTTCGCGTCGAAGCCGCGGCCCTTCAATTCGGCGAACACCTCCTTGATGTCGCCCATGATGCCGGCCTTCTCCTCCTCGAGGCGCTCCAGGCGCTCGATGAACTGCTTCAGCTCGTCGGCGGCCACGCCCTCGGCCGACGAGACGTCGCCGCCGGGCCGCTGGGCTGCTGCGGTGGGCATCGAATGGGCGTTCATGGGGCTCTCCGGGATGCGCGGCGCGGTTGCGCCCTAGACCGGTGGTTAACGGGCCGAACTTACCGGAAGCTTAGCCGATTCTCGCGGCCCCTCTCGGCCGGTCAGTGATCCTTGGCCTGGGACGCCGAAAAACCCGCCTGCTGCTCGGGACTCGCCTCCGTCTGGTGCTTCGCTTTCCACTCGCTGTAGGGCATCCCGTAGACCGCCTCGCGGCTCTCGTCCTTGGTGAGCGGCACGCCCTTTTCGTCGGCGGCATCCTTGAGCCAGTTCGACAGGCAGTTCCGGCAGAAGCCCGCCAGGTTCATCAGGTCGATGTTCTGTACGTCGGTGCGGGTGCGCAGATGCGACACGAGCCGGCGGAACACCGCGGCTTCGAGTTCGGTCTGGGTCTGCGGGTCGATCTCGGGCATCGTGGGAAACGCTTTCAGGTGAGGGCCGTCGGCACGGATCTCGGGATCGGCCGCGTCCGGATCAAGCCGCGATCAGCGGGCGCAGGATGCGGGCGAAGCGCTCGGCCCATTCCTCCTGGCCGGCCGCGCCGGCGATGAGGTCCTGGCGGATCTCCACCAGGGCGTTGGGCAGGCCGCGGGCGGTGGCGTGGCGGTCGATCGTATCGCCCGGCAGGCCACCGCCATAGGGCTGGTTGTCGCCGACCGTGAGCCCGGCCGGATCGGCCTCGAGCGCCGCGATCAGCGGCCGGGCGAAGCGCTCATCCCGGTCGTACAGGATTCCGACCTGCCAGGGCCGGGCGATGCCGCGCCAATAGGGCGTGAAGCTGTGCATGGTCAGGATCACCGGCGGGCGCCCGACAGCCTCGGCGGCCGCCACCGCGTCGTCGATCGCCGCGTCGAACGGCGCGTAGAAACGCGCGATTCGGGCCTGCTTGCCGGCCTCGTCGATCCGCGCGTTGCCCGGCACCACGGCCCCGTCGGACAGGCGCATCACCAGGGTCGGGTCGGATCGGCCGCGGTTCGGGTCGATGATCAGGCGAGAAAAGTTCGTGAGGATCGCCGGCACGTTCAGCCGGGCCGCGAGCCCGCGCGTCACTGCCGCCGCGCCGATATCGTAGGCGATGTGGCGGCCGAACTCGGATTCCGGCACGCCGAGCTCGATATCCGCGGGCACGAAGTTCGACGCGTGGTCGCAGGCGATCACGAGGCCGCAGGCGGGATCGCCCGGGATGATTTCGCACGGGTGCGGGGCCGGGGGGCGCGCTTCGATCTCCGGACGGGTCACGGGGCTCCGAGGGTTGGATCTGTGGGACGGCGCCGATCGCGCTTGCCGTGAGGCGGCGGCTCGGGCAGATCACCTGACAAGGCGCGATGCCTATCAAAGAACGTGCGCTCACGGCAACAAACGGGCCCGCCGCCCACCAATGAATGGGCGGGGATCGCACGCGCAAATCACAGTGAGGAGCCCGTCCGACGCCATGCCCGAGACCGTCCCGCCCATCGCCGATCCCGCCATCCTCAAGCAGCGCGCGCTCCTCGAGACCCTGCTGTATGCCGGCATCCGCGCGGCCCATCCCGATCTGTGCCTGCCCGCGCACCTGCCGGCGCCGAGCCCGGGGCGCCTGATCATCCTGGCGGCCGGCAAGGCCGCGGGCAGCATGAGCGCGGTGGCGAGCCGGTTCTACCGCCAGCAGCACGGGCTCGGCGACGACCGGATCGTCGGCCTCGCGGTGGCCCGCCACGGCTACGGCCAGGACGCCCCAGGCATCCACATGGTCGAGGCCGGCCACCCGGTCCCCGACGAGGCCGGCATCGCCGCCACCCAGGAAGCCCTGCGGCTCGCCACCGAGGCGGGGCCCGACGATGAGGTGCTGGTCCTGCTCTCGGGCGGCGGCTCGGCCAACTGGATCGCCCCGGCCGGGGACCTGACCCTCGCCGAGAAGCAGGCGATCACCCGGGCGATGCTGCGCTCCGGCGCGCCGATCGGCGAGATCAACACCGTCCGCAAGCACATCTCGCGGATCAAGGGTGGCCGGCTCGCCATGGCGGCCCGCAACGCCCGGCGGATCCTGACGCTCGCGATCTCCGACGTGCCCTTCGACGATCCGGCGGTGATCGCCTCCGGCCCGACCGTGCCCGATCCCTCGACCCTGGCGGATGCCCGGGCGATCTGCGAGCGCCGGGGCATCCCGCTGCCGGAGACGGCGCTCCGTCTGCTGAACGACCCGAACAACGAGACCCCGAAGGCCGGCGACCCCGCCTTCGCCCGGGCCGAGTACCGGATCATCGCCCGGCCGATCGACGCCCTCGAGGCCACCGCTGCGGCCGCCCGGGAGGCGGGCTACGAGCCGATCATGCTGGGCGCCGACCTCGAAGGCGAGGCACGGGAAATCGCCGCCGTGCATGCCAGCGAGGCCAAGCGCTACAAGGCCGCCGGCCAGCGCGTCGCGCTGATCTCGGGGGGCGAGCTGACCGTGACCATCCGGGGCGAGGGCCATGGCGGCCCGAACCAGGAATACGCCCTGGCGCTGGCGGTGGCCCTCGACGGCGAGCCCGGCATTTTCGGGATCAGCGCCGACACCGACGGCACCGATGGCGGGCGCGGCCTCGCCACCGACCCGGCCGGCGGCCTGGTCGACCCGACCACCCTGGACCGCGCCCGCGCCGCCGGCCTCGACCCCGCCGCGATGCTGGCGCAGAACGACTCGACCGCGTTCTTCGCGGCCCTTGGCGACCTCGTGAACCCCGGCCCGACCCGTACCAATGTCAACGATTGCCGCATCATCCTCGTCGGGTAGATTTTTTGGGAGGGGAGCCGCGTCGCCGCTCATGCTGTCGGTGGTCCTGGGGGTCGGCGTCGCTCTGCTCGGCGTCGGCCCCGCCAGGGCGGACCTGCGCCTGTGCAACCAGACCGCCAGCAAGGTCGGCATCTCGCTGGGCTACCGGGACCCGCAGGGCTGGGTCACGGAGGGCTGGTGGGATCTGGCCCCGAAGGCCTGCGAGACCCTGCTCAAGGGCGCGCTGGCGGCGCGGTTCTACTACGTGTTCGCGGTCGACTACACGCGCGGCGGCGAGTGGAGCGGGCGCTCGCTGATGTGCACCCGCGATTCCGAGTTCACGATCCGCGGCGTCGAGGATTGCCTGGCCCGCGGCTACGACCGGAACGGCTTCTTCGAGGTCGACACCGGCGAGCAGAAGAGCTGGACCATCCAGCTCACCGATCCCAACCGGGCGGACGCGCCGGCCAAACCGTGAGGGCGCCGCCGCGCCCTTGACGCTGCCCCGGGCGGGATGCCTACACCGCCACCCAACGAACCGAACCGAACCGACGCCGTCGCGGGCCGAGCCTGCGCGGACGCGGCGGAACACCCGGAGGATCACGCTTGAAACGCTCGCGCCGCACCAAGATCGTCGCCACCCTCGGGCCGGCCTCGGATTCGCCGGAGATGATCGAACGCCTGTTCCGGGCGGGCGTGGACGTGTTCCGGCTCAACATGAGCCACCTTCCGCGCGAGAAGCTGCCCGAGAAGGTCGAGGTGATCCGGGCGATCGAGCGCGAGGCCAAGCACCCGATCGGCATCCTGGTCGATCTGCAGGGGCCGAAGCTCCGGCTCGGTACCTTCGCGGAGGGCGCCGTGATGATCGAAACCGGGGCCACCTTCGTGCTCGACGGCGACCCGACGCCCGGCGATGCCGGCCGGTGCCACCTGCCGCATCCGGAGATCCTGGAAGCCCTGGAGGCCGGCCACGCGATCCTGCTCGATGACGGCAAGCTGCGCCTCAGCGTGCTCGAGACCTCGGAGAACCGCGCCGTGACCCGCGTCGAGGTCGGCGGGAAGATCTCGAACCGCAAGGGTGTGTCGCTGCCCCACACGGTGATCCCAGTTCCGGCGATGACCGAGAAGGACCGGGCCGATCTCGATGCCGGCCTCAACGCCGGGGCCGACTGGATCGCCGTTTCCTTCGTGCAGCGTCCCGAGGACGTGGCCGAGGTCAAGAAGGTCTGCGCCGGCCGCGCCCTGGTCATGGCCAAGATCGAGAAGCCGCAGGCCCTGACCCGCCTCGACGAGATCATCGAGATCTCGGACGGGTTGATGGTCGCCCGCGGCGATCTCGGCGTGGAGATGCCGCTGGAGCAGGTCCCCGGCGTGCAGAAGCGGATCACCCGCAGCGCCCGCCGCTTCGGCAAGCCGGTGGTGGTGGCGACCCAGATGCTCGAATCGATGATCACGGCGCCGGTCCCAACCCGCGCCGAGGTCTCGGACGTGGCCACCGCCGTCTACGAGGGCGCGGATGCGGTGATGCTCTCGGCCGAGAGCGCGTCGGGCGCCTTCCCGGTCGGGGCCGTGGAGACGATGAACCGCATCGCCGAGCAGGTCGAGCGGGACGCGGTCTACTGGTCGATCATCCGGGCGCAGAGCGCGACCCCGGACGAGACCGCCGCCGACGCCATCGCGGCGGCCGCCCACCAGATGGTCGACGCCCTGAACCTCGACGCGATCATGGCCTGGACCAATTCCGGCTCGACCGCCCTGCGCCTGTCGCGCGAGCGCCCGAACGCCACGGTGATCGCTCTCACGCCCCGGCGCGAGACCGCCCGCCGCCTGGCGCTCGCCTGGGGCACGCACCCGATCGTCACCAAGGATGCCAGCGACGTGGACGACATGTCGTTCCGCGCCGCCAAATTCGCGGTCCGAGAAAAATTCGCCGCGGTGGGCGACCGGGTGATCGTGGTGGCCGGTTTGCCCTTCGGGACGCCGGGGGCCACGAACCTCGTGCGGCTGACCTTCATCACCCGGGAGCACGCCGAGAAGGCGTGAGGTTTATTCCCTGACGAGGGGAGCGGCCTCGCGCCGCTCTCCGGCGAACCGGGCGATCTCGTCGGTCAGGCGCTCCGCCGCCACGAAGTGAAGCATGTGGCCGATTCCCGGCAGCAGCACGAGCCGTGCGCCGGGAATCGCCTTCGCCAGGGGGACCGCCTGGGTCTCGCTGCGCACGATCGGATCGGCCGCGCCCGAGATCACCAGGGTCGGGACGCGGAGGTCGCCGTAGCGCGGGCTCTGCGCCGCCAGAGCGGCGGGCAGGCCGACGAGATCCTGCACGTTGGCGAGCAAGGTTCCGGGCCGCAGCACCAGGGCGGCGCGGACGGCTTCCGCGTAGCCGGGGACTTCGGACTGAGGCTGGAACACCCGTTTGGCCGTCTCGGGGAGATAAGACTGGGCGAGCGGCGGCCCGATGGTGCGGCTCAGCAGCCAGGCGACTGGCGGCTGCAGCGCGAGACGCCAGTACCAGGGCAGCACCAGCATCTGCGCCGGCATCGGCATCGCCACGGGCGCCGCGAGCACGAGGCTCGACACCCGCGCGGGATGGTCGAGGGCGAGCGCCAGGGCCAGCGCGCCGGCCCAGGAATGGCCGAACACCATTGCCGGCCCGACGCCCAGCTTCTCCAGACCCTCGGCGATGATTCGCGCCTGGACGGAAGGCGCGGCCGCCTCGCTCCCGGCGATGCGGTCGCTCCAGCCGAAGCCCGGCCGGTCGAAGGCGATGACGCGGAAGCCCTTCTCGGCGAGACGGCGGCCGAAACCCTCCATCGGGTCGGAGGCGTTGGCCGAGGCCCCGTGCAGCAGGATCACCGGCGGGCCGTCGGCCGGCCCGGCCTGGATGGTCGCCAGCCGTTCGCCGGCAACCTCGACGAAAGGCCCGGCCGGCGGATTCGCGGCACCGGCCCGCAAGGCGATGACGAGGCTCGCCACCGCGCCGAGCGCGAGGACCAGACCCAGGATCGCGAAGGGGAGGGCGAGGATCGTGATGAGAAGTGCGGCCACCCGGCTCACAGGTCGCGGCCGTCAACCTCCGGAGCAAGGCGGTCGACCGCCTCGCCGATCTTCTCCATCTTCGGATATAGCGCCTTGGCCCGGCGGAAGGCCGCCAGAGCCCGGGCCTTGTCGTCAAGGGATTCGTAGATCCGCCCCATGGCGGCCCAGGCCTCGAAGTGGCGCGGCTCCAGCACCAGGGCGCGGCGCAAATCGGCGATGGCGTCGTCCTTGTCAGTCAGGAGCCAGAACACCGTGGCGCGCCGGTTCCAGCCCTCGGACCAGTTCGGCTCCAGGGCGGTGACCCGATCCATCAGCTCGGCTGCCAGGGGAAAGTCGTGGGCCGCGATGGCCTGCCGGGCGCGGTCGGTGAGCAGGTCGGCGGTCGGGCTGCCCGAGGCGTCGAGGCGGCGCTCGATCAGCTTGGCGATGCCTTTTGCTTCCGCCGGATCCTCGCTGGCGCGCAGGCGCGCGAACAGCTCGTCGAGGCTCACGGTCTTCGGCGCCGGCTTCGCCTCGGGCGCCGGGCGACCGGACCGGCTCGTATCCGGGGCCGCGGCGGCGATCGGTGCCGCGAAGACCGGCAGGCAGACCAGGGCGGCGAGGAGACGGGTCGGCTTCATCATCCCAGAGTGTGCGCGGGTGTGGGGCTCGTCAACGTGCCGCGGTGCCGCGCACGCAAAAGCAGCCGCAACCCGGACGGGCGCGGCTGCTTTTGCGTTGACTGACCCGACCGAAGCCGGGCGCAGGCTTCAGCCCTGGCGGGCCTTGAAGCGCTTCTGGGTCTTGTTGATCACGTAGACCCGGCCCTTGCGGCGCACGAGCTGGTTGTCGCGGTGACGGCCGCGCAGGGACTTGAGGGAATTACGGATCTTCATCGGTCTCTCGAGCCCGGTTGGGCCGTCCATTCACGGGGGATCGGGAACGTGGTCGCGAGGCAGGACGCGAGGTCGCGTCCAGCGATCACGGCACACGCATCGCGGGATGGCGCCGCCATATCAGGATTCGCCACCGCAAGGCAAGGCGTCGCAGGCGCGGCGGCTCAATGGACGCTGTCGGAGGCCGGCACCGCGGCGGTGACGACCAGCTGCCGGCCGATCTCATGCAGCAGCGCGTCGATCAGCGGCTTCAGCCGCTCGAAATCGTCGATCGCCAGGCTTTCGGCCACGGTGAACAACGCCAGCGCCAGCTCGGCAACCCGGTCGATCCCGCCGCCCGGGGCGTCGATCGCGCAGAAGGTGGCCGGGTCGAGGAAACCGTCCCGGCTGCTCTCGGTCACGTCGATGACGATGCCGCGGGCCTCGCTCACGATCCCGTCCGGGCCCATGACGAAGCGTCCGCGCGCCAGAACCCAGCGCACGTCGTCGGGCGCGATCACGGCGCGGTACTGTGCGATGTACAGGCCGCCATGCCGCTGCAGGTCGCCGACAATCGCGGCGATGCGCGGCCGGTCCTGCGGATGGATCCGTTCGAAGAACATGGCGTAGGTCGTGCCCCGCCCGGTCGCCGCCCGGGGAATGCCCAGCATCGTGGCGGCGACGGAATCGCAGCGCACGACGTCGTCGGCGATCCGCCACTCCCACGTCCCGACATTCGACGCGGCGAGCGCGCGCGCGATGATCTCGCTGTCCCGCCGCTTCGGCGACGCATCGACGCCCACGGATCTCGTCTCCAGAACGGAAGGAAAGTCTCTGATCGCCGAGGCGATATTTTGTCGACACAGTAACGCGCGGCGCTCGGCCGTACAACGCGAACGGCTTTTGGCCGCCGGCAAATCCAAGCGCCGCGATACCCGGCCTCAGACCCGCGCGTAGGTGCCGATCAGCCGTCCCTTGCCGAGCACGTGGCCGCGCATCGCGTCCAGCAGGGCGGAGCGGCCGGGGCTTTCGGGAAGGTCGAGAGCGTCGCGAAGCGCGTACAGCTGGAAGACGTAGGCGTGGTTGCCGTGGCCGCTGGGCGGATCGGGCGGGAGCCATTCGGATCGCAGGAAGCTGTTTTGGCCGAGGCTGAGCGGGCTGGACCGCTGATCCGGGCTCGGCAACGCTCCTTCCGCGAGGCTTCCGGCGGAGATCGACAGGTTCCACACGATCAGGTGAACGAGCGGTTGCGGCGTCGGGCTGCCGGCATCCTCGACCAGGAGCACCAGGGACGAGGCCCCGGCCGGCAATCCCTCCCAGGCGAGCGGTGGCGAGGTCCCGGGCCCGTCCGCGGTGAAGCGCGCCGGGATGTCGGCGCCATCCGCGAAGGCGGGGCTCGTCAACCGCAGCGTCTCTTGAATGTCGGCGAAGGCCGCGTAATAGGCGGTCTTCTCTATGCCGGCCTTGAGGCCGGACAGCGCCGCGCCCACCGCGGTGGGGATCTTCTCGAGCATGGTTCGGGTCTCCGCTGCGGTCTCAACCGGGAAAGGAGCCTCCGGTTCAGGCCCGACGCTCGGCCGCGACCATGTAGTTCACCGCCTTGTCCCGGTTAATGCGCCAGCCGTCGGTGAGCGGGTTATAGGCGACGCCGATCGTATCGGTGACGTCGAGGCCGCCCGCCCGGATCGCGCGGCTGAATTCCTCCGGCGTCACGAACTTCTCCCAATCGTGCGTCCCCCGGGGCAGCCAGCCGAGGACGTATTCGGCGCCGACGATGGCCATCGCGAAGGAGCGCATCGTCCGGTTGAGGGTCGCGCCGAACAGCATGCCCCCGGGCTTCACCGCCGCGCAGGCAGTGCGCACGAAGGCGGGCATGTCCGCGACGTGCTCGATCACCTCCATGATCAGCACCGCGTCGAAGGTCTGGCCGGCGGCGACCACGGCCTCGATGGTCTCGCCGCGGTAATCCACCGGCACGCCGGCGGACTCGGCGTGGGCGCGCGCCACCGCGATGTTCTGCTCGGCTGGATCGAGGCCGGTGACCTGAGCGCCGAGGCGGGCGAGGGGCTCGGACAGCACCCCGCCGCCGCAGCCGACATCGCAGATCGTCAGACCGTCCAGCGGAAAGGGCGTCTGCGGATCCCGGCCGAAGCGCCGGCACAGCGCGTCGCGGATATAGGCCAGCCGCACCGGGTTGAAGCGGTGCAGCACCCGCATCGGGCCCGCCTCGTCCCACCAGGTGGCGGCGAGGGCGTCGAAGCGCGCGACCTCGCCGCGATCGACGAATCCGTCCGTCCCGGGGTTCGTGGCTGCCCTGTCCATGCGCGTTCCGTCCAGAAGATGCCGGCCGTGTCCGGGCGATGCCCGAGCGCCGGGCGCTCGACGCGCGATCCGGATCGGGGCTATCGGCGGGACCTGTCGGGGTCGCCATAGCACGCCTGACCTAGGGCCGTCGCCGCGACGCCGGAGCCATGCCCGAGCGGTTGTTGACACCTCAACGAGCCGCTTGTACCCGCCGGGCACTGTCCGGGGCCCGCCAGGGCGGTCCCTCTCCCAGACGTCGGGAACCCGCGAAGAACCAACATGCCCCGTCTGGTGATGAAATTCGGCGGCACGTCCGTCGCCAATGTCGACCGCATCCGCAACGTGGCCCGCCACGTCGCCCGCGAGGTCGCGGCCGGCTACGACGTGGCCGTGATCGTGTCGGCCATGTCCGGCAAGACCAACGAGCTGGTCGACTGGGTCAAGGACGCCAACCCGCTCTACGACCCGCGCGAGTACGACGCCGTCGTGGCCTCGGGCGAGCTGGTCACCGCCGGCCTGCTGGCGGTCGCCCTGCAGAAGGACGGCCTCAAGGCCCGCTCCTGGCAGGGCTGGCAGATCCCCGTTGTCACCTCGGACGCGCATGGCTCGGCCCGCATCGCCGAGATCGACCCGAAGAACCTCGAGGCGGGCTTCGCCAAGGGCGAGGTCGCGGTGATCGCCGGCTTCCAGGGCATCCATGCCGAGACCGGCCGGGTGACCACCCTCGGGCGCGGCGGCTCGGACACCTCGGCGGTGGCCGTGGCGGCCGCGATCCAGGCCGAGCGCTGCGACATCTACACGGACGTGGACGGGGTCTACACCACCGATCCGCGGATCGTGCCGAAGGCCCGGCGCATGGAGCGCGTCACCTTCGAGGAAATGCTGGAGATGGCGTCGCTCGGCGCCAAGGTGCTGCAGGTCCGCTCGGTGGAACTCGCCATGGTCCACCGGGTGCCGACCACGGTCCGGTCCTCCTTCGATCCGCCGGACGCCGCGCGCCCTGGCACCCTCATCTGCGACGAGGACGACATCGTGGAACAGCAGATCATCACCGGGATCGCGTTCTCCCGGGACGAGGCGCAGATCACCCTGCGCCGGGTCAAGGACAGCCCCGGCGTGGCCGCCGCCATCTTCGGGCCGCTCGCCGACGCGAACATCAACGTCGACATGATCATCCAGACCGTGTCGGGCGACCAGTCGACCACCGACATGACCTTCACGGTCCCGGCCGCCGAGTACGAGCGCACCCGCGCGATCCTCGACCAGGCCAGCCCGCAGATCGGCTATGCGCAGATCGAGGGCGCGACCGACGTGGTCAAGGTCTCGGCGATCGGCGTCGGGATGCGCAGCCATGCCGGCGTCGCCGCCAAGGCGTTCCGGGCTCTGGCCGAGAAGGGCATCAACATCCGCGCGATCACCACCTCGGAGATCAAGTTCTCCGTGCTGATCGACGCGGCCTATACGGAGCTTGCCGTGCGCACGCTTCACTCGCTATACGGCCTGGATCAGGCCTGAGCCTGAGAGGGTCTAGATTAGCGCGCCCTGGGGCCGGAACGGATGCTGGTTCGGTGACGGGCGCGCGCTGAAACAAGGACTTGGACTAAAGCCTGGAATCGTGTCCGATCGGGCGGGATCCAGGAGCGGATCGGGTGTCTTGAACTAGAACAGTCACGGGCCGGTCCGCCGATCCCAGAGGTGCTCTGGGGCATGCGGCACGGTCCATCGGGCGCCTTCCGTTTCGATGGTGGCGCCAAGGTTGCAGGGTGGTCGACGCCAAGGCCACTCGCCACGTTGGAACGACGAACCGATGCCCGCTGCGCCCGGAGGCCCGCGCCTGCTGCTGCGCCGCCTCCGCGAAGCGATGGCGGAGCCGGTCAGCCCCCAGGCGCGCCTCGACCGCATCGTCGTCCTGATCGCCGCCAACGTGGTCGCCGAGGTCTGCTCGGTCTACGTCCTGCGGGACGACAACACCCTCGAATTGTTTGCCACCGAAGGCCTCAACCGTGAGGCGGTGCACCTGACGCGGATGCACGCCGACGAGGGCCTCGTCGGCCTGATCGCGCGCACCGCCGAGCCGCTCTCCCTCTCGGACGCCCAGAACCACCCGGCCTTCTCGTACCGGCCGGAGACCGGGGAAGAGGCCTACCACGCCTTCCTGGGCGTGCCGCTGCTGCGGGCCGGCAACACGCTCGGCGTGCTCACGGTCCAGAACAAGACCTACCGGGTCTATTCCGAGGAGGAGATCGAGGCGCTCCAGACCACCGCGATGGTGCTCTCGGAGATGATCGCCTCCGGCGAGCTGGAGGGCCTGGCCCCGGATGCCGGCACCGCCGCCCGCCGACCGGTGGTCGCGCGCGGCATCGCGCTCGCCGACGGGATCGGCCTCGGGCACGTGGTGCTCCACGAGCCTCGCGTCGTGGTGAAGACGCTGATCGCCGAGAATGTCGAGCGCGAGGTCGCGCGGCTCGACGCGGCGATCGAGGAGGTCCGCTCGGCCATCGACGCGCTCGTGGAGCGCGGCGACCGGATCGGCACCGCCGAATCGCGCGAGGTGCTGGAGACCGTCCGGATGTTCGCCCACGACAAGGGCTGGCTCCGGCGCATGCGCGAGGCGGTGGCCTCGGGCCTGACCGCCGAGGCCGCGGTCGAGCGGGTGCAATCGGACAATCGCGCCCGGATGATGCGCCAGTCGGACCCGTATCTGCGCGAGCGCCTGCACGATCTCGACGACCTCGCCAACCGGTTGCTGCGGGCCCTGATCGGCCCGGAGGCGGCCGGGATCGTGGTCCTGCCCGAGAACGCCATCCTGGTGGCGCGCACCATGGGCCCGGCGGCCCTGCTCGATTACGATTCCTCGACCCTGCGCGGCATCGTGCTGGAGGAGGGCGGGCCGACCAGCCACGTCGCCATCGTCGCCCGGGCGCTCGGCATCCCGGCGGTGGGCGAGGTCGAGAACGCCTCGGCCCTGTGCGACGCGGGCGACGCCATCATCGTCGACGGTGTGGCCGGCGAGGTCCATGTCCGGCCGGGCCCGGAGGTCGAGGCCGCCTATGCCGAGATGGTGCGGCTGCGCGCCCGTCGGCAGGAGCAGTACCGGGCGCTGCGCGACGTGCCGGCTCAGACCCGGGACGGGGTGCGGGTGGCCCTGCAGCTCAATGCCGGCCTGCTGGTCGACTTCAGCCACCTGCACGAGACCGGGGCCGAGGGCGTCGGCCTGTTCCGCACCGAACTGCAATTCATGGTCGCCCAGCGGATGCCGTCGGCCGCGGAGCAGCAGGAGCTGTACCGCAAGGTGTTCGTCGCCTCGGCCGGCAAGCCCGTGACGGTCCGGACCCTCGATATCGGCGGCGACAAGATCCTCCCCTACATGGCCAAGCTCGAGGAGGAGAACCCGGCGCTCGGCTGGCGGGCGATCCGGATCGGCCTCGACCGGCCGGCCCTGCTGCGGATGCAGTTGCGGGCGCTCCTGAAGGCCGCCGACGGCGACCCGCTCAAGATCATGTTCCCGATGGTCGCCACCGTGGACGAGTTCGTGCGCGCCCGCGGCATCGTCGAGCGCGAGAAGGCCTATCTGCGCCGCCACGGCTACCAGCTGCCCACCGAGTGCCGCCTCGGCGCGATGGTCGAGGTGCCCTCGCTCCTGTTCCAGATCGACGAGATCGCCCGGGAGGCCGATTTCCTCTCCGTCGGCTCGAACGACCTGATGCAGTTCCTGTTCGCGGTCGACCGCGAGAACCGCCGGGTCGCCGACCGGTTCGATCCGCTCTGCGTCGCGGCCCTGCGCGCGTTCCGGCTGATCGCCGAACGGGCCAATGCCGCTGGCTGCCCGGTGACGGTCTGCGGCGAGATCGGTGGACGGCCGCTCGACGCCATGGCGCTGATCGGCCTCGGCTACCGCAGCCTGTCGATGTCGCCGGCCGCCATCGGCCCGGTCAAGGCGATGGTGCTGAGCCTCCATGCGGGTGCGGTCTCGGAGCTGATCGAGACCGAGATGGCCCGGATGCAGGACGGCGATTCCCTGCGCCCGGCGCTCACCGCCTTCGCGCATGCCCACGGCGTACCTATCTAACCCGTCATGCGACCCTTGCCGAAGGTTCGGCCGGGGTTGTACGGCAAAGCCACGACGATTTCGGTCGATGCGCGGCGGCCTCCGCTCTCGAAGGGAAGCGGTGTCGGGTAGGGGACCTGTCTCGCCGCGTCGGTCAGCTCCCTGATCCCGCGCTCGCACCCCTGAGACGAGACCCCGCCCGGCCCGGAACGTCGGACGTCAAAACCTGCAGAAACACGGGCGATGATCCCCTTTCCCACCGAGCGCCTCGACGCCATCCTGGCGCGGCACGAATTCGTCACCGCGCAACTCGCCACGGGCGAGGGTGAATCCGAGACCGTGATCCAGCTGTCGCGGGAACTGTCGGACCTCGATCCCGTGGTGGACGCGATCCGCACGTACCGGGCTGCGCTCGCGAACCTGGCGGATCTCGAGGCGATGATCGACGAGCCGGGCACCGATCCGGAGATGCGCGCCCTGGCGGCCGACGAGAAGCCGGAGGCTCAGGAGCGGCTCGAGGAGACCCACCGGGCGCTCCAGCTCATGCTGCTGCCCAAGGACGCGGCCGACGAGAAGAGCGCGATCCTGGAAGTCCGGGCCGGCACCGGCGGCGACGAGGCGGCCCTGTTCGCCGGCGACCTGTTCCGGATGTACGCGAAATACGCCGAATCGAAGGGCTGGCGGGTCGAGGTGATCTCCGAGAGCGAGGGCACGGTCGGCGGCTTCCGCGAGGTCGTGGCCGAGGTGAAGGGCAAGGGCGTGTTCGCGCGCTTGAAATTCGAGAGCGGCGCCCACCGGGTGCAGCGGGTGCCCAACACCGAGACGCAGGGGCGTATCCATACCTCGGCGGCCACCGTGGCGGTGCTGCCGGAAGCCGAGGAGGTCGATATCGTCGTCAACGACGCCGACCTGAAGATCGACACGATGCGCGCCCAGGGCGCCGGCGGACAGCACGTCAACAAGACCGAGTCGGCGATCCGCATCACCCATCTGCCCACCGGCATCGTGGTGTTCGTCCAGGAGGAGCGCTCGCAGCACAAGAACCGGGCCCGCGCCATGGCCCTGCTGCGCGCCCGGCTCTACGACGCCGAGCGGACCGCCAAGGATTCGGCCCGGGCCGCCGACCGGCGCGCGCAGGTCGGGTCCGGCGATCGCAGCGAGCGGATCCGCACCTACAACTTCCCGCAGGGGCGGGTGACCGACCACCGCATCAACCTGACCCTCTACAAGCTGGAGGAGGTGATGGCCGGCGCGGCGCTCGACGAGGTGGTCGACGCCCTGATCACCGAGCACCAGGCCGAATTGCTGGCCTCCGAGGGCATGGCCTGAGCGGCGCCGTGACGCGCGATACCAGCCAGGGCCTGTCGCGTCGCGCCGCCCTGCGCCGGGGCACGGCCCTGCTGAGCGAGGGCGGCATCGCGGAGGCCGCGGGCGACGCGCGCTTCCTGATGCTGGGCCTTCTCGGCCTCGAAACCCGTGACCTCCTGCTCGACGGCGACCAAAGCCTCGGCGCGGACGAGGCGAGACGCCTCGACGCCGCCCTGGCGCGGCGGCTCGCCGGCGAGCCGGTGGCGCGCATCCTCGGCGCCTGGGAGTTCTGGGGCCTCCCGTTCCAGCTGGCGCCCGAGACGCTGGTCCCGCGCCCCGATACCGAGATCCTCGTCGAGACGGTGCTGGCATCCGTGCCGGACCGGACGGCGCCCCTGCGCTGCCTCGACCTCGGCACCGGCTCGGGCTGCATCCTGGTGGCGCTGCTGAGCGAATTGCGGAACGCATTCGGGATCGGCCTCGACCGTTCGCCCAGTGCCTTGCGCGTAGCGCATCACAATGCCGTGGCGAACGGGGTCGGCAGCCGGGCCGCCTTCTTGGCGGGAGATTGGTGCGATGCCCTTCGGGGCGGCTTCGACCTCGTGGTGTCGAACCCGCCCTACATCGTGCAGGATCTCATCGCGCATCTCGACCGGGACGTCTGCCAGCACGATCCCCGCGCGGCCCTCGATGGCGGCCCGGACGGGCTCGACGCCTACCGGCGTATCCTGGAGGGCGTGCGTGCGCGCGCACTGCTGGCACCGGGTGGGACGCTCCTGTTCGAGATCGGCTACGACCAGGCCGATGCCGTCCGCGCCCTCGCGCGCGGGGCCGGCTTCGCCGATCGCGGTCTCACCCGGGACCTCGCGGGCCATGACCGGGTGCTGGCATTCAGCCTCTCACCGGGTCTTTCTTCCGGCCACACGGATGCCTAACTCGGCAACGACGATCGGTGCGTTGAGAAAATGCTTGTTGCATCTCCTTGGGAACGCTAGACTCCGCTTGAAGATCGCGAACGGTTCGTTAAGACGGACGACTGTAAGGTCGGTGACGATCTCTGGTCGCCGCTTGGTTCGCTGATCCCCCGTACCGTTGGACTTGAGCGCGCGTGCGACTGCGCGGCGGTTCGACAGCACTCGAACCTGACAATCGACTGGTTTCTGGCGTCTGTGCCCGGGCGCGCGGTGCTGAGGGATGGTCAGGCAGACGCGCGGACCGCGGAGCGGTCATACGTGCGGCTCCACCGGGTGCATTTGGCCGGAGCGCGTCTGAAGATCGACGCCGGGCGCCCCGAAGAACGTCGTTTGCGTGAACGAGGGTCACTGAAGACCGATGAGACCAAACCAGAATCGACGGATGCGCGGCCGCAACCGGCCGAAAGGTCCGAATCCGCTGACGCGCTCGTACGAATCCAACGGCCCAGACGTCAAAATTCGCGGCACGGCGCAGCACATCGCCGACAAGTACGCGCAGCTCGCCCGCGACGCGCAGGCGGCCGGCGACCCCGTCGCGGCCGAAAACTATTTCCAGCACGGCGAACACTATTTCCGGATCGTCTCCGGCGCCCAGGAGCAGACTCGCCCGGCCAATACCGGCGGCTATGCCAGTCGCGCCTACGACGACGAGATGGACGAGGGTGACGACGAGGGCCAGGGCAACGGCTCGGGCCCGAACGGCCACGCCTATAACGGCTACGACGACAACGATCCCGGCCAGCAGCCTCAGCCCTACGAGATGCGCCAGGAGCCGAACCAGGACGGCCGCCAGCAGGGCCGAGACCGGTTCCAGAACCGGGACCAGCGCCGGTTCGACAACAACGGCCGGCAGGATTACCGGCGGCAGGATCAGCCGCGGCAGGACTACCAGCGCCAGGATTCGCCGCGGCAGGATTACCAGCGCCCGGACTACCGGCAGGATCGCCAAGACAATCGGCAGGACAATCGGCAGGAGAACCGGCAGGACGCGCGCCAGGATTACGGCCGGCAGGATTACCGCCAGGACCGCCAGGACAACCGTCAGGATGCCCGCGGCGACCAGAACCGCTACGAGTCCGGGCGCTCCGAGACCGCGCGGCCGGAGGCTCGCCAGCCCGAGAACCGATCGCAGGAGAGCCGGGCCGAGGCTCGCTCGGAGGAGCGTCCGCCGCGCCGGTCCGCCGAGCCCCGGGGCGAGGCTGCCCCCCGCGCCGAGACGCCGCGTCAGGCCGAGCCGGCGCCCCGCCGCGAGCGCCGTCGCGAGGCAGCCCCGGCTCCGGTCACCGCAGAGGATCCGGCGAGCCTGCCGGCTTTCCTGATGACGCCGCCGCGCCCCGTGGCCGCGACGACGCCGGTCGAGCAGCCGGCTTCCACCCCGGCCCCCGAGGCCGCTGCCGAAGAGGCGCCCGTGAAGCCGCGTCGCCGCCGTCGGCCGCGCTTCGAGGGGATCGCCCCGGAGGAGGGTGAGGCGCGCACGCCCACCGAGGACGCGCCGACCGAGTAAATCGGAGCGCCGTCGCCGTCAGACAAAGCCGTCCCGGGCAACCGGGGCGGCTTTTTTCCTTTTCGATGCACCGCTCGCATTCATCGTGCGCGCCCGCGAAGCGAACCAGCGATGCGCTGCATTCCGGGACCGCGCGCCGCCCTGGGCCGCTTCGCGCCGCTCGCAATGACCCTGTCGGCCCACAACCCGGAAGCCGATCAGCCCCGGGCGGCGCGCCAATCCGGATAGGCGTGGACGCGATGGATCAGCCGGCGGCGCCGGCTGACCTCGCCGAACGGCGCGAGTTCCCAATCCCAGGCCTCCGCCGGCGGCGGCAGCATCACGCCGAACATCAGGTCGAGGCTGTCGGTCACCCGCCCGGCCCGGTCCTCCGCACGCTGGACCGTGTCGGTGATCAGGCAGATCCGCTCCACATGGCCCGCCAGCCGGTCGAGGGCGGCGAGATGGGTCTCGACGATCTGCGTGCCGAGCCGCGGCGGTGCCTCCAGGCCCCGCGCCTCGTAGGCCTCGATCGGGACGATCGGCAGCTGCGACAGGAGGTTGGCCGAGACGATCAGGTCGGCGGCGGCGCAGAGTCCCGCGAGGCCGGGATCCGTCAGCCCGGCGCTGATCTCGGCGGTCACGAGGGCGACGTTGCCGTGCCGCCGGGCAGCGAGCCGCGCCGGCCAGGGATGCACCGCGTCCACCAGGGTCACCCGGGCAAACAGCTTTGCCAGCGCATCGAGCGGCACGTCGTCGAGGAGCCCGGAGCCCAGCACCACCGCCGAACCCCGGCCCACCGTCGCCTCCGCGGCGGCGAGGATGACGCTGCGCGCCCGCGCCAGGTGCGGCGCCCAGGCAGCGCGGCAGCGGCGGGACCGAGCGTGGAGCAGGCCGCTCTGTCGGACGTAGCCGCGCCGGCGCAGGCGCAGCGGCGCGGGATTGACCAGCGACAGCGCCCAAGCGAGCAGCATCGGGGCGGGGTCAGGCCTCGTCGGCCGTCGCGGCTCGGGCGGCGACGCTGCGATAGCCGGTGGCCAGCACGTAGAGCTCGCTCGAGTCGGAGCGGCTGGCTGCCGGCTTCACGTGGCGCACGGCGGTGAAATCGCGCTTCAGGTCGGCCAGCAGGGCATTCTCGGTGCCGCCCTGCAGCACCTTGGCCAGGTAGGCGCCCCCCGGGGCCAGGATCTCCCGGGCGAACTCGGCAGCGGTCTCGGCCAGGCCGATGATCCGCAGATGGTCGGTCTTCTTGTGGCCGGTGGCGTTAGCGGCCATGTCGGACAGGACGAGGTCGGCCGGGCCGCCGAGCAGCGTCGTCAGCTTTTCCGGCGCCTCGGGATCGAGGAAGTCGAGGGTGATGAACTCGACGCCCGCCATCGGCTCGATCTCGAGCAGGTCGATTCCCACGACCCGCCCCGTGGCCCCGACGATCCGCGCGGCGACCTGCGACCAGCCGCCGGGCGCTGCGCCGAGATCGACCACCCGTTGGCCGGGCCGCAGAAGCTTGTAGCGCTCGTCGATCTCGATCAGCTTGTAGGCCGCGCGCGAGCGGTAGCCCTCGCGCTTGGCCCGGGCGACGTAGGGGTCATTGAGCTGGCGCTCCAGCCAGCGCTTCTGCGACAGGGTCCGGCCGCGGCCGGTCTTCACCCGTTGCTTGAGGTCGCCGCGCACGCCCCCGGTGGAGCCCGCGCCCCCGCGCCGGTCCGTCATGGCCGAATCCTCATCGAACGGCCTTCCGGTTCCAGACGCCGTCCTCCCGCATCATGTTCATCAGCAATCCCTCGCGCAGGCCCCGGTCGGCGATGCGCAGGCGGTCCGACGGGAAGGCCCGCCGGATCGCTTCCAGGATCGCGCAGCCCGCCAGTACCAGATCCGCGCGGTCCCGTCCGATGCAGGGATTGTCGGCCCGCTGCTCCAGGCGGGTGTCGAGCAGGTCGTCGATCGCCGTCGAGACCTCGTGGTCGCTCATCCACAAGCCGTCGACGCGCCGCCGCTCGTAGCGCGCCAGGCGCAGGTGCATGGCGGCGATGGTCGTCACGGTGCCGGAGGTGCCGAGCAGGTGGAAATGCGGCGCCGTGGCCGCGGCCGCCGCGCGGATCGCGAAGGCGGACAGCTTTTCCGCCACCTCCTCGACCATGCCCTCGAACATGCGCCGGGTCACCTCGGCCCCGCCATGGCGCTCGGCCAGGGTCACCACGCCCACCGGCAGGGAATCCCAGGCGCGGATCCGCAGGGTCGGGTCGGTGGACGGGTTGGCGGCCTCGCCGTCGAGCCAGGCGATCTCGGTGGAGCCGCCGCCGATGTCGAAAATCACCACGGATTCGGCCGCCGGGTCGGCGAGCGCGGCGCAACCGGTGACCGCCAGATACGCCTCGGTCTGCCGGTCGACGATCTCGAGATCGAGCCCGACGCCGCGGCGGACACGGTCGACGAAGGCCGCGCCGTTCACCGCGAGGCGACAGGCCTCGGTGGCGATCACCTTGGCGCGCCGGACGCCCCGGGTCTGCATCTTGGTCCGGCAGATGCGCAGGGCCTCGACGGTCCGCTCGATCGCCGCCTCGTTCAGCCGATCCGAGGTGCCCAGCCCCTCGCCGAGCCGGACGATGCGCGAGAACGCGTCGATCACCCGGAAGCCGCTGAAGGTCGGCTCGGCGATCAGCAGGCGGCAATTGTTGGTGCCGAGATCCAGCGCCGCGTAGGCGACGCGACGCCGGTCGCGGCCCGGCAGCGGGGCCGGAGTCTGGAGCGGCGCTGCGCCGGTCGATGGGCGGGACGGCGCGGCCGCGGCGGTCTCGTCCCTCATCGGCGCGGCCGTCGGTCCTTCGGGTCGGCCATGAGCGTCGCGCTCGGCCATTCTTGGTGAAAGACCCTACAGGGTCGGTCGGGAACTGCAACGTCCGATCGAGACCGTACTCAGGCGACCGCCTTCATGGCGCTGGTCCGGCGCGGGATCGGCCGCAGCAGGCTCTTTACCTGAGAATAGGGGCGGGGCCGGTTGATGACCTCGTCGAGCCGGGACCACAGGGTCTTGGGCGAGAACGGCTTCGCGATGATCTCGTTGACCCCCAGCGCCACCGCGCGGTCGACCACGTTCCGGCGCGGCTGGGCGAGCATCAGGATGATTGGGATGGTCGGGCAGGGGGAGGTGGTCGGGGTACGGGCCAGACGGATGAACTCCTCCCCCGACAGAATCGACAGGTCCCAATCGATGATGCTGATATCGGGCTTGCTCTCGGCCAGCACCCCGAGGGCCTCGGCGCCGTCCGGCGCCTCGAGCACGCGCTTGATGCCGACCCGCATGAGCATGTCGCGCACGATTCGCCGGATGTAGAGGCTCTCGTCCACGACGAGGGCCGAGAGATCGGGGAATGTCGGGGTCGCGATCATGGCCGGGTGCCGTTACGGGGCGCGACGCGAGTCTAGCCCAACAGCCTTTGCGTTTCGCTAACGCCCTCGTCGGCAAGGCGAACGCCACGACGAGCCGTCCCGTCGCCCTGCGTTGTTTGCCGCAAGAAAGTAACGAAACCGGCGCGTCTTGGCCAAGAAGGTCCTTGCGGTCAAGGCCCGATTGCGTCAGGACTGGGGCGTTATTCTTGGTTACCGCGACCGGGGGTAATGATAGTGCGGGGCGTGGGCTGTCTGGGATGGCGCGCACGCGGTATTCGAGACCAGGGCGGCGGACGGTTTTTGCGAGCTTTCGATGGGACGTGGTCGTGATTTCAGGGGGCCGCAGAAGCGCGGCTTCGACGAGGCTGGCGAGCCGAGATGGCCTGATCAGGCTCCCCCCAGCGGCGGATACGGCGGTGGTGGTTTCGGTGGTGGCGGCGGCGGTGGCGGTTTCGGCGGTGGCGGTTTCGACCGTGGCCCGGCCCGCGGCGGCGCGGCACCGGTGGCAACCGGGCCGGAGCGTGATGCGACGGTCAAGTGGTTCAACAAGGAGAAGGGCTTCGGCTTCGTCGAACTCGGCGACGGTTCGGGCGATGCCTTCCTCCACATCCGCGCCGTCGAGGCTGCTGGCCACGCCGACCTGATGCCGGGCACCCGGCTGACGGTCACCACGGCGCAGGGTCAGAAGGGTCCGCAGGTCACGAGCGTCACCAGCGTCGACACGTCCACGGCCGAGGCGCCCGCGCCCCGGCGTGAGATGCGCCCGCGCACCGGCGGCTTCGGCGGCGAGCGCTTCGGCGGTGGCGGCGGCTACGGTGGTGGCGGCGGCGGTTACGGCGGCGGTGGCGGCTACGGCGGTGGTGCCGGCGGCGGCTTCAGCGGCGGTGGCCGTGCAGCCTCCGGCCCGTCGGTCGAGATGAGCGGCACCGTGAAGTGGTACGATCCCGCCAAGGGCTTCGGCTTCGTCTCGGTCAATGACGGCGGCAAGGACGTGTTCGTCCACCGCTCGGCCCTGTCCCGCGCCGGCCTCGAATCGCTGGCCGAAGGTCAGCAGGTCACCCTCGGCGTCGTCGAGGGGCAGAAGGGTCGCGAAGCTTCGAGCATCAACGTCGAAGATTGATCGGTTTCGCGGCCGTCTTGCTGCCGCGATCCGTGAGAATGCTGGAAGGCGGCGTCCCCGAACCGGGGGCGCCGCCTTCTGCGTTTCGGGACCGCCATGCGTACTGTGTTGATGCCCGCGATCCTTCTCGTCCTCGGCCACGCGGCCGCGCGGGCTGAGGATTTCAGCGGCTTCTATGCCGGGGTGAATGCCGGCTACGCCTGGGGCAATGGGCGCGACCGCAGCTTCGTCGCCCCCGCGACCGGACCGGGCGCCGAATCCGGCCGCAACGGGAGCGGCCCGGACCTGCCGCCGAGCGCGCGGGACGCGGCGGCCGCGCTGCAGCGATCGAGCCGGAGCGGCGTCGGCGGAACACGCTGAGGTCGGGCAGAGGGCGGATGGGCGCGAACCGATTCGCCGTTGAAAGCACAAATCCGGCGCGCGGCCGGATGAACCCGTAGCCGGCGGTCGCGGCTATCGGCCGGCCGCCTAAGCGGCTCTCGCCACACTGGAATCGTTCCCAAACATAGCCGTTGCGAGTCCCGGTCGGCCGCTGCTAGGCCGCGATATGGGATCACGAAATCGGGAGACCGTGCGATGAGCGCCCGCTCGATGCCGGGGCTGACCTACCGTCTGGCTGTGGCCGGGCGCGTGGTGCTGGCCGCTGTCGGCGGCTACGGCGTTGCGGCCTTGTCGGCTGCTCTCCTGGCTTTGATCCTGCCGATGGCGCGTTCCGAGGCGGTCTCGACGGGCACGCTGGCGAGCTTCGCGATCATGGCCGGCGCGGTCGTCTGGGTCTTCGCCGCGCGGAATCTGGCGCGTGCGGCTTTGGTCCTCGGAGGCATTGCAGCCTTGCTGGCCGGAGGCCTGTGGCTCGCCGGGGCGTTCTCGGCGGCGGTGGCCTCATGAGCCGGCCCGGAAAGAGCGTCCGGCAGTCGATGGCGTGGCTGCACACCTGGTCCGGCCTCGTGGTCGGCTGGGTGCTGTTCGCGATCTTCGTCACCGGCACCGCGAGCTACTACCGCGCTGAGATCTCGCACTGGATGCGGCCGGAGCTCAGCGAGCCGACGGCCGATCCGGCGACGGCGGCGACCCGCGCCGCGGCCTATCTGAAGCGGCAGATGCCCGATGCGCTGGCCTGGTCCGTCAAGCTTCCGACCACGGAGCACCCGTCGACCGAGGTCTATTGGTGGAACCATCCGGCCGGACCGTATCACCACGCGCTGCTCGATCCCGCCACCGGCGAGGCGTCTCAGGCGCGCGACACCCGGGGCGGCGATTTCCTCTACCGCTTCCATTTCGAGCTGAGCCTGCCGCCGATCTGGGGACGCTGGATCGTCGGGACCTGCGCCATGATCCTGCTGATCTCGTTGATCACCGGGATCATCACCCATCGGCGCATCTTCGCGGACTTTTTCACCTTCCGGCGGGACAAGTCGGCCCAGCGCGGCTGGCTCGATGCCCACAACGTCGTCGGCGTGCTGGCGCTGCCGTTCCACCTGATGATCGTCTATACCGGCCTCATCGAGCTGGGGCCGATGCTGATGCCCTGGGGCATGAAGGCAGCCTACCAGCACGATATTCTGGCCTATTACGCCGAATCCGGCATCGTGGCGGCGACGCGCAAGCCCGCGGGCCAGCCCGGCAGCCTGATGCCGCTCGGCGACATCGTCACCCGGGCGATGGCGGCCCACGGCGAGGCGCCCGAGGTCGTGATGGTCACGATGCCGGGCGATGCGGCCGCGAGCGTCACGGCGTTCTTCGAGGAGCCCCCCGGCCTCGCCCATCTCCATCCGCAGATCGTCTATGCCGGCGATACCGGCGCCGAGCTGTCGCGCACCGGCGAGGTCGGCGCGGCGACCCGCACCGGCGCCGTGATGGTCGGCCTGCACGAGGCGCATTTCGCCGCCACGCCGCTGCGGGCGCTGTTCTTCCTCTGCGGAATCATGGGTGCGGCGACCATCGCGTCCGGCCTCGTGCTCTGGACCGTCGCGCGGGCGCCGAAGGGCGCGAACCCGGCGGGCTTCGGCCTGCGCCTGGTGCGGGTCCTGAATCTCGGCACCATCGCCGGCCTTCCCACGGGTCTGGCCGCCTATTTCCTAGCCAATCGCCTGCTGCCCCTCGACTTCGCCGAGCGCGCCGGCTGGGAGGTGCGCACCTTCTTCGCCGCCTGGATCCTCGCCGCCCTGGTGGCGTCCCTATACCCGAAGGCCAAGGCCTGGCCGTTCGCCTTGGGGATCGCGGCGCTCGCCTTCCTGGCCATCCCGGTCGCCGACACGCTCACCGTGGGCCAGGCGCGGTTCCTCGGCTTCGACGCGGCGATGCTGGTGGTCGCCATCCTGCTCGCCGTCGGCGCGCGGCTCGCGGCCAAGCGGCCGGAGCGGTCGCGGGTCGCCCGGCCGACCTTGTCCAGGGCGGTGGAAGCGTGACCGCTTCCGCGCTCGCCCTGAGCCTCTGCCTCAGCTTCTCGAGCTTCGCCGCCCTGGCGCTTAGCCTCGACCGGCACCACCGCGCCGCATTCCGGGTCCCCGCGCCGCGGGCGCGCATCCGGAGCCTGCGGGCAGCCGGATGGTCTGGACTCGCGGTGGCCTTCGCCGCAGCGGTCGCCTGCAGCGGTTGGAATTTCGGGCCGGTGCAGTGGATCGGCGGGCTGACCGGGGGGGCGCTGCTGGTCGTGGCGGTGATGTCCTATCGGCCGGCCTGGCTGCGAGCCGCCGCGGTCGCGGCGTTGCCCGTGGCGATGCTCGCTCTGCCGTTCGCCCTGGGCCCCTGAGAACCGTCTCAAGCGTCGGCCAAGCTAACGCTCAAGGTCAGCACATCGGCTTTGCAGGAATGCGACAGTGTTGGCCGAGCAATCGGCGGCTGGGCGCCGCGGCCGGCCGGTCTTCGCGTCGCTGCAGGGCACATCAGAACCGGTCCAAAATTGTCCCCTCGCGATCCTGAACAGGAGGGCGTAGACTCGCCCCACTCGCGCACTGGCCAAAAGTCCACCTTGATTCGGCAAGCCAAAAGCCATTGGCTGCCATCCGAGCCGAACCGGACCGACCTGAGATAAGCGGCGGTCCGCGTACCAGCTTCAGCCCAAGAGCCGCGGCTCGCGAGGCCGGGGCTTATGGAGGGAACAGAGCCATGAACAAGCCGGAATTCCTCGGCGACGCCCGGACGAAGTCACCCTTCTCGGCCCGCTACGACAATTTCATCGGCGGCCAATGGGTCGCCCCGACCGCCGGTCGCTATTTCGAGAACACCTCGCCGATTACCGGCAAGGTCATCTGCGAGGTGGCCCGCTCCGATGCCGCCGACGTGGACAAGGCGTTGGACGCCGCCCACGCGGCCAAGGAAGCCTGGGGCCGCACCGCCCCGGCCGAGCGCGCCCGCATCCTCAACAAGATGGCCGACCGGATGGAGGAGAACCTCGATCTGATCGCGCTCGCTGAGACCTGGGACAACGGCAAGCCGATCCGCGAGACGACCAACGCCGACATCCCCCTGGCGATCGACCATTTCCGCTACTTCGCCGGTTGCGTCCGCGCGCAGGAGGGCTCGATCTCCGAGATCGACCACGACACGGTGGCCTACCATTTCCACGAGCCGCTCGGCGTCGTCGGCCAGATCATCCCGTGGAACTTCCCAATCCTGATGGCGGTCTGGAAGCTCGCCCCGGCGATCGCGGCCGGCAATTGCGTGGTGCTCAAGCCCGCCGAGCAGACCCCCGCCTCGATCCTCGTGGTGATGGAGCTGCTGGCCGATCTGCTGCCCCCGGGCGTGATCAACATCGTCAACGGCTTCGGTCTCGAGGCCGGCAAGCCGCTGGCCTCCTCGCCGCGCATCGCCAAGATCGCGTTCACCGGTGAGACCACCACCGGCCGCCTGATCATGCAATACGCCTCGCAGAACCTGATCCCGGTGACCCTGGAGCTGGGCGGCAAGTCGCCGAACATCTTCTTCGCCGACGTGGCCAACGAGGACGACGACTTCTTCGACAAGGCCCTCGAAGGCTTCACCATGTTCGCCCTCAATCAGGGCGAGGTCTGTACCTGCCCGAGCCGCGCGCTCGTGCACGAGTCGATCTACGACCGCTTCATGGAGCGGGCGATCAAGCGGGTCGAGGCGATCACCCAGGGCTCGCCGCTGGATCCCGCCACGATGATCGGCGCCCAGGCCTCGGGCGAGCAGATGGAGAAGATCCTCAGCTACATCGATATCGGCCGCCAGGAAGGCGCGCAGCTGCTCACCGGCGGTGAGCGCAACGTCAAGGACGGCGAGCTGGCCGAGGGCTTCTACGTGCAGCCGACGGTGTTCCGCGGCCACAACAAGATGCGGATCTTCCAGGAAGAGATCTTCGGCCCGGTCCTGTCGGTCACGACCTTCAAGGACGATGCCGACGCGCTGTCGATCGCCAACGACACCCTCTACGGCCTCGGCGCCGGCATCTGGACCCGCGACGGCACCCGCGCCTACCGCTTCGGCCGGGCGATCCAGGCCGGCCGCGTCTGGACGAACTGTTACCACGCCTACCCGGCCCATGCGGCCTTCGGCGGCTACAAGCAGTCCGGCATCGGCCGTGAGACCCACAAGATGATGCTCGATCACTACCAGCAGACCAAGAACATGCTGGTCAGCTACTCGGCCAAAAAGCTCGGATTCTTCTGAGTTCCGGTCCGGGTTCCCCCCGAGCCGACTTCACCCCGGCCTCACGGCCGGGGTTTTTTGTTCGGGGGAGGGGGCGCCATCCCGACGCGAGGGTTATCCAATTCTGAACCCTTATCCTGAGGCGGCGACGCGGAGCGGCGCCCTCGACGGAGGGCTCCAGGGATCGGGCGGCCGGCTGGAAGGCTCCTTCGAGGCGTCCGCATCGCTTCGGCACCTCAGGATGAGGGCGGGGGTGGGAACGTCCGTTTTCGCAGCAGGTCAAATCCTGTGCGTCGTGGAAATTCGAATTCCAGCACGCATATCCAACACTCAGCACGGGAGGGCAGTATGAGCGCGGTCTCAACGCAAGAAGCCACCACCGCGGAGCAAACCGGGGCCGACGGGACGCCGCTGCGGGTGACCGCCACCCCCGCGGCTCTGTCGCTGATCGACGAGCTTCGCTCCGAGTACGGACCGGTCATGTTCCACCAATCCGGCGGCTGCTGCGACGGGTCCTCGCCGATGTGCTACCCGGTCGGCGACTTCATCATCAGCGACGGCGACGTCCATCTCGGCACGGTCGGCGGCGCGGACTTCTACATCTCGCGCCCGCAATTCGAGGTCTGGAAGCACACCCACATCCTGCTCGACGTGGTCCCGGGGCGCGGCGGCATGTTCTCGCTGGAAAACGGCCGGGAAAAGCGCTTCCATATCCGCTCGCGGCTGTTCACCGAGGCCGAGAACCGGGCGCTCGAGGGCGCGTGCAAGCTCTGAGGCGGGAGGGGATCGATGGCCACCGTGAAGCTGTGGAGCGACGCCGAAGCGGAGGCCGATCCGCGGGTGCGAGCGGTGTTCGCCGACATCCGGGCGACCCGCGGCTCGGATTTCGTCAACAACTTCTGGCGCGGCCTCGCCAACGATCCGGGCCTGCTGGAGCGGACCTGGGCCAGCCTCAAGACCGTGATGGGACCGGGCAGCCTCGACCCGCTGACCAAGGAGCTGGTCTATATCGCGGTCTCGATCGCCAATGGCTGCCCCTACTGCATCCACTCGCACACCGCCGCGGCGAGCGCGAAGGGCCTGACCCCGGAGCAGCACGGCGAGTTCCTGGCGGTGGTCGGCATGGCGAACCAGACCAATGCCCTAGTCAACGGCATGCAGATCCCCGTGGATCCCGCATTCAAGGTGGGGGAGTGATGAGCGACGAATCCGAGACCCGGAAGCCGGGCCTGGTGGTGCTGCGCGAGAGCGCGCCGTTCCGCGGCAAGCAGGGCCATATCTACCGCCCGGCCATCTCGGCGGAGGCGGTCGGCGCCAAGGCCTTGCACATGCAGCTCCTGGAGATCCCGCCCGGCGAGCGCGCCCACGCCCACAAGCACGAATCGCACGAGACCGCGATCCACGTCCTGTCGGGCATCTCGGGCTGCTTCTGGGGCGCACACCTGGAGCACCACGTGATCGCCGGCGCCGGCGAGTTCGTCTACATCGCCGCCGACGTGCCGCACCTGCCCTACAACCGCAGCCAGACCGAGCCGGTGACCGCGTTGATCGCCCGGACTGACCCGAACGAGCAGGAGAGCGTGGTCCTGCTGCCCGAGCTCGAAGCCGGCGTCGATTGGTCGAAGGCAGAGGGGTAGGCTGCCGGTCTGTTCGCCCGGCGAACGCATTTCTAAACAGAACACCTCATCCTGAGGTGCCGAAGCGTAGCGGAGGCCTCCTTCGAGGCCCCGCAATCTTCGATCGCCGGACACCTCAGGACGAGGGCGTGGGTGGGAGAGATCCAACCCGTACGGTCCGGCTCTTCCCGCCCCAGCGCTACCGTTGCTCGATGCGCTCGTTGGCCAGCCGCTCGGCGCGGGTACGCTCCTCGCCGCTGAGCCCGGACAGGGTCTGGTCCAGCCAGGCGTCGGACAGGCCCTGCGCGGCGGCGGCGAGGTTCCAGGCCGCGGCCTCGATCGGGTTCTTGGCGACGCCGCGGCCAACCGCGTAGAGCCGGGCGACGCGGTTCTGCGCGATCGCGTTCCCGCGGGAGGCCGCGTGCAGGAAGTAGCGGGCGGCCGAGCGCTCGTCCTTGGTCACGCCGTTGCCGTTGAACAGCAGGATCGCGTACTCGACCTCGCTGGCGAGATCGCCGTTATCGGCGCCGCGCCGGAACCACTGGGCCGCCTGGCTGGCATCCTTCGGCACGCCGCGACCTTGCAGATAGAGCACGCCCAGATCGTGCTGGGCCGGGCCGATCTCGGCCTCCGCGGCCTTGCGGAACTGCGCGGCAGCCGCCGCCTCGTCGGCGGTGGCGCCGGTGCCGATCAGGATCAGGCCGAGATTGTAGGCCGCCGTGGCCGAGCCGTTGGCGGTGGCCTGCTCCAGCCAGCGCCGGCCGGCCTTCGGGTCCTTGGGCATGCCGCGCCCGTCGAGCGCCATCAGGCCGAGCGACGACATCGCGGCGGCGTCGTTCTGGGCAGCCGCGAGGCGGTACCATTCGGCCGCCTTCACGGGGTTCTGCTTGACGCCGAGTCCCTGGTTGTAGAGCTCGCCCAGCAGCGTCATCGCCGCCGCATCCTTGGGATTCGCCTCGATGCGCTTGGTCGCCTCCCGGAAGGCGGTGACGTACTGGCCGCGCTGGTAGGCGCCGTAGGCGAGGTCGGCCGGCTGGCCGTTATTGGGCGGCACGGCGCCCCGGGAATAGTTCGGCGTGTAGGGGCTCGGAAGTTCCGGCGTCGCCTTCTTGTCGGACGGGGCGGCGGTCTTGGCCGGATCGAGGGGACCCGGGGCGGCGAGCGCCGGCACAGGCAGCGCCGTGACCAAGAGCACCGCGAAACGCAGGACGCGAAGGCTCACGCGGCCTGCCCCGCGAGCACGGCCTGCGCCCGGGCCACGGCGTCGGGCTCGTTCAGCCATAGGCCGCTCTCCAGGCCCACGAACTCGGCACCGGTGGCCGCGAGCGGGTCGATCTCGTCCGGTGCCGCGGCGACCGCGACGCAGGGCGTCTCGAAGATCTCGGCCCACCATTCGGCCCGGGCCAGCACGGTCTCGGCCTCGGGGGCGACACCGTCCGGATAGAGGCCCCCGAACATCAGGTAATCGATGCCGGCCTCGCCCGCCTCCATGGCGCCGTGCTTGGTCTCGAGGCCGCCCGCCCCGAGGATGCGGCCGTCCCGGAGACGGTCGCGCAGGTCCTTCAGGTCGCGCGGCTTGTCGACATGCACCCCGTCGGCGCCGCCCCTTGTCGCCACCGAGACGAGGTCGCCGGTGAAGCCCGGGCAGGCCACCACCAGCGCCGCGCCGCAGCCCTGGGTGATCGGCGCGATCTGCTTCACCCGGGCGGTGAGCCCGCGCTCGTCGGTGGCGGCGAGCCGCAGGATCACGGCCGCGACATCGCCCGCCTTGCAGGCCGCGTCGAGCGCGGCCGCGAAGGCGTCGATGCCGTCGGCATCCAGGTTGTGGGGCCCGAGCAGGGCGAGGCGCTGTTGGCTGCTCATCGAACCGGCCGGCCGGCGCGTTACTGCGCGCCGATCTTCGGATCCAGCGCGCCGCTGGCGTAGCGCTTGGCCATCTCGGAGACGGAGATCGGCCGGATCTTCGAGCCCTTGCCGGCAGTGCCGAACTCCTCGAAGCGCTGCTTGCACAGCTTGGTCATCGCCTCCATGGCGGGCTTCAGGTACTTGCGCGGGTCGAACTCCGACGGGTTCTCGGTGAGCACCTTCCGGATCTGGCCGGTCATCGCCATGCGGTTGTCAGTGTCGATGTTGATCTTGCGCACGCCGTGCTTGATGCCGCGCTGGATCTCCTCGACCGGCACGCCCCAGGTCGGCTTCATCTGGCCGCCATACTGGTTGATGATGTCCTGCAGCTCCTGCGGCACCGACGAGGAGCCGTGCATCACCAGGTGGGTGGTCGGCAGGCGGCGGTGGATCTCCTCAATCACGTTCATCGCCAGCACGTCGCCGTCCGGCTTGCGGGTGAACTTGTAGGCGCCGTGGCTGGTGCCCATGGCGACCGCGAGGGCGTCGACCTTGGTGGCCTCCACGAACTTCACCGCCTCGTCCGGGTCGGTCAGCAGCTGGTCGTGGCTGAGCGTGCCCTCGGCGCCGTGACCGTCCTCGGCCTCGCCCTGGCCGCTCTCCAGCGAGCCGAGCACGCCGAGTTCGCCCTCCACCGAGACGCCGGCCCAATGGGCCATCTTGGTGACGTTGCGGGTGATCTCGACATTGTAGTTGTAGTCGGCCGGGGTCTTGCCGTCGGCCTTGAGCGAGCCGTCCATCATCACCGAGGTGAAGCCGTACTGGATCGCGGTGGCGCAGGTCGCCTCGTTGTTCCCGTGGTCCAGATGCATGCAGACCGGGATGTGCGGGTAGATCTCGACCAGGCCGTCGATCAGCTTGGCCAGCACCACGTCGTTGGCATAGGCGCGGGCACCGCGGCTCGCCTGCAGGATCACCGGCGAGTCGGTGGCATCGGCCGCCGCCATGATCGCCAAGCCCTGTTCCATGTTGTTCAGGTTGAACGCCGGCACGCCGTATTCGTGCTCAGCGGCGTGGTCGAGAAGCTGCCTGAGGGTGATCCGTGCCATCGTCGTCTGTCTTCCCGCTTACCGTCTGGTGGTCCGCCCGATCGCCCACGGCGACGGACATCTAGTGTGCCTCGTTGTCCAGGCCGGCGATCAGGTTGTCGATGTCTTTGAGACAAACATCGATTTCAGCAACCGATGTGCGCATTGTCGCCACCGCGGCGACTGCCTGGTTCTGATCCCTCGGTATTGTGGCTTCGAGGTTGTCGAGGCGCGCCAACGTCTCGGTCCGAGATTGCAAGATCTTAGCCTGAACGTCCCTCAGAATCTCGATCGTTACCGTTTCCAAATTTTCGCTCATTGCCTTAACTCCTCGCTGGGGCAGTCAACTTCTTGATTGGTGCGCGGCGTTGTCGGGCCAGCACCCGATGCCGCCGCGCGGTTCTCATCCCTTGGCCCGCAGCGCCTCGACCCCTGGCAGGGCCTTGCCCTCAAGCCACTCGAGGAAGGCGCCACCCGCGGTGGAGACGTAGGTGAAGTCGGCGGCCACGCCCGCGTGGTTCAGGGCGGCCACCGTGTCGCCGCCGCCCGCCACCGAGACGAGCTGGCCGGCCTTGGTGCGCGCGGCCGCATGCTTGGCGGCGGCCACCGTGGCGGCATCGAAGGGCGCGAGCTCGAAGGCGCCGAGCGGGCCGTTCCAGACCAGGGTCTTGGCGCCGTCGATGGCGGCGTTGATCTCGGCGACGGAGCGCGGGCCGGCATCGAGGATCATGCTGCCCTCGGGCACCGAATCCACCGGCACGGTCTCGTGGGGAGCCTGGGCCTTGAACTCGGTCGCCGCCACAGCGTCCACCGGCAGGATGATCCTGCAGCCGGCCTTCTTGGCGGCCGCCAGGATGCGGGTGGCGGTCTCGGCGAGGTCCTTCTCGCACAGGGACTTGCCCACCGCCTTGCCCTGCGCGTGCAGGAAGGTGTTGGCCATGCCGCCGCCGATCACCAGCATGTCGACCTTGGCGACGAGATTCTCCAGCAGGTCGATCTTCGACGACACCTTGGCGCCGCCGACGAGCGCGATCACCGGGCGCTGCGGCGCCTCCAGGCCCCTGGTCAGGGCTTCGAGCTCCGCCTGCATCTCGCGGCCGGCATAGGCCGGCAGGCGGTGGGCCAAGCCCTCGGTGGAGGCGTGGGCGCGGTGGGCCGCCGAGAACGCCTCGTTGACGTAGATGTCGCCGTTGGCGGCGAGCGCGTCGGCGAAGGCCGGGTCGTTCTTCTCCTCGCCAGCGTGGTAGCGGGTGTTCTCCAAAAGCAGGACGTCGCCGTCCTTCAGGGCCGCGACGGCCCGGGCCACATCGTCGCCGACGCAGTCGGCCGCGAAGGCGACCGGGCGGCCGAGCGCCTGGCTCAGCGCCGGCACCACCGGCTCCAGGGAATCCTTGGGCTCGCGCTTGCCCTTGGGGCGGCCGAAATGCGCCAGCAGGATCACCTTGGCGCCCTTGTCGGCGACCTCCCGGATCGTCGGGACGACACGCGCGATGCGGGTCGCGTCGGTGACGCGGCCGTTCTCCATCGGCACGTTGAGATCGACGCGCATCAGCACGCGCTTGCCGGTCAGGGCGCCGGCGTCGTCGAGGGTGCGGAAGGCGCTCATGCGGTCCTGTTGCGATTACTGGGCGGTGGTGGCGGCCGGCGCCGGGATCAGGCGGTCGAGGTTCAGGCGCTGCACGGCGACCATCAGCACGACGGTGAGGATCGCAGTGATCACCGCGGTCAAAACCAGCGCGCCGGTCCCGGGCAGGCGCCGGGTGCGGTCGGACAAGCCGCGCATCTCGGTGCGCAGGGCAGCAAGGTCGGATTGCCGGGCGGATTCATTCATCCGGTTGGCGGCGTTCTCGACCTTGTCCTCGACCCGGGACAGCAGCGCCTCCGAGCGGGCGTACTTGTCCTCGATCCGCGAGCACTTGTCCTCGATGCGAGCGAGCTGGTCGAGGAGGTGACTGGCCGGCAGCCCCTGCGACGGCGTCGTGGCAACCGGCGTCACGGCCGCCGGGGTGGCTACGGGTTTCGGCGCGGGCGTCACGACAGTGCCCTGTCCGCTCGACGTGCCCTGCGAAGCGTCGGTCATCCCGGGATGATCCCTGGTTCGAGGTTGGGCCGTTCGGTCCGAAAGACGCCCGCCGTCCCTTTCCGGGTCGACGGGCGGTGCGCGTCAGATGAGCTTGGCCATCGCCACGGCGGTGTCGGCCATGCGGTTCGAGAAGCCCCACTCGTTGTCGTACCAGGTCAGGATGCGCACCAAGACGCCGTCCATCACCTTGGTCTGGTCGAGATGGAAGGTCGAGGAATGCGGATCGTGGTTGAAGTCGATGGACACGTTCGGCTGGTCGGTCACGCCGAGCACGCCCTTGAGCGGGCCGGCGGCGGCCGCCTTGATCGCGTCGTTGATCTCCTGGACGGAGGTCGCGCGCTTGGCCGTGAACACCAGATCCACCGCCGAGACGTTCGGGGTCGGCACGCGGATCGCGGTGCCGTCGAGCTTGCCCTTCAGCTCCGGCAGGACCAGACCCACCGCCTTGGCGGCGCCGGTGGAGGTCGGGATCATCGAGAGCGCGGCGGCGCGGCCCCGATAGAGATCCTTGTGCATCTGGTCCAGCGACGGCTGGTCGTTGGTGTAGGAGTGGATCGTGGTCATGAAGCCGCGCTCGATGCCCACCGCCGCATCCAGCACCTGGGCGACCGGCGCCAGGCAGTTGGTGGTGCAGGAGGCGTTCGAGACCACGAGGTGCTCGGCGGTCAGCTTGTCGTGGTTGACGCCGTAGACCACGGTCAGGTCGGCGCCATCGGCCGGGGCCGAGACCAGGACGCGCTTGGCGCCGGCGTCGAGATGGGCCTTGGCCTTGTCCTTCGAGGTGAAGATGCCGGTGCATTCGAGGGCGATGTCGACGCCGAGATCGCGGTGCGGCAGCTCGGCCGGGTTGCGCACGGCCGTGACCTTGATGCGCTTGCCGTTGACCACCAGGAACTCGCCGTCCACCGCGACCTCGCCGGGGAACCGGCCGTGCACGGAATCGAAGCGGAGCAGGTGGGCGTTGGTCTCCACCGGGCCGAGATCGTTGATCGCCACGACCTCGATGTCGGTGCGGCCCGCTTCCGCGATCGCGCGCAGGACGTTGCGGCCGATGCGTCCGAACCCGTTGATGGCAACCTTCGTCACGGCGTCACTCCTTCCTGATGCGGCTCACCGCGCGCCGGACCGGCGGGGACGATCCTCGGCGCGGTCTCGGCAGCCCGGGTCCAGGCCGACCGGGCGGGGCGGATCTGGGCGGGCGGGTTTGAACCTGCGATGAACCGGGCCGGGAGAGGCCGGGCTCCGCTTCCCTCACGCGTCGGCTCCGACGGTGGCGGCAGGGGTCTCGGGACTGTCACGGACCGGCCATCCGGCATGTCTCTTGCGGTCTCTTCCGAGAGCGCGCGGCTGTCTAACATGGCGCCTCGACCTGTCAAACGCGAGCCTGTGACAAACACGGGCGTATCCCACATCCAATAAACAGCCTTCGGCGCAGGCGATTGCTGAGACGTGACGGATCAAGGCGTCCGCGATCACGGCGCGATCGCGGAGGGCCGCTCGGCGAGACCTGTCGCGCGCCGAACCGGTCGCGCCCCGCGGGCGTCGCGCCGGGGCGCGGCCGACAATTCGGGCTGGCATTCTCCGGGCATCCGGTCGAAACTTGCCTCCCTGACGCATCGTCCTTCCCGAAGCCGGCGCTCCCGTTTCGGGGCGATGCGCGCGGTACGCGGAGCCCCATGGCCGACGACACCCCAGACCCGAGCCCCCCAGACCCGAGCCCCATCGACGCCGCCTTCGCCCGGCTGGAGGCCGCGCTGACCCGCCTAGACGCGGTCGTCGCCCGCCGCCTGGAGGCCGAGGCCGAGCCGGACGACCGGGATGCCGAGCTGGCGCTGATGGACGAGGACCGGGCCCGGCTCGCCGCCGCCCTGGACGCGGCGAGCGCGCAGCTCGCCGCAGTCGAGGCGACCACCGGCGTGGTCGGCCAGAGGCTCGACCGCGCGATCCAGACGGTCCAGGGCGTGCTCGGACGCGCCTGACCGGTATCCTGACGCGCCGCCCACCGGAGCGATCCTTGCCCCAGATCAACGTGACCATCGACGGAAAGCTCTACCGCATGGCCTGCGGCGCCGGCGAGGAGGAGCATCTCACCGGGCTGGCCGAGAGCTTCGGCACGCGCATCGGCGAGATGCGCAAGAGTTTCGGCGAGATCGGCGACATGCGCCTGCAGGTGATGGCGGCCCTCACCATCGCCGACGAGCTGGCCGAGCTGCGCGCCCGCCACGCCGCCCTGGAGGCCGAGACGGCCGAGCTGCGCAAGGCCGCCGAGGCCGCCGAGCGCAACCGCGCCGAAGACGCCGCCCGCGCCGCCGACGGGATCGGGCGTGCCGCCGAGCGGATCGGGCAGCTGGCCGATGCGCTGGGTGGGAGCGGCGTGGGGAAGGGAGGGGTGGCGCGGGAGGTGGTGTGAGGTAAGACGGCGGGATGTCGCCGTGGGCCCTCAGCAGAGGGGAGGCGTTCTTCGCACAGGGGGCGCCGTTCCGGTCGGATCGAGATGCTAGCCCCTATCGATCAATATCGATGAGACGTGCCTGACCGGACCGAAATGTTCACGGCCCGGGACAATCGAGGATGCCGGGTTGCGTAAGACGAGACCAGCAAAACCGGTTCCTGCTTCCGAGAAGCCCGCGCCGGGGCGATCGCGTGCCGCCGTCAGATCGCCTCGCGGCGGCCGCCCGACCAAGGACGAAGCCGAACAACTCAGTTCGCGCATCCTGACGGCGGCGGCCGAGCTGTTCGCGCAACAGGGGTTCGCCGCCACGTCGATGGCGGCAATTACGTCGCGGCGCTGACCGCACCGCCGACCGCGCCCATCACCGCCCCGAATGCCGGCCAGACTTTCCCGCCCATCGTCGCCGACCAGAAGGAAGTCGGGCTGAAATACGATTTCGGTTCCTTCGGGACCAGCCTCGCATTCTTCGAGATCATCCGGGCCAACGCGTCCCAGGACCCGGCCACGCTGCAGTTTGCCGTCAACGGCCTCCAGCGCAACCGCGGGATTGAACTCAACGTCTTCGGCGAGCCGGTCCCGGGCCTCCGGCTCCTCGGCGGCGTCGCGGCGATCGATGGGCGCCTCGTCAGGACGGCCGGCCACACCTTCGACGGAAAGGCCGCCCCGGGCGTGCCCGACATCACGATCAACCTGTACGGCGAGTACGATCTCCCGGCGTGGCTACTGCCCGGCGTCACCGCCACCGGCCGCGTCATCCATACCGCCCGGCAGTTCTACGATAAGAGCAATCGACAGGTCGTTCCGGACTGGACGCGCTTCGATACCGGACTACGCTACACATTCATCGGATCTTGGGGGAAACCCGTAACTTTGCGTGCAGACGTCGTGAACGTGTTCAACACGAACTATTACGCGTCGTCGGGCTTCTCGGGGATCCTGTCGTTGGGAACACCGCGGACATACCTGCTCTCGGCACAGATGGATTTTTAGGCGCCATTCCTGGAAGCTCCGGAGTGATTCCGCAGAGGAGCAGCCTGACACGATGACCGACGCCCCGCGTGTGCGTGCCTTCCGGATATGGTCGCTGATCCATACCTGGACCAGCCTGATCAGCATGATCTTCCTGCTGATGCTGTGCCTGACCGGCCTGCCGCTGATCTTCCACCACGAGCTCGATCACCTGCTCGGTTACGAGCCTCCCTTGCCCGAGATGCCGGCGGGTACGCCCCACGTTCCGCTCGACCGGATCGTGGCGACGGCCGCGGCGACGAGGCCGGCGCAGGTCGTGCAGTTCGTCTTCTTCGACAAGGACGAGCCCGATGCGGTGCTGATCGGGCTCGGCAAGACGCTCCAGACGGTTCCGGCCGACAGTTTCGTGGGGCTCGATCTCCGCACGGCGGAGGTGCTAATGGAGACGGCACCCGGGGCCGGCCCGATCGGCTTCCTGCTCAAGCTGCACACCGACCTGTTCCTGGACCTGCCCGGCAAGCTGTTCCTCGGGGTGATGGCGCTCCTGTTCGTCGTCGCGATCGTCTCGGGCGTGGTGCTCTACGGTCCCTTCATGCGGAAGCTCGATTTCGGCACCGTGCGCCGGGGCCGCGCCGCACGGATCAAGTGGCTCGACTGGCACAACCTGTTGGGCGCCGCGACGATCGTCTGGGCGCTCGTTGTCGGCACGACCGGCGCCGTCAACACCTGGGCCGACCTGATGCTCAAGCTCTGGCAGATGGGCCAGCTTGCCGAGATGACCGCGCCCTACCGCGACGCGCCGCGTCCTGAGACGCTCGTCTCCCTCGACCAAGCGGTGGCGACGGCCCAGGAAGCGGCGCCGGACATGCGCACGCAGTTCATCGCGTTCCCCGGGACGCCGTTCTCCAGCAACAATCACTACGCGGTGTTCATGGCCGGCAACACGCCGCTGACGGCGCGGCTGCTCAAGCCGGCCCTGATCGACGCGCGGACCGGCGACCTCACCGACATGCGCGCCATGCCCTGGTACGTGCAGGCCCTGTTCCTGTCGCAGCCGCTGCATTTCGGGGATTACGGCGGCCTGCCGCTCAAGCTCGTCTGGGCCCTGTTCGACCTGGCGACGATCATCGTGCTGGGCAGCGGTCTGTATCTCTGGGTCGCGCGCCGGCGGCCGCGGGCGTCCCGAGCCGCTGCTCCCCCGAGCCGGGCGAAGGCATCCGAGGGAGCGGCCCGATGACGGACCGGACGCATCGGATCTGGACGGCACCAGGGATCATCGCCGCCGCGACTGCGGTCAGCCTCATCGGCGCCCTGTTGGCCGAGGGGATCTGGGACGCCGTCGCAGCCGGCCTGCTCTTCGCGGCGCTGGCCTATGCGGCGGGGTTGGGCCTCAGGTCGACCAAGGGTTAGGCCCCGTCCCGCACCCTCAACCCACCGTCTCCGCGATATACCGCCCCAACGCCGCCGCGGCCCGCAGCATGTGCGCCCGCATGCGCTTCGCGGCCAGTTCGCCGTCGCCCTCGGCGATGGCGGAGAGAATCTCGCCGTGCTCGTCCCGGGAGCGGCGGATCCGGTCGGCGTGGCGGAGCTGCGTCCGGCGGAAGGCGGCCAGGCGCTCGCGGATTGCCAGGGCCTGCTCGGCCATGAAGCCGTTATGGGTCGCCGCGTAGAGCGACTCGTGGAAGGCGCGATTGAGCCGGTCGTAGGCGTCCACGTCCCCGGCCACCACGGCGGCGGCGGAATCCTCGTGGAGGTCCATCAGCCGGCCGCGCTCCAGCGGCGTCATCCGGTAGGTCGCGAGTCGGGCGCACATCGCCTCGATCTCCGCGGTGGTCTCGAACATGTCGGCGATGCGCTCAGGGGTCAGCCGGGCGACCACCACGCCCCGCCGCGGCCGGACCTCCACCAGCCCCGAGGCGGCGAGCTGGCGCAGCGCCTCCCGCACCGGGGTGCGCGAGGCGCCGTAGCGCTGGGCGAGGTTCTGCTCGTCGAGCGCCGTGCCGGCCTGGAGCTCGCCCGCGGTGATCGCGTCGGTGAGCGCGTTGCGGATCCGGTCCGAGAGCAGCCCGCTGTCGATCTTCTGGAATTCGCCGTGCATCAACTGGTCCCGCGCCCCGGGGATCCTCAACCGACCAGCGCCCGCACCGTCAAGTAGAAGATCGAGGGACCGACCAGGCAGCCGATTCCGGTGTGGAAGGTGGCGGTGAGTGCCCCGTAGGGCACGAGCTTCGGGTCGGTGGCCGCGAGCCCGCCCGCGACCCCGCTCACCGTGCCCATCAGGCCGCCATAGGCCATGGCCGAGCGCGGGTTGTCGAGGCCGATCAGCTTGGCCACCAGCGGCGTGCCGACCATCACCATCACGGCCTTGGTCACCCCGGTGGCGATGGACAGCGCCATGACGGTGGAATCCGCCCCGATCGCCGCCCCGGTCACCGGCCCGACGATGTAGGTGATCGCGCCGGCGCCGATCGTCGTGATCGAGACCGCGTCGTGGTAGCCGAAGGCGACGGCCGTGAGCGTGCCGACGAGGAACGGGATGATCGTGCCGAGCGCCAGCGCCAGCACGCCGATCAGCCCGGCCCGGCGGGCCTCGGTCACGTCGACCTCGAAGGCGGTGGCGACGATGGCGAAGTCGCGCAGCATCGCCCCGCCCATCAGGCCGATCCCGGCCAGGGCCGGGATGTCGGCGATGCCCTTCTTCCCGCCGGTATACAGGCCGCCGAGATAGGCGAGCGCCAGCCCCAGCACGATCGCGATGGCCGAGCCGTGAACGCGGCCCTTCGTGAAGCGTTTGGCTGCCAGGTTGGAGACCAGGATCAGGGCGCCCACGACCGCGAAGGCCGCCACCAAGCTCTGCTCGATGAAGACGTGCTCGATGCCGTGCCAGACGTCATGTCCGAATTCCATGGCGCTCACCCCCGTCTCGCGGCCGGGATCGCGGGCGGTGCGCCCACGATCGGATCCGCCTGGCCGCCGATCACCGACCCGCCGTGCTCGACCTCCGGGCTGCCCGGGTCGCGCCGGCCGATCCGGCTCAGCAGCGCCACGGCGCCGAAGCACAGGACGAGCGAGCCGGTGGCCGCGATGATCACGATCGGGCCGCCGCTCACCGCCGCGACCACGTTCTGCTGGGCCGCCATGGCGACCACGATCGGGATGTACATGCCGGCCCAGAACTCGACGCCGAACTGCACGCCCTTGGTCAGGCTGCCCCGACGGGAGAGCCAGAGGCGGGCGACGATCAGCAGGATCATGGCGATGCCGACGCCGCCGACATTGGCCTTCACGCCCAGCGCGACGCCGAGGAGATCGCCGAGATACACGCCGATCAGCGTGCACGCGGCCAGGAGGGCGACACCCAGGACGATCATCGGCGTTGCCCTCCGGCAAGACCGGTCTCGGCGCAGCGCTGCGCCCGTCTCGACGCGCTCGGCATGGGGCGTTTCCTTCCCGAATCAGTCGTTTGTTGCTTGTCGGCCAGTATGCAAGATATTGACACTTCGGCAATCCCGTATACGAAACCGTGATTGGAACGGGGTAGAAAATGCGCAAACCGGGACATACCCTGGTTTTTGCATACACGAAGGGGACGCCGGATGACCCAGTGGCGCGGCGAACGAGAGGCGCGCGACGCCCGCATCGCGGCGGGGCGTGCCCATGCCGACGGCAAGGTGGTCCCGGCCGGGTCCGTCGTTGACCTGCTGGAGGCGGTGCTCCGCCCCGGTGACCGGGTCTGCCTGGAGGGCGACAACCAGAAGCAGGCGGATTGCCTGGCCAGGGGGCTCGCCGCCTGCGACCCGGGCAAGGTCCACGACCTCCACATGGTCCAGTCGGGGATCGTGCTGCCGGAGCATCTCGACGTGTTCGAGACCGGCATCGCCAAGCGGCTCGACTATTCCTATTCCGGCCCGCAGGGCGCGCGCATCGCCAAGATGCTCTACGGCGGCCAGATCCAGCTCGGCGCGGTCCATACCTACCTCGAGCTGTTCGCCCGGTATTTCGTGGACCTCACGCCCCACGTGGCGCTGATCGCCGGCGTCTCGGCCGACCGGGACGGCAACCTCTATACCGGCCCCAACACCGAGGACACGCCCACCGTCGTGGAGGCCACCGCCTTCAAGAACGGCGTGGTCATCGCCCAGGTGAACCAGATCGTCGACAAGGTCCCGCGGGTCGACATCCCGGGCGACCGGGTCGACTTCGTGGTCGAGGCCGACACGCCGTTCTACGTGGAGCCGCTGTTCACCCGCGACCCGGCGGCGATGACCGAGACCCAGATCCTGATCGCCATGATGGCGATCAAGGGCATCTATGCCGAGTACGGCATCCGCCGGCTCAATCACGGGATCGGCTTCGGCACGGCGGCGATCGAGCTGCTCCTGCCGACCTACGGCGAGAAGCTGGGCCTCAAGGGCCAGATCTGCACCCATTGGGCGCTCAACCCGCACCCGACCCTGATTCCCGCGATCGAATCCGGCTGGGTCCAGCAGGTGCACTGCTTCGGCTCGGAAGTCGGCATGGACCGCTACATCCGGGCGCGGCCGGACATCTTCTTCACCGGGGCGGACGGGTCCCTGCGCTCGAACCGGGCATTCTGCCAGACGGCCGGCCTCTACGCCTGTGACATGTTCATCGGCGCGACGCTGCAGATCGACCTGATGGGCCATTCCTCGACGATCACGCAGTCGCGGGTGGCGGGCTTCGGCGGCGCGCCCAACATGGGCTCCGATCCGCATGGCCGCCGACACCCCTCCGATGCCTGGATGAAGGCCGGCCGCGAAGGTCAGGTCGTCGGCGACCCCGCGCTGATGCGCGGCCGCAAGCTGGTGGTGCAACTGGTCGAGACCTTCGGGGAGAAGCTGGTGCCGACCTTCGTAGAGAAGCTCGATGCCCTGGAGCTGGCGAGAAAGATCGGGCTCGAGCTGGCGCCGGTGATGATCTACGCCGACGACGTCACCCACATCGTCACCGAGGAGGGCATCGCCAACCTGCTGCTCTGCCGCGACGCGGACGAGCGCGAGCAGGCGATCCGCGGGGTGGCCGGCTACACCGATGTCGGCCGCGGCCGGGACCGAGCCAAGGTCGAGGAGCTGCGCGCCCGCGGCGTGATCCGCCGGCCCGAGGATCTGGGCATCGAGCCCCTCGATGCCGACCGGGCGCTGCTCGCCGCCAAGTCGATCAAGGATCTGGTCCACTGGTCGGGGGGCCTCTACGAGCCGCCCGCGAAGTTCCGGAACTGGTAGGGAGGCGCGTTGAACCGGGCCTCTCCCACCCGCGCCCTCATCCTGAGCTGCCGGGCGACCGCGGGTCGGCCGGCCACGTAGGAGGCCTCCGGGGGCCGCCGAGATCACTGGACGCCTCCTTCGAGGCCTCCGCTACGCTCCGGCACCTCAGGATGAGGTGTTCTGTTTGGATGACGGGACGTCCTGCGAGGAACCGACCATGGAATCCCTGACCTTCCGCCACACCACGAAAAAACCGCTGCCCGGCTCGGTGCCGAATGCCATCACGGGCGTGGTGGCCTCGGGCAACCTCGAGATCCTGCTGGAGCGGGTGTTGCCGCCGGATGCCTGCGAGGTCGCGATCGAGACGCCGATCGCCGGCTACGGGCCCGTCTGGGAGGCGGTGGTGGCGGATTTCGTCGCCCGGGCCCAGCCCGGCGGCCTGCGCATCAGCATCAATGACGGCGGCGCCCGTCCCGACACCGTGTCCCTGCGCCTGCTTCAGGGCGCCCGGCTGATGGAGGCCTGACCATGGCTGGCGCGCACGCCGCGAGCACCGATCCCGACGCCCTGAGCTGGTACGAGGCCACGGCCCGCCAGCGCGTGGTGGCGCTGGCCGATCCCGGCAGTTTTCAGGAGTTCCTGCCTCCGACCGAGCGGCGCATGAGCCCGCATCTGCCGCTATTCGACCTGCCGCGCGCCTTCGACGACGGCATCGTGGTCGGCCGGGCCAAGCTCGACGGCAAGCCGGTGCTCGTGGCCGCCCAGGAGGGCCGGTTCATGGGCGGCGCCTTCGGGGAGATTCACGGCGCGAAGCTCGTGGGCCTGCTGCGCGCCGCGCTCATCCTGAAGCCGGCGGCCGTGCTGATCCTGTTCGATACCGGCGGCGTCCGGCTGCAGGAGGCCAATGCCGGCGAGACCGCCATCGCCGAGACCATGCGGGCGATCGTCGACGTCCGGGCGGCCGGCATCCCGGTGATCGGGCTGATCGGCGGCCGGGCCGGCTGCTACGGCGGCGGCGGCCTGATCGCTGGCACCTGCTCGCGGCTCGCCGTCTCCGAGGGCGGCCGAATCTCGGTCTCGGGCCCCGAGGTGATCGAGACCAACAAGGGTGCGGAAGAGTTCGATTCCCGCGACCGGGCGCTGGTCTGGCGGACCATGGGCGGCAAGCACCGCCGGCTGATCGGCGGGGCCGACGCCTTCTGCGCCGACAGCGTCTCGGCTTTCCGCGAAGCCGCCCTGGACCTGATCGGCCGGGCGCCCGCCTTCGACCTCGCCACGCTCGAGGCGGAGCAGGAGCGCCTCGAATCGCGCCTCGCACGCTTCGGCGATTGCCGGGACGCCACGGATGTCTGGGCCCGGCTCGGCGTCAACGACCCGGACGCGGTGCCCGCCATGGACACGCGCGCCTTCGACGAGACCGTGGCCCGCGTGCGGGAGGCTGACCATGACGCTCGCTGAGATCCTGGCCGGGCTGTTTCCGCAGGGCCATTCCGTCAGCGTGCGCGACAGCCTCGTCACCGGGGGCGGCGCGTTCGCGGACGGGACCCTTCATGTCGTGGGGGTCGACGGCGACACGCCTCTCGGGGTCGATGGGGCACTCGTCCTGTCCCGCGCCGTGCTCGACGTGGTCCGGGCCGGCGACAAGGCGCCGATCCTGGTGGTGGTCGATTCCGATAGCCAGCGCATGAGCCGGCGCGACGAGCTCCTGGGGCTCAACGAGTGCCTGGCCCATCTCGCCAAGGCGCTGCTGCTCGCCGACCGCTCCGGCCACCCGACCATCGGGCTGATCTACGGTCACTCGGCCGCCGGCGCCTTCATCGCCACCGCACTGGCGACCCGGATCCTGGCGGCGCTGCCGGGCGCCAACCCGAGCGTGATGGACCTGCCCTCGGTGGCGAAGGTGACCAAGCTGCCCCTCGACAAGCTCCAGGAGATGGCGAAGTCGACGCCGGTCTTCGCCCCCGGGATCGACAACATGGTGGCGACCGGGGCGGTCCACGTCGTTCTGGATCCGGCCAAGCCGCTCGACGGCCAGATCCGCGACCTGATCACCAACCTCCAGCCCGGCGACGACCGCGACCGCCTCGGCGAGGAGCGCGGCGGCCGGCCGGTGGCGCGGGGGATCAGCGCGGCCGTGATCGCCCAGGCCGGGCGCCGATAGCACCCGCACCCGTCATTGCGAGGGCAGCGAAGCAACCCAGCGATGCGCTCCGTCTTGAGAGCGTGCGCTGCCCTGGGTTGCTTTGCTGCGCTCGCCATGACCGAACGGGAGGCTGAAGATCGTATGTCCCGGCGCCCCAGGAAACGATCGCGGATGGGACAGATGCCTCACCCAACCATCGAGCCCCGCCGGCCCGACACCGTCACCCGGCAGGACCTCGTCCGCGCCGATCCCGACGCCTGGGCGTCCTGGCTCCGCACCCGGGACGATCTCGCGGGCGTGCCGCATCTCGCCGGCTGGGCCGAGGCGGGCCGGCCGTTGATCGTCCGCCGCCGGGTTCCGGGGGAGGGCGCCGCGGCGGTGCCGCTCGGCCTGCCGCTGCCGCCCGCCGACGGCAAGCGCCGGATCGGGCTCGCCCTGCCGGCCGAGCATGTCGCCCGCTTCGACAGCCCGAGCCTCGCGGAGGCCGCGGCCCATGCCCCCGCCGCCTGGCAGGCGACGATCGCGGCTACTGTTGCCCTCGGCGAGCGCTACGGCCTGAACCCGCGCCCGTTCGGCGGCCTGCTGTGGCAGGCGGTGACCGGGCTCACCTACCTGAGTGCCGACTCCGACCTCGACCTGCTCTGGCCCTGCCGGGAACCGGTATCGACCGGCCTGCTCGACGGGCTCGCCACCATCGCGGAACAGGCCCCGATGCGCCTCGACGGCGAGATCCTTCTGCCGGACGGGACCGGCCTGCACTGGCACGAGCTGCGCGACGCACCCGAGGGCGGGACCGTGCTGGCCAAGGGCCTGGACGGCCTGGCGATGCGCCCGGCCGCCGCGTTCCGAACCCGGGAGCCCGCATGAGCGTCGCGATCCTGCTCTCCGGCCAGGGCGGCCAGCATCCGGGGATGTTCGACCTCACCGCCGACCATCCCGCGGCGCAGGCGGTGTTTTCCGCTGCGAAACCGCTCCTCGGCGGCACCGATCCGCGCGACCTCGCCCGGAGCGGCGGCGACGCGCTCCACGCCAACCGGGCCGGCCAGATCCTGTGCTGCACCGCCGCGCTCGCCGCCTGGCGGGCGTTGGGCTTCACGGGCCGGGCCATCGTGGCCGGCTACAGCATCGGCGACCTCGCCGCCTGGGGCGTCGCCGGGCGGATTGCCGATGCCGACATCCTCGCCCTGGCCGCCCGCCGGGCCGAGGCCATGGACGCCGCCTCGGGGGAGGGATTTGGCCTCGCCGGGATCCGGGGCCTCACCCGCGACGCGCTCGACGCCCTGGCCCTCCGGCACGGCTGTCACCTCGCCATCCGCAACGCCGCCGACAGCTTCGTGGTCGGCGGTCGGCGCGACGCCCTCGACGCCCTGTGCCGGGACGCCGCTGCGGCCGGCGCGCAGCGGGCAATCCTGCTGCCGGTCCATACGCCGTCGCACACGCCGCTGCTGGCGGCGGCCAGCGAGGCCTTCCGGGACGCACTCGCCACCGTCACCCTGCGCCGCCCGCCCGCCGAAGCCCCCCGCCTGGTCAGCGGGCTCGACGGCACCACGATCTTCCGCCCCGAGGACGGCCTCGACAAGCTCGCCCGCCAGATCTCCCACACAATCGACTGGGCCGCCTGCCTCGACGCCTGCCGGGAATACGGCGCCGACCGGGTCCTGGAGCTCGGTCCCGGCCACGCCCTGGCGACGATGGCGCGCACGGCGCTGCCCGATGCCCGGATCCACGCGCTGGAAGAGTTCCGCTCGGTCGACGGCGTCGCGGCCTGGCTGACCCAACCCTAGGGCGTGTGCAGGGGGCTCGCCCAGGGCCGCGCATTTCTTCGCGGGTACGGGCAAGGCCGCGCCCGATCTCGCCGCTCCGCGAAGGCGATGCGCGTTCTGGGCCCGCCTTGACGCGCAGGCCGCCGCGGTCGTAGCAGCCGGGCAGCAACGGGACGGGACGGTTTCATGACGGGCAAGCGCGCGCTGATCACGGGGGTTACGGGCCAGGACGGCGCGTATCTGGCGCAGCTGCTGCTGCAGAAGGGCTACACGGTCACCGGCATCGTGCGCCGCTCCAGCCATGCCGGGGTGTTCGACCACAGGTTGAAGTGGCTCGGCATCCTCGACGATGTCGAGCTGGTCGACGGCAACCTGCTGGACCAGTCCGCCCTGCTGCGCATCGTCCAGACCGCCAAGCCGGACGAGATCTACAACCTCGCCGCCCAGTCCTTCGTCACCTCCTCCTGGCAGCAGCCGCTGCTCACCGGCCAGGTGACGGGCCTCGGCGCCGTGCACATGCTCGAATGCCTGCGCTCGGTCGCCCCCCAGGCCCGGTACTACCAGGCCTCGACCTCCGAGATGTTCGGCCTGATCCAGGACGCGCAGCAGAGCGAGACGACGCCGTTCTACCCGCGCTCGCCCTACGGCGTGGCCAAGCTCTACGCGCACTGGATGACGATCAACTACCGGGAGAGCTTCGGGCTGCACGCCTCGAACGGCATCCTGTTCAACCACGAGAGCCCGCTGCGGGGCGTCGAGTTCGTCACCCGCAAGGTCACGGACGCGGTGGCGCGGATCAAGCTCGGCAAGCAGAAGGAGCTGCGGCTGGGCAATATCGACGCCAAGCGCGACTGGGGCCACGCCCGGGACTACGTCCAGGCGATGTGGCTGATGCTGCAGCAGGACAAGCCGGACGATTACGTGATCGCCACCGGCCGCACGACGACGGTGCGGGACATGTGCGTGATCGCGTTCAAGCATGTCGGGCTGAACATCGACGACCACCTGGTGATCGACCCGGCCTTCTTCCGGCCGGCGGAGGTGGAGGTGCTGCTCGGCAACCCGGCCAAGGCCAAGGCGACCTTCGGCTGGGAGGCGCAGACCAGCCTCGAGTCGCTGATCACCGAGATGGTCGACGCCGACATCAAGCG